>JAFYEZ010000010.1 GCA_017544005.1 Bacteroidales bacterium
AGCCGCAACATTGTTCCTGATTACATCGAGTATCTCACCAAATCCGGCCTTTTTGGCGCCCTGCACGAACCCGGTCACAGCGACAATCTGCTGATGAAAGTGGAGAAACTTTATCTTGGCAACAGCAACATCGCCCTTGCCCTTTCCGAAGATGGAATCATTGACTCAGGCAACATGCGTGAGACCAACTTCCTGGCCTGGACCTCGCAGATACATAAAGTCACATCTTCCAAGATCTCCGATTTTGAGATTGACGGCATTACCTTCGAGGTTGGAGGGAAGAACAAAAAAGGGAAACAAATCAAAGATGCCGAGGTTGGATATCTCGTAAAAGACGATATGGAATTTGCCGCAGGCCACTCCATTCCCATCTGGATGTTCGGCTTTATCTATTGAGGTATTAGGCATTTAAAAAACGCACAGCTTCTTGCCCATTATGCGTAAAAGTACGATGAAGCGGAATAACCAGCTGATAATCAGCTTGTTATGTGGCGCCGGAAATGCCACGGCCCCTTATCAGGGAGGAGCACGCTAACTTCCTGACTCCCAGCTAAAAACAAAAACTATGTAAGCGATTTTTGCTTACATAGTTTTCGTAAAGTATTGACTATAAGAGCGATGCGTTGCTCCTACTCGCTCCCCGTAGGACCTGCTACTGCGCTAGCTGTAACGAACTTGGTCTCACCTCGGAGATTGACTGCCTTCATCATCACGGTGTAGCTTGTTCCGGCCACAGTTGCGACGGGTGTTGTTTTGTCTGTATAATGAGTTGTTGCAGCATACGCCGCTGCAGTTTCACCGTTCTTTCCATTAACAGCATCAACCAACGAAGAAGAATATCCCGGGCTTAAAACAGAATTATAGTACTCTTCAAAAGACTTTCCGCCTTTATCCAAGTCCGTAGCAATCATCCTAAAGTTCCTAGTATTCGTCGCGTGAAGATCCTTTCCATAGACCTTTACAGTAACGCCGCCGGCTGCCCGTGTTGTAGCCTCCAGGGCAAACCAGTCGGTCTTAATCCGCTGCATGGCAATACCTACTGTAGAATCCTCGAGAACGACCTTACACATAGCTACATACCAGGTATCGCCAGTAAGGCCGCTAGTATTCGAAACATAGGACGTTCCTGACGAATTGATGCTAGAGCGAGAGTCATCACTGATAGACGTTCCGTTGGCGTCAAGGTAGGCGCTGATATCGCTAATCGCCGCAAACTCAGCTTCGGAAACAGCTTTGAACTTTCCGGAAGCGACTGTCCGCTTCCCTTCTGCGACCTTGAACGTATAGTAAATCCGATAGGTCTTCTTGAAGAGCGATGCAGAGGAATACTCGTTCACAGTAATCCAGCTGTCGGTCTTCGTAGCTGTGGACATATCTACCGTAAACCGCGTGCCTCGGCCGGCTTCGAAGCTCAGGGTCTGGAGGGCGGAGAGGGTCACCTTCTTCGTGAATACCTCACCTGCCGCAGTATAGACCTTGACCGTGAAAGAGTCGTCCGCATCCAGTTCGAACGGATAGCAGCAGAAATTCGCTGTCATATTCTTTGCACTGTCCAGTGCGGAATAATCGAGCGTCAGTTTGTAGCTGCGAGAAGAAACAGAATAGACATCAAGTTCTTGAAAATCATACCATTTAGCACCTGCAATCGTCACGTCTTTTTCATTATGGATGGCAGAAAACTCGATAGAATCCACCTTGCTATCGGAAGGGAGATTGGTAATCCTCATCTTACCCAGTGCTACCTGGCGGTAGTAGGACAACTGCACACTATACTTTCCTTCTCCGCTGGGAGTCAGGTTCTTAGTATAGTTAGAAATAAGAAGATCCGCTGCCGGATCATAACTATTTGATGAAGGCGTTTGACGGGCTGGTGTTCCCACAAGAGCGATCACACGACCAAGGGCTGATGTGTTATACGATGTATACGAGTTGCTCGGAAATATAGAGAAGTAGTATGAGTCAGTATCTTCATCCGGCTTATTGAAGGTTGTCACTGAAATTGTTGGAAGAGTTTCTCTGTTGGATGTTACCGTATATACGCCACCGCTTTTATAAGTCATTGCACTAGAAACTGAAGCATACTGTCCAAAGAAAACTTTGTCACCCTCTGTCCACCAAATTGTGCTGTCGTGATACCCCGTACGGGTGGCCTCATCGGCGGAAGCCGGGAGCTCGGGGTCGACTTGTTCAAAGGTGATGGAGATGGTGCCGTTGTCGGAGACGGCGGGACGCTCGATGTCGTTGCAAGAGGTGAGCGAAAATGCGGCACACAAGATCAGTGCAGCAAAAGGAAGGGTAAGTGTATTCTTTTTCATGATGCGCCCTCCCATTTAAAAAGTATCCCCGATGATGTCGTCATCGGAATCATAAAAACCGGCCATGCCAGGCACGGGATTGCTCAAACCCATGATGGGGTGCTGGAGCGAGAGGCCGAAGACTCGGCATTGCGGAGCGGAATAGGTCAGACTACCCCCCCCCATTACATTTTTAAACTCTTGATTCATAGGTATTTATGTTAAGTTTGATCAAAACAGGCCGTAGAGGCGGGCGTCGATTTTGTCGGTGATGGAGGCGAAGTCGGCGGGGTTGTTTTCGAAGTCGAGGCCGGCTTTGTCGATGGTCAGGACTTCGCCCTTGTAGCCGGCGATGAACTCCTCGTAGCGGTCGTTGAGGCCGCGGAGGTAGTCGAGGCTCATGGTCTGCTCGTAGTCGCGCCCGCGCTTCTGGATCTGGGAGACCAGGTGCGGAATGTCGCATTTGAGATAAATCAGCAGATCAGGCAGTTTGACCGACTGCATCACCACGTTGAAAAGGTCCATGTAGGCGTCGAAATCGCGCTTGGTGAGGTTGCCCTGGGCGTAGTTGTTGGCCACGAAAACATAGACGCCCTCGAAGATGGTGCGGTCCTGGATGATGACCTCCTTGCTCTTGGAAATGTTCATCACGTCCTTCAGGCGCTGCGTGAGGAAATAGACCTCGAGGTTGAAGGACCAGCGGGGAATGTCTTTGTAGTAATCTTCCAGGTAGGGATTATAGGTAACGGCCTCGAACTTCGGCGTCCAGCCGTAGTGCTGCGCCAGCATTCTGGTGAGCGTGGTTTTTCCGCTGCCGATATTCCCGGCGATTCCGATATGCATAAAACAGGGTTCTTTCTCGGTCACAAACTTACAAAAAATCGGCAAACTTTGCGTATCTTTGGATATGTTTTACAATGAATTCAAAGGCTTGCGCCTCTCCGCGCTGGGTTTCGGCGCGATGCGTCTTACCCTGCTGGAAGACGGAAAAACCGTAGATAAGGCCCTCACGGCCCAAATGATCGACTGCGCCATCCGCGCCGGCGTGAACTACTTTGACACGGCGGTGCCCTACCACAACGGCACCTCGGAACCGATAGTCGGCGAAATCCTCAGCCACTACCCGCGCGAGAGCTGGCACCTGGCCACCAAGTACCCGGGCCACCAGCACTATCCGGTGTTCGACCCGGCGGGAACCTTTGAGAAGCAGCTGCAAAAGTGCGGGGTGGATTACTTCGATTTCTACCTTTTTCACAATGTGTGCGAGAATGATATCGCCGATTATCTGGACCCGCGCTGGAATATCCTCGGCTACTTTGTGGAGCAGCGCCGGAAGGGGCGCATCCGCCACCTGGGCATGTCGTCGCACGCGTCGGTCCAGGGGCTGCGCGAGATTCTGGACGGCCCCTACGGCCGCGAAATCGAGTTCTGCCAGATTCAGCTGAACTACCTGGACTGGACCCTGCAGGAGGCGCGGGAGAAGGTGGCGCTGCTGAACGAGCGCGGCATTCCCATCTGGGTGATGGAGCCCTTGCGCGGCGGCAAGCTGGCCGGACTGCCGGAAGCCACCGTGGACGAGGCGCTGCGCTGGGTCAGCAACGTTCCCGGCGTGACGGTGACCCTCAGCGGCATGTCTGCTCCGGAACAGGTGGAGCAGAACCTGGCGACCTTCGCCGAACGCCGCCCGCTCTCCGCGGAGGACGACGCCCGGCTGCTGCGCGTGGCGGAGACCCTCAAGAAGGGCGTCCCCTGCACCGGCTGCCGCTACTGCTGCGACGGCTGCCCGATGGGGCTCGACATTCCCACGCTGCTCAAGGCCTACAACGACCTCTCCTACGGGTTCAGCTTCAGCCCCACGATGTTTATCGATTCGCTGCCGGAAGCGCAACGCCCGGCCGCCTGCGTGGGATGCGGCCAGTGCAGCAGCGTCTGCCCGCAGGGCATCGATATCCCGGGCACCCTGGATACACTGGACAACCTGCTCGCGCAATCCCCCAAGTGGGCCGACATCTGCCGCGAGCGCCATGCCGCTGAAGCGGCCGGGGAGAAGTAGCCTGTCCTGTTACAGAATCAGGGACAGGCGGCGGCAGATTGCCTGAAGTCCCGAAGTAATCCGTTGTTGCATCTCCGGACGCGGATGCCGCTGACCATTGGCATAATGGCTCAGCTGCTGCTCTGCGATGCCTGTTTCGCGCGCCAGTGCCTTCCGCGTGATGAAACGGTCGGCATACTTCAGTTGCGCCCGGGTGGAAAGATGGAAGAAAGGTTGGTATTCGCCCCGCAATGCCCTGGGAATCGGTTCTCCCAGCTCCCGAAGTCCCTCTACGTGGAACTTTAACGCTTCTACAATGTTCTGCTGAACCTCTTCCAGCGTCTTTCCTGTGGCGACGCAGGTGATCTCTTCAGCAATGGGCCGGGCGCTATAATTACTGGGAACCCAGTCAATATAGATATCTATTCTATTCATATTCCTTTTCGTTTTTCCATCCGGCTTGTTTCCAGATGCTGTTCAAGACTTCCTGGCTCAACGTGTCGCTCTTTTTACCACTGATTGTGACCGTTCCTGGTTTTCCTTTCTTATTCTTCAATTGGCGGTGGTCGCCTTTCATTCTTACCACCTCCCAGCCATCCAAATATAGCATCCTGATGACCTGACTCACTTTAAACCGCTTCATGTCCTGCTTCGCAAAGATATATAAAAATTTATCATTTTATACTATTCTCGGGCTAATGTAACACAGACAGACCGCCTATTCCAAACTTTTGTGGCGAAATGCGGAAGAATTTGTTCCTTAGTGCAATACAATAACCGTTTTTAAAAAATCTTTGTTTTGGCTTGATATTGGTATCTTTGGGGAGGAATCCTAAAAGACGACGCGTATGAAACGGTGTTTCTTTCTGAAAGTGATGCTGGCGGCGGTGCTGTTGCTGCCGGGTATGTTTTGGCAGGTGAAAGGGGCCGAGGTGGTGGACCCGTATGCCGGCATGACGCAAAAGGAGCAAAGCTACCTCACCAAATGGGAGGCCCGCATCCAGAACATGACGGGCTTCCGGGAGCAGGAGGAGGCACTGGAAGAGTACAAGGCCTATACGGCCGAGCGGGGCTGGTCCAAACACTACCTCTGGGCCGGCGAGCAGTTGGTGAGTCTTCGCGAAGGGCGCAACTGGAAGGTGGCCGAGAGCGAGCGCGCCAAGCTGGCCGAGGAACTCAAGTCGCGAGGCTACTGGCTGGAGGTGGCCCTGATGGGCAACTCGGCCGGCGGTTATTACCGTTACGGCTATGGCGAACAGACGCTGATCGATACGCTGCTGGCGGACCGCCGGGCGCAACTGCTTGCCAGACGCACCTCCAAGTGGTACACATGCAATCCTTTATCCTTCCGCGAAGACCCGCAGATCACCCTGCCTTCCTCGCAGATTGCCAACGACTACGAGTATCTGCTCTGGCGGGCACTCCTCCTGGGCTCCCGTTCCAAGGAGACGCAGGAGCGATATCTCCGCCTGCTGCAGGAGGCCTTTGCGGCGCGCCTGGAGGCCGATTCGCCGGGCCTGAAGCGGCTGAGCGAGCTGGCTGTGTTTGCTACTGCGACAGATTCTGCCGCCTTTGAGGCCTTCAAGCTCCGCAACCCGGAGACCGGACTGGCGCCGCTGGCCGAGGATGCGCTGATCCACCTGGAAAAACAGCGGATCGATTCCGGAACCAAGTGGAGCGAAGCGGCGGCCGTGGCACTGAATGCGCGCTGCCAGGCCTTCCTGGCGCAGCAAAAACAGCTTCGCAAGCAGAAAAAGCTTTCCTGGTGGGAAATCCTGCAACTAGATGCCTCCCGGCCCCGCCAGGTGGCTGAATCTCTGAACCAGAAGGGCGTCATCACGGCAGCGACAGACAGTTGTTTCCTCGTCCTTTTCAAGAATATCCCGCAGGCGACGCTCACCCTCAAAGGCCAGGAGCAAGGCGGGCGTCACAAAGAAAAAGTCGTCAACCCGGCACCGCGTTATTATCTGACCGATACGGTGAAGATTGCCATCCCGGACCTGCCGGACGACACCTATACCGTCACGACCCGCGGCGGCGGAAAGAAGCATGTCAGAAGCTGCACGATCGCCTCGCTGGCAGTGGCCTGGCGCTACGACGGCGGGCTGCGCGAATTCTATGTGGCCGATGCCAAAACCGGCTGCCCTGTGGATTCGGTTTCGCTCTGGCTGCGCCGGAGCGATACGACGATGCGGGTCAAAAAGCCGCTGGTCGCGGCCCTGCGGCCGGACGGTTTTACCCGCCTGCCGGCAGAACTGGAAAAAGCCGCTGCGGACTCGCTCCACAGCTATGAATTCTGGTTTACGACGAAGGATGCCGGCGGCCGCTACCGCCAGAGCAATCCCGTCTATCTGCAGCGTCCCTACACCCCCTGGAAGCCTCAGGCGAGCGACCACGGCGCGATCTACCTGGACCGTAGCGTGGTGCAGGGCGGCGATTCGGTGCGGTTCAAGGCTATCGCCTGGCACCGGAGCGCGCTGGGTGAGCAGACCGTGCTGCCGGAGGGGCGAAAACTGCAAGTTATCCTGAGCGCCCCCCGGGAAGCCAGAGGCGACACGCTGACCCTCGTGACCAACGAATTCGGCGCCGTGGCGGGCAGTTTTCCTCTGCCCAAAGAGGCGCTGGGCGGTATCTGGCAGATTCAGCTGCTGGAGGGCCGCAACTATCTCTCCAGCACCGGTTTCCTGGTGGGCGATATCGTACTGCCGACCTTCGATGCGGCCTTTGACCCGATCGAGCGGGTGATCCTGCCGGGCGAAGAACTGGCCGTTTCCGGCACCGTGACGATGCTCTCCGGCCATCCGGCCAGCGGCGCACGCATCGCCTGGAAATCGGGCAAGGAATCCGGCGAAACCGCCTGCGAGGCGGACGGCAGATTCCGCATCGTCCTGCATCCGGAGGGAACCTGGGCCTCCCTGCAACTGGAAATTACCACCGCTGAGGGGGAATCGCGCTCATTCAACAAGAGTTACAATCTATCGCCCACGCTCGCTCTGACGATCGAGGCGCTCCGCGACGGCCGCTCCTCCAGCGGCTTTGCCGTGATTCGAGGCGAAACCCTGCAGGCGCGCTTCCAGGTGGCTTCGCCCGATGGTTCGGCCACCTGCACGCCGGTCTCCTATCGGCTGAAGACGGGAGAAACCCTGCTCGCGAGCGGAGAGATTCCCGCCGGGGAACTGCTGCAGATTCCGCTGCAGGCAGCATCGGGCCGACGCTTCACGCTGGAGGCTGAAATCCAGGCCAGAGATGCCAAAGGCCGGGATACCCGTCCGCGCATCGTCCGTGAAATCTACCGGATGGAGGATGCCGACACCGCCCTCGAAGCACCTGTCGAATGGTATCTCGAGAAGCGCCCGTGTGAAACTGGCGTGAAGGCCCGCCTGGGCGGCGCCAAAGGCGATCTTTGGGCGATTGCGGAACTCTGGGGAACCGACGCAGCCGGCGCGACGGTGCGCTTCGCCACGCAGCGAATTCACATTACCGGCGAGCCGGGCGCAGACGGCTCGCTGCAGGAGGTCTTCTTCCCGCGCAACGAAAACTGGTCCGAAAACCTGACGCTCACCTTCCTCTGGTTCAAAGACCGGAGGCTGCAGTGCCAGAGCCTGGAATATCTCGTTGAAAAAGAGGAGATTCCGCTGGAATTCACCCGCTTTACCGATGCCGTCCATCCAGGCGCGGAGGCCACTTTCACGCTCCGGACCCGGCCCGGCACCGAAGGGGTCGTCACCGTCTTTGACAAGGCGATGAACACCCTGCGGAACAACCATTGGCCCGTCTTCTCCGAGGGGAACCGCACCTATATCAACGTGCCTTACTGCCACCAGGATGCGGGGAGCACCTGGAGTTGGTACGCCGGCGACTTCCGATATACGGATATTCTGGAAGAAACCGTGGTCATTGCTTACGGTGCCAGTTCGAAGGGCGTCGGGCTGACCCGGGGGGCCGTCAAAAGCGTCAATACGGTGATGTTCAAGAGCGCGGCC
Organism: Bacteroidales bacterium; assembly: GCA_017544005.1. GTDB lineage: Bacteria > Bacteroidota > Bacteroidia > Bacteroidales > UBA932 > Cacconaster. The sequence goes on from JAFYEZ010000010.1 coordinate 8,310, forward strand.
AGCGCAGAGAGGGCCGTGGCGGAGGAGGCCATCCCGTTTGCCCTGAAGGATGAGGCCGTCGCCCAGTCGGCCGATACGGGGGCCGGAATTCCCACCCCTGAAACCTTCCGCAGCGACCTGTCCGCCGCTCTGGCCTTCGAGCCCTTCCTGCGGCCCGATGCCGACGGGAATATCTCCTTCACCGTCAAGGCCTCCGACCGGCTGTCGCAGTTCGTGGTGCGGACGCTGGTGCATGACAGGCAGGCCCGCAGTGCGCTGACCGAGCGGCTGATGACCGTCACCCTGCCGGTGAAGGTGGGGCTGCTGCCGCCGGCTGTTCTTTATGAAAAAGACCGCGTGGAATTCGCTGCGACGGCGGCCAATGCTTCGCAGACGCCCGTCAGCGGCCGGATCTCCCTGCAACTCTTCGACGGACCCTACACGCCCGGCGCCCGCCCGCTGCTGACCCGTTCGCAGGCGCTCTCCGTGCCTGCCGGGGCGACGGAAGCCGTGACGCTGGTGGCGGAGCAGATTCCCGCCTGCACCAGCGATACGCTGGGCATTCTCGTGGCCTTCACGAGCGACGGCGCAACCGATGCGCTTTCGCAAGCCGTTCCTGTGCGCAAGCGCGCGCAGATTCTCAAGGAAGCCCACTCGATGCTGCTGCGCGGCGGAGCGGATCTGCAGGCAGCGCGCACCGCTCTGCTCAAAGCATTTCAGAATGCGGATCCGGAGCAGGTGATCTTTGAGGAGCGCACCATTGCCCAGCTGCTGGACACCCTGGAAAAGAGTCTCTGCCGTTACGAACGGGAAGATGCCATTTCGCTCTCGGGCGCCCTGCTGGTCAGAGACTTACTGGGCCAGGAGGCCGACAGTCTCGCGCAGAAGCTCGCTGCCTGCCAGAATGCCGACGGCGGTTTCGGCTGGATGAAGGGAATGCCCTCGTCGCCCTACGTGACGGCGATGGTCCTCGACCGCTTTGCGCGGATCGACAAGCGCGACGGCAGCACCCGCCGGGCCATCCAGTGGCTGGACGGCGTCTGCCTCAGCAAAAAGAAGACCCCGCTCTGGCGGGGCGGCATTTCCATCCAGCTCTATCTCTATGTCCGGTCGCTTTTCCCGGAGCTTCCCATCGTGGGCCGGACCTCTTACGCGCGCAACGAAGAGGCCCGCGACTGGCTGAATCCCAACAAACTGGAGCGCAAGTACGAGTGCCTCTACGCCCGTGCACTCCGCGCCCGCACCCTGCTCAATATGACCGCATCCGACCAGGGCGTGGACCTGGCCAAGTTCTTCGGGTTCACCTTCTTTGCCGAAACGCGCCTGCGCCGCAGCCTGGAAAAGGAGGCGGAATTCCTGCTGGAATACGCCGTGGAGCACCCTTCGGGCGGGTATTATTATCCGAACCTCGTGATGCCCTGGAGGGGCCTGATGGAGAGCGAGGCCTACGCGCACGCCTTTGTCTGTGACATTCTGCGCGATATCGCCGTCCGCAGCGGCGAGGGCGGAACGCCCGAGCCGAACCAGACGGCCGCTGAAATTGCCGACGGCATCCGCCTCTGGCTGCTCACACAGCGCGAGACGCAGGCCTGGCGGGAAGAGCCCGGCTACGCCATGGCCGTGGCCTCCATCCTCGAAGGCTCGCCGGAACTGCTGCAGACCCGCGTGCTGATTGCCCGCAGCGAGCGTCTCCTGCCGCTGGAGAAGATCAAAGCCGCCGGCAATGAAATGAAAGTGGAACGGCAGTGGCAGGTGAAGCGCGGCGGCAAATGGACCGCGCTCGGCGAAGGACAGACGCTCAAGGTGGGCGACCGCGTACGCAGCGTCCTCAACCTCTGGAGCAAGGAGAACCGCAGCTTCGTGATTGTCACGGCGCCCCGGCCGGGCAACCTCCAGCCGGTAAACCAGGCCTCAGGCTATGCCGGCGCCCGCGGCGGCTACCGGAACGTCCGCAGCGACCGCACGGAATTCCTCTTCGACGCCTATCCGGAAGAGAAACTTTCGCTGACGGAAGAGTACCGAGTCACCCACGGTGGCACCTTCATTGCCGCACCCGCGGAAATTGTCTGCACCTATGCCGACCACTACCGCGCCAACGACCGTTACCGTCCCGCCCTCTGGTCCTACTCTTGGCAGTAGATTGATTTGGCATCTAAAATGGACATTCTGGCACCTGCTGGTGACAAAGCGTCCATCTTCCCGCATTGGTCCCGGGTTTGCAGGAATCACCCATGGTTCCGCAAAGGAACCCCGGGAATAGGGTCTTGCAGCACAGCCTGAAACCGGAACTTTTAAAGTTTTTGCGTTATGTTACCTGTTAGAAGAACTTCAAATGGCTGGCTGCCCGAAATATTCAATGATTTCTTCGACAACAGCTGGATGGAACGGACTTCCTATACGGCTCCGGCCATCAATGTAATTGAAAACGACAAAGAATACGAAGTGGAACTCGCCGCTCCGGGTCTGACCAAAGAGGATTTCAAAGTCCACGTAGACGAAGAGAATAACCTCCATATCGAGATGGAAAAGAAATCCGAAAACAAGGCCGACAAACATCACGGCCGCTATCTCCGCCGCGAATTCTCCTACGAAAAGTTCCAGCAGACCCTGCTGCTGCCGGACGATGTCGACGCTGAAAAGATCGAAGCCCGCGTCGAGCACGGCGTCCTCAACGTCCATCTGCCCAAACTCGTCAAGGTCGAAAAACCCAACCCCGTCAAGCAGATTTCCGTGCAATAATCCACCTTGGCACTTAACTAACTGAGAATCAGTTAGTAGCTTAAAGTGCTACCCCCTTCCGGCGGGGGTAGCACTTTAAGTATCTCTCAGCATATCAGCGAATTAGATGCCAAGGCTAAAAGGTGTAGCCAAATCTGAAACCCAGATGAGGCAGAACCGCAACCACACTTCTCGTATGCAAAGCCACGCCAAAGGAATACTCCTGAAACCAATGGTCGCCACCCCTGCGAATTCCATACGTCGGTATCAAGGACAGGTTCAAAGCCCCGACTGAAGTGTAAGCTTTTGTCAAAACGCTGAAATAATTGGCGCTGTTGTTGGCCGTTTTCTTTCCGGCCAGATACCGTTTCTGTAAATTGTGATAGTATCTGGGTTCAAGGCTTAGGCCGGGCCGAGGGCCGAAATTAAAATTGAGACTGCTTGAAGTCCCGTCGTAAGAACCGGACGAATCGACCAATACCGATGGAACTCCCGCCCGCAGGATCAGGGACCAGCTGCCCCTGAGAGCCCATTCATAACTGTATTCCAGGCCTAACACAGAAAGCGAGACCGCGTGTCCGGAGGTTACCTCTGCCGGCCTCCCGTATTCTTCAACTTCCAAGATGGCAGGATTGTTAAAATCAAGCAGATCCTGGCCCGTGGCCATCGGGGCCGACATAATCAAGGCAATAAGCCATATTATTCTTTTCATCGTATTATTTCTTTCTCTTGTTGAACATCGATTCCAGATCCTCGACGGAAGCCGTACCGCGAAGATACACAACGGTGACGGTCCAGACGCCCCTCTCTTCCCTTGCCTGGAAACAGAGGAACCGGTTGAGTCCGGTATAGGTTTTAGGGAGGCTGATGACGGCATACGTCAGATGGTCGCCCACGTACTCCATCTGTTTATCCTCAGCCGCATTGGAATCCTTGATAATCAGGATTTCCACCTTATGAAATGCAGCTTCGGCCACCTCAAATGAAAGGCTTTTATATGTATCCAGTTTATACGGTTCGAGGCGGGAACCGTTAATTACGGTCTTCTTCATGATTTTTGGGGAAATAACCCTCCCCTCGAACAGGTCCTCTACAAAAAGGCCCTCCTGCGCGAATAGGGGCGCTCCCAAAAGAAGGGCGGCAAACAAAGTAATCACTCTTTTCATTTGCTCACTGTCATTATATTAGACAATTCTGCGTCAACATCCGCGCCAGCAGAAAACATAGCTATCAATGTATTTTCCATTGAAGCCAGGCTGTCCGCCTGCCGGGTTTTTCGTGAGATATCGACTCCGACGGAAATGCTGATCACCACAACAATGGCGGCCACTACAGAAGGGACCCAGAGCCAAGGCCGGAAGAATACAGGGCAGATGGAGTTACTGGCTCGAAGGTCTTTTCCTGCTGCGAAATAGCCAGCCACGGCCTTGATTGCATCAAAGTCGGGGTCTTCCGTCCGGGAAAGAAAACGCATCAATCGTCGCTCTTGCCTCGGAGACAAGCTGGCTTCAAAGTATCTCCGGCTTAATTGTTTATAATAGTTTTTGTTCATCATACCGGTCTCGGATTGTTTTTCTTGCCCGGGACAGCTGCATCCGCACGGCCGGCGGATTCATTTCCAGTTCACGGGCAATCGTTTGGAGTTTTGCGCCTTCATATTCGTGGCGACGGATTATATATTTCTGTGTTTCTGTCAAATCGGATTCCATCATTTGCTCTACCTTTCGGAATAATGCCTCCCTATCCAGGGCTGGTTCGGGCTCTTCACCCGCTACATCTTTTCCATTGATAGGGAAATCCTTCCGCTGACGAAAAGCATCTATCGAGGCATTTCGGACCGCTCGGTTCAGCAAGGCCTCCGCTTCCTGTGAAGAGCGGATCTGGTACCTGCCCCATAGCTTAACAAACGCCTCTTGCAAAGCATCTTCGGCATCAGAGGTGTCGCGAAGAATACTTCGCGACAGGCCCATCAACTTCCCCCTGATTCTTACGAAAGCGTTTGTTAAATAATCCTCCATCTCGCTATGTATAACGTAGTGGGCCTCTAAATGTAACACTGTTTTAAAGAAAGTATTGCGTTTCCAGAGGGTCTGAACCCCGCGGACAGAGATAGCGGGACGGGGTTAGCAGCGGCGGAGGGAGCGCAACAGGCCGGAGGTGCGGAGTGCCAGGAAGCAGTAGGCGAGCAGGATAACGGTGTTCAGCAGGAGCTGCGACACGATCGGGAGGCGGGCCGTCAGCAGGGAGAGGCCGTAGCAGGCGGCGGCAAGAACCACGTACAGCCCGATCTTCTTGAGGTCGTAGGGCACGGGGAACTTCTTCTGCCCAATCAGCCAGCTCAGCAGCATCGCCGTGCCGTAGCCGGCCAGGCCGCCCCAGGCGCAGGCCCAGTAGCCGATGCGCGGCACGAAAATCACGTTCACCGCAATCATCACCGCCGCGCCGATGGCGCTCATCACGGCGCCCCACCAGGTCTGGTCGCTCAGCTTGTACCAGAAGGACAAATTGAAGTAAATGCCCATGAACACCTCGGCCAGCATCACGATGGGCACCACGCCGAGGCCCTCCCAGTAGCCGGGCTGCACGAAGTGGCGCAGAACCGGCATATAAAACATCACCGCCAGAAAGGCGATGGCTGAAAAGAGCACGAAAAACTTCATGCCGTCCGCCAGCGTCTCGGGACTGTTGCGGTCCCGGCTGCCGTTGAAGACGATAGGTTCGTAGGCGTAACGGAAGGCCTGGGTGAGCAGCGCCATGATCATCGCAATCTTCACGCAGGCGCCGTAGATACCCAGCTGCACGAGGCCCTCAGGACCCGGCATCAGCTTGGGGAAGAGGATCTTGTCCGCCACCTGGTTGAGAATGCCCACCAGCGAGAGGATCAGCAGCGGCCAGGTGTAGCGCAGCATCCGCCCGGCCAGCGCCTTGTCAAACTTAAAGCGCAGGCCGCCCAGTTCCTTGGCAAAGCCAATGAAAACCAGCGCGGTGCAGATGAGGTTCGCAAAGAAGATCAGCCCTACGCCGCCGTCGAACCGCAGGAAAATCTCATTCAGCGCCGGCACGCGCGGCATCACGAAGAAGATAAAGAGGTTCAGCAGCACGTTCGGGATGATGAAGGCGAACTTCAGCGTCATGAACTTGATGGGCCGCCGCTGCTGCCGCAGGCGCGAGAACATGATGGCCTGGAAGGCGTCCATCGCCACGATAGCGGCCATGCAGCCCACATATTCCGGATGGGTGGCATAGCCCAGCGCGCCGGCAATCGGGCCCAGCAGCGCAAAGACCACCACCAGGAAGAGCAGGCAGACGCCGCCCACCAGCTTCAGGGTGGTGCCATAGACGCGGTCTGCATCCTCGCCCTCCTTGTTGGAAAAACGGAAGAGGGTGGTTTCCATGCCGAAGGTCAGCAGGGCCAGCAGCAGCGCCACATAGGCGTAGAGGTTGGAAACGATGCCATAACCGCCGCTGCCCGCCGCGATCCGGTAGGTATGCACCGGCACCAGCAGGTAGTTCAGGAAGCGCCCTACGATGCTCGAGAGCCCATAGATGGCCGTATCTTTCAGTAGCGAGCGGATATTCATAAGCAGGATTTACATCACATGCAGGGCGTCATAGAGACGATCCTGGAAGTCGTCCGCCTCCTCCTTGAGGCCGGCTCCCTCCAGGGACTGCAGCAGGAAGGAGAAGTAATTGAAGTTATCCTCCACCGTCTTGCGCGAGAGCATCTCGCCGCGGTATTCCTGCGAGAAGTAGGTGATGACGCGCGTCGTCTCGTCCACGAAGGCATCGGCCAGCGCCAGGCCCTTCTCCCGGGCGTCAAGGCGCAGGTAGAGGTCCACGATCCGCAGCAGGGCGTATTCGTTGATGCTGCGCATCCAGGAGATGTTGTAGGGGAAGTTGGCCTGCGGGAGGGTCTCCACCGCACGGTCAAGCACCGCGAGGGCCTTCTTCTTGTCGCCGCGCGCCGCCAGCCCTTCGGCCACCGTCACGAACATCTCGCGCATCGGGACCACGGCCTCGAAGGTGTAGATATTCTGGTAGTCATAGTTGACCCCGCTCTTGGCAAGCGATTCGAGCGCATAGACGTTCATGATGCGGTCGTACATCTTGTCGAGGTCGATGTACTCCTTGTCGCGGGAATTGCCGGTCTTGATAGGCACAAGCTTGTAGCAGAAGCCGTTATACTGGCTCCACTTGTCCAGACCCAGGTGCACGTCGGCATCGGGCACCACGTAATAGATCGGGCGGTCCCATTCGTAGTTGGCCAGGATGTCGAGGATGATGAGGTCCACCTTGCCGATCCGATCCGGCTCGATCTCCAGTTCCAGGTAGTCCGCCACGAGGTCCATATCGGCCTCCGGCACGATGCCGTATTTGCGGACATTCTCCTTGTTCACCTTGACCAGCAGCTTCTTGGCCGGGATGTAGTCCGTCTTGCCGTCGGAGAGTTTGAACTTGGGATTCTTGAAGATGGCGATGGCCTCCGAAGCGAGGATCGGGCGGTCAATCAGGTTCGCCACATACGGGAAGTCGTTGGTGCCGTAGAGGTACTGGATGCGGTCGATATCGATGGGCAGCGGCGCGCTCTCGTACTGGCGGCGCTTCATCTGGTCAATATACCAGTCGGTGCCGAGCAGCGAAGTGTTGACGATACGCACGTCGGTGCGGACGCTCTCCACCTCCTGAATGTACCAGAGCGGGAAGGTGTCGTTGTCTCCGTGGGTGATAATCAGCGCGTTGCTGTCGCAGCTCATCAGGTGGTTCCAGGCCATGTCGCGGGCGGTGTAGCGGCCGCTGCGGTCGTGGTCGTCCCAATTCTGGCAGCCCATCAGCAGCGGAATGCAGAGGCCCAGCACGGTAGCCGCCACAGCGCTGGCCGTTCCCCGGGAATCTTTTTTGAAGAGCTTCTGCAACAGCGCCTGCAGCCCCAGCACGCCGAGGCCGATCCAGAGGGCGAAGACGTAGAATGACCCGGCATAGGCATAGTCCCGCTCGCGGACCTGGTAGGGCGTCTGGTTGAGGTAGAGCACGATGGCGATACCCGTCAGGAGGAATAGCAGCCCCGTGACCCAGCCGCCGCGGCCGTCGTGGCGGATCTGGAAAAAGAGGCCCAGCAGGCCCAGCAGCAGCGGCAGGAAGAAGTAATGGTTCTTGCCGCGGTTGTTCTTCAGCACCTCCGGCGCAATGCTCTGGTCGCCCAGGCGCGCCCGGTCGAGGAATCCGATGCCGCTCTCCCAGTTGCCGTGAATCTTGTCGCCCGGCACCTGGCCGTGGAAATCGTTCTGCCGGCCCACGAAGTTCCACATGAAGTAGCGGACATACATGTAGCTGATCTGGTAGTCGAAGAAGAAGCGCAGGTTGTCGCCGAAGGAGGGCATCTGGACGATCTGCGTCTCGTTGCCCACCTTTACACGCTTGGCCTTCTTGTGCTTGACATAACCCTCGTAGAACTGCTTGTCCCGCTCGCTGAAGGAGCTCCACATGCGCGGGAAGATCATCTTGGAGTGCGGCACATAGACCGGCACGAGGTTCTCCGCACGGTAGTAGCGGCCGTCCAGCGGGGTCCAGTATTTCTTGACATCCACCTCATAGGGGGAGTTGTAGGTCTGGCCGTAGAGCAGCGGCGAGGAGCCGTACTGCTCGCGCTCGAGGTAGCGCACCAGCGTGTAGGGGTTGTCGGGCTGGTATTCGTTGGTCGGGGTGTTGGCGCAGGAGCGGATCACCGTCACGCAGAAGGTGGAGTAGCCGATGATGAAGACCGTCAGGCAGAGCACCACGGTGTGCCAGAGCGGCTTCTCGCGGCGCCGCAGGATCCGCATGGTCAGGAAGCAGCCCGCCAGCAGCAGAATCAGGAACACGGCCGCACCGGTGTTGAAGTGCGCGCCGAGGCCGTTCACGAAGAGGCGGTCGAAGAAGGCGGCAATCTTGGGCAGGTACGGGATGATGCCGAAGAGCACCACAGCGATCAGCGCGCCCGAGAGCGCCAGCACGCCCAGCCCCTGCCAGAAGTTCATCTTGCCCTGTTTCTGCTTGTAATAGACGATAAAGACGATGGCCGGCAGGGTGAGCAGGTTCAGCAGGTGAACGCCCACCGAGAGACCCATCAGGAACATGATCAGGATCAGCCAGCGGCCGGACCAGGGCTGGTCGGCCTGCTCCTCCCACTTGAGGATGGCCCAGAAGACCACGGCGGTGAAGAGGCTCGACATGGCATAGACCTCTCCCTCGACGGCCGAGAACCAGAAGGTATCCGAGAAGCAGTAGGCCATCGCACCCACCACGCCGGAGGCGAGCAGGGCAATCACGTTGCCCACCGTAAGTTCTTTGCCGCGTTTTTCCAGGATGCGGCGGCCGAAGTGGACGATGGTCAGGTAGAGGAAGAAGACCGTGAGGGCAGAACAGAGCGCGCTCATCGCATTGACCGCTGCGGCTGCGTGGGCCGGATCGGTGAACATCGTGAAGAAGCGGCCGAAGAGGTTGAAGGTCGGGTTGCCCGGTGCGTGGCCCACTTCCAGTTTGTAGGAGGATGCGATGAACTCACCGCAGTCCCAGAAGCTGGCGGTGGGTTCGATGGTCAGCAGATAGACCAGTGCGGAGAGGGCCAGCACCACGAGGGATACGATGTTGTTCAGGAGGCGGAATCTCTGTTTTTCCATATCTTGAGTCTGATTTTTTCGACGTTTTGGTATAAGTATGCAAATATACTAACTTTGCGGTCTCATACAAGCAACTATCATACCCCCATGGCCGGAAACGACTGGAAAGAGCGGCTCGGGGTGGTTTACTCCACCAACCCCGATTTCAAGTACGAGACGCCTGCGGAGGAAGTGGCTGAAACCCTTCCGCCGGAGCGCCAGAAGCTGCTCGTGGGGATCGACCGCCGGAACCGGGGCGGCAAGCAGGTGACCCTCGTTTCCGGATTTGTGGGCAGCGACGACGACCTCTCCGCGCTCGCCAAGACCCTCAAGACGCGCTGCGGTGTGGGCGGGGCGGCCAAGGATGGGGAGATCCTCATCCAGGGCGACTTCCGCGAGCGGGTTCTGCAGTTGCTGCTCTCCCTGGGATACAAAGCCAAAAGAAGCAACTAACCATGTGCCCGCCCGAGATTCCCTGGATCGTGGTGGCGCTGGTGGCCCTCTGCTTTCCGTTCCTCACCAACCTGCTTGATGCCGTCGGCGGCAGCTTCTCGATGCTGTTTTCCGAGGCGCGGCGGCGGGAACTGGTCTGCCGCATCAACTTCAAGCAGTCGGTGGATGTGACCTATATCTTCGCCCTCCTGGCCTACACCCTGCTGCTGGTGGTCAGCGGCGCTTCGCACCACGGCACCTGGTACACCCTTGGCGTGCTGGCGGGCTGGGCCATCCTGCGCGAAGTGATTCTTTTCGTCGTCAAGAAACGCTCGGTCAACCCGACGGTCGCCGCCGATACGGGACGCTTCTTCCGCTCGATTTTCATCCTCTGCACCCTCCTTTCGGGGCCCGTGGCCGTGCTGCCTTTCGCGGCGCCCGGCACGGTGCCGGTGGTCACCACGGCCATTCTGGGCGGGTTTGCCGGTATTGCGCTACTTACCTATCTCATTAAGAGTTACAAGGTCTTTCTAACGCCAAAATTTTCGCATATTTCAAGTTTATTGTATCTTTGCGGACTTGATTTATTACCCATAGCAGGGGCAGTTTATTTATTAGTGTAGTTTTATGGGCATTCAGAAAATTCTGATTTCGCAACAGATCCCCTCGGCAGGCGCAGGAACGCCGTATGACGAGATGATCCAGCAATACAACCTGACGGTCGAGTACCGTCCTTTCTTCCGGGTAGAACCGCTTTCGATGCGCGAGTTCCGCGCCCAGCACCTTTCGATTCTCGACTACACGGCCATCGTCTTCTCCTCCAAACTGGCCATCGACGCCTTTTTCCACATCTGCGAGGAGACCAAGACCGTCGTTCCTGACACGATGAAGTATTTCTGCTCGTCGGAGAATATCGCCGTCTATCTGCAGAAGTATATCGTGTACCGCAAACGGAAGATTTTCTACGGGGAGAACTCCCTCAAGTCGGTGATTCCCATCGCGACGCTCCCCAAGCACCGCGGCGAGAAGTTCCTCATCACCTCCACCGATGCCCTCAAGGAGTCCGTCCGCCGGCTCTTCACCGACGCCAAGCTTGACTGCACGGGCATGGTGCTCGCCAAGACCGTGAGCAACGACCTGCACGACGTGCGCCTGGCCGATTACGACCTGGTAATCTTCTACAGTCCGGCCGACATCCGCTCGCTCAAGGAGAACTTCCCCGAGCGTCCGAAAGGAGGTCCGCTCTTTGCCACCTTCGGCCCCGCTACGGCGAAGGCCCTCAAGGAGGAAGGCTATGCCATCGAGATCGAGGCGCCCACCCCGGCGACCCCGTCGATGGTCGAGGCGCTGAAAAAGTATCTGGCGAAGTAGTTCGCCGGGAGGGTTTGCCATGGCTCCGCTCCGCTACTCGCTGCCCAAAAGCCATATCCTTCGGAACAAAACCGATATCGACGCGCTCGTGGAGCGTGGCGCGGTGCTGTTCAAGTATCCGATCAAGGCGTACTGGCTGGAGCGCAGTGCAGAGGGAGAAGCGGTCTCTGCCGGAGATCTGTCCGCTGTTCCGGGGGCGACTTCCGGCTGCGAGCCGACTACCGCTGCGGGGCAGGCCGACGGGGCGGGTCAGGCTTCCGTTCCGGGGCAGGCTTCCGTTCCGGCCTTCTCGCGGATCATGGTCTCCGTCCCCAAACGGAGCTTCAAGCGGGCGGTGAAGCGCAACCTTCTCAAGCGGCGCATCCGCGAGGCCTGGCGCCTCAACAACAGCCTGTTGGGCGAGCGGCGCGTTGACATCCTTTTCGTATATTTGGGTCGGGAAATCGAATCCTATGAGCGCATCCAAACATCCCTCACCAGCATCCTCCGAACACTCGCAGACGGCCATGCCGAGTGACCGGGCGGCGGGAGCCCGTGCGGGCGTTTGGGCGACTGTGCGGCGGATCGCGGCGTGGCCGCTCATCCTGCTCGTCCGCTTCTACCAGGTCTGCCTTTCCCCGCTGAAGACCCCCTCCTGCCGGTTCACCCCGACCTGCTCGCAGTACGCCCTCGATGCCCTGCGCAAGTACGGCCCGTTCAAGGGCGGCTGGCTGGCCCTGCGCCGCATTCTCCGCTGCCACCCCCTCGGTGGCTCCGGCTATGATCCTGTGCCGTAGGTCCAACGCATCCAACTTCTGCCAACGACCTAAGCCACGAACTGCTCCGCCCAGAAATAGGAGCAGCGCATCGTGCTGATTATTAGTCATATACTGATTTTAAGTCGGCGAAAGTCGCTTACTTAAATTCCGTAAGTTTCTCTGTTCGTGATAGTTATCTTGCTCCTTGATTTCCTAGTAACAAGACACCTTCGATGCGGACCACTTGCCAACTAAACGCCAGATGAACACCTAAAAGTACAAGCGCACACTATTTGGTGTGCGCTATTATTCAATAGTAATTTGTTGCTTACACTATATTACTCACTTTTGACTTGGTAACCAAAAGATAGAGTGCCTTTCTTTGAATGAGTTGTTGTTGAGGATGGGGTTATTTGTTGACATGAGTAGCCACTTTTATACGACGGATAATACATTTTCGACTGATACTCATATGGTATTTCTTTATTATAAAAGCCTCCGTTAATGGTATAATTAGCTAAAGTTGCGGCTGTTGCAGCTCGTACGCTACGCGTTCCTTCGCTATAAAAGAATCCATCATTAATAGTTACTCTTGACCCTGTTCCATATAAGTACGCAGCAGGACGCGTTCCTTCTGTATTGCTACAGTAAAAGCAACCCGAATTGATAATTGTACTTGGGGTTACTTCGGTGTTAGAATTATCACCAGTACTCACTCCTACCATACCTGTTGTCGTAATGCCAGATGATATCTCTGAATTAGTAATCTCCAGATTACCATTCCTATTGCTGACTGCTGTTAACTTATTCTCTGTATAGATTGTCGCGTTATTAATCGTCAAATGTGACTCGGTTTTACCTGATTGAGTATTCTCGTCATATATCAGCACGGCAGCTGGATAAACATACGTCGTTCTAGAAGTATTCGTATTGGTAGAAACGATCGTGCAATTAGAAATAGTTACGTTAGTAGATGATCCTTCTACCCTAACAACATAATAATACGGACTTGTTATTTTCCCGGTTCCTTTTGAGTCTGTGATAACTAGTTCTCTTAAGGCGGTGATTGTTGTCACTGAAGAGCTACCCGTGAGATTATGACCATTTAGATCAAGTGTAACAGCGTTAGTACCACTGTTATCAAGAGTAAGGGTTGAAGTGGCAGTGCAGTTCGCCAGCAATGTCACCGTCACGTCAGAGGTTGCAGCGTTGGCTGCTGCCCATGCAGCGTCGATAGTCGTATATTTTTCGCGGCCCACTTGCGCTACGGGAGTAGCGAGATTCTTCGACATATAATAGTAATGTCCCGCTTCAATATCCAGTCCGTCCTCTCCAATATGAGATAAATTGACATAGTTAGCCGTCGCCGTAGTTGCCTGAAGTTCTAATTCAGCATCGACAGTAGGGATAACCATGAAATAAACAGGCGTAGAAACAATTCCTGATTCATTCGCTGTCCAAGAAGTAGCGGGAGATGCTGTAATGGTTTGCGTCCCATCAGCCGGAACCAGTTTCAACTCCCCTCCTTCAACTTTAATCGTACCCTGCGCTTTGGCGCCAACCAACTTTAAAGAGGTTACATCCGCAGATGTTTCGGGAATCTTGAACTGTTTTACTCCTACGATGGCCGTCTGGTATCTGAAACCAAGATTAACTGTATTCTCCGATACAGTGGAAGTAGCACAGAGAATAACACTTGGATTATTAACATTTGTCTGTTTATCAAGTTCTATCACAACTTCATTACCTTCAATATCGGTGACTCTCTTACCAGGCACAAACATAGCATAAATGGTTCTGCCGTTGACAGGGGTATATTCCCCGACGACAGTCATGGTTGCGCGTCCGTCAGTTACACTTTCCACTTCAAACGTAAAGTTGTTTCCCTCGCTGTCAAAGCCGAATACCTGGTCTCCATCTGCCCAAGTGGGCTGAATGTTATTATCCGGGAACGTATACCCCATTCGAGAGGTTTCTGGCTCTACAATGGTCGCCGTAATAGTAAGAGTACTATTGCTATAATTCGCATCCAATCCATTATCCTGACACGATGCCGCAGAAAGAATCAGAGCAATCGCGAAAAAAGACCAAACTATTTTTCTCATATTATTACCTTTTGTCTTGTTCGATTATTAAATCAGTTGATCTTCACCAAGTTCGGAGCCCGGTAATGGAGGAAGCGGGCTGACGTTCATTTGGCAGCAGCCCCCTTCGAGGGTGATCTGGAAAGTTTTCAGCGCGGGACGTTCGTAGCGGGAGCGCTGGGTGTTCTGTTCTTGCTTCATTGTTTTGCTGTTTTTATAATTATTTGTCTTTCTTGACGGTGGGTAAAATAAAAAAGCGCACCACCCTTACGGATGATGCGTAGTACTATTAACTTGCTGATTTATAGGTGTATAAATACCCCCCCCCAGCGATATTTTTGTGTCCACTGAGGAGAACGGTGGCCGGGAGGCGTACGGGGGCGGACTTCTGAAGTTTCAGCATATCGAGGTGCAAGATAATCATTTTGGTTCATGAATCAAAATGAACCTGCGAAAAATTTATCGGAAAGGGAAAGAAGAGAAGGCGGGCGAAGGGCGTGCGCGCAGAGGCCAAGGGGAGCGGGGGACGTGCCCACCCACGGGCACGGGAAGGGGGAGGGGCCCGGCGGATGCAAGTTATTCGGCGGAGGAAGCTTGCTTCCGGAGCCGAATGACGCCGCAGACGCTGGGAGGGGCCGGAGTGACGGGTGGCGCCAGCCGCCCGGAACGGAGTTCCCCCGCCCCCTTGGCCCGAGCACCGCCCTTCGCCCGCCGAGAGTCTGACAGAGCCTGCCAGGAGCCTTTCGAGAATAGATGGAGATTGCCAGAGTGCTCCTCGCGTCCCAAAAACAGGGACGATGGCAGCAAAAGCGGCCCAAAATGCTCCCGGCGTCACCAAAAGTGGGACGATGGCAGTACTTCGCTGAAGTTCGCTCGAGTTAGCCAAAGTTCGCCCCGGTTCTAGGGTTTCGCCGAAGTCGCAGGACTACGGCGTGGTTCCAAGGTGGTTCGCCAAAACCGTGCAGGACGAGGGGCGCTGGAGGGCGCTGTAGAGGGGGTTGGGCTGCACGGGTGGCCGTTTTCGGGGACCCGTGCAAGGCGATATGCCCCACAGACCCCTGGAACGAGGGTCAGCCTGCACGGTTTTGGCGGGAGCCACTGCGAGGCACAACAAGAGCGAGGCGCAGCAACGGAGAGGCATAGCAAAGGGAGATTTCGCCGAAGTCGCAGGACTTCGGCGTGGTTCCAAGGTGGTTCGCCAAAACCGTGCAGGGCGAGAGACGCTGGAGAGTGCTGTAGCGGGGGTTGGGCTGCACGGG
>JAFYEZ010000011.1 GCA_017544005.1 Bacteroidales bacterium
CGTTCATTGACAGCATCGAGGTCAACAAGTATGGTAAAGTGCGTCGCGCACGTATCTTCTACCTCCGCGATCTCACCGGTAAGAAGGCTCGCATCCGCGAGAAGGTCTACGTAGAGAATCAGGAAGCCTAATTTAGGCACCTAACTGGCTCCATAGCTCAATTGAATAGAGCATTTGACTACGGATCAAAAGGTTACAGGTTTGAGTCCTGTTGGAGTCACTTAAAAACCCCATCTGACATACCTCAGATGGGGTTTTTCTTTTTAACTATTCCTTTTTCAGTTCCTCCGCCGGATTCAGCCGGGCCGCTTTCAAGGTCTGCCAGAGCACCGAGGCGAAGGCGATGATTGTTGCAACGGCAACGGCGGCGGCGAAAACCCAGCCGTAGCCGGAGATCCGGTACGGGTAGGCCTCCAGCAGCCGGGCCGCAAGGCGCACGGCGAGCGGGACGGCAAGGAGCGCCGCAACGCCGAGCAGTGCGAGGTACTCCAGCACCGACTTGCCGATTTCATCCGGCACCGTACTTCCGAATACCTTGCGGATGACGATGTCCTTCGAACTCTCGTTCGCGTAGTAGCTGCTCATGGCCGTCAGGCCCAGCACGGACAGCAGCAGGCTCAGCAACATGAACACCCCCACCAGCGAAAGGCGCGCGTGAACCTCGGACAGGCCCTCCGAGAGAATATCCAGAATGAATCCGAACATATAGGGTTTGTCCTCGATACCGACGTACTTCAGGCTGAGTTCCGTGTACAACTCCCTGAGTTGCCGCTCGGCTTCCGCCGGGTCGCCGACTGTCTCGATCAGCAGGCCGTACAGATCCTCCTGGGGAGTGATGATCACGTAGCTGCCGACGTCCGAGCCATAATTCAGGACATCGTTCGCGGCAAAGTCACCGATGACGCCGCCGATGGACTCACCCTCCACGTTGTGGTAGCTCAGGTTCTCCGTATCGCGGTCCACGCCGAAGCGCGTCATCTCCCGCCTGGAGATCCACACGGTTCCTTCCACAGGCGCCTCGTAGCGCTCCTGCACGTCGAACCCGAAGATGTCGAACGCCGTGCTGTCGCAGGTAATCACCGCCTTCTTGATGATGCCGCGGTCCTTGTCTTCCGACTCCCATTCCTCTGCCATACCCGGGAAATAGGTACTGCGGCCGATCCGGCTTACGCAGGGCAGCGACTTCGCCTCATCGGCAAAGATGTCCCGCAGTTCCCAGTTGTCAATCTGCACATAGAAATCCCCCTTCACATCCACGCCCAAAGGGCGGTTGGCCATGTGGGAGACCTGCCGGCCGAGCACGATGGCGAGGGCCAGGAGGAGGATGGAGAAGGCCTGCTGCAGCACGATGAAGACCTTGCTGAATACATGCTTATGCCGGGCGCGGTACTCTCCCCTGACCACGGCGATGGCCGGCATGCGCGTGCCGATCCAGGCGGGCAGAACCCCCTGGATGACCGACAGCAGGACAACGAATAGGGCATAGACGGCCAGCCAGCCGGGGGTGTAGAGCACCCGTACGGGCACAGCCGTGCCGATGATGCGGTTAAACCAGGGCGTGCAGGCCTCGGCGATCAGCGCCGCTAGGGCGAAGCACACCGCCGTGAAGGCGAACGACTCCAGCAGATATCCGCCGATGAGCGTACGCTCCCCCGCTCCGAGGATCTTGCGCGTAGCCATCTCCCGGGCACGTTTGCTGGAAAGCGCGACGTTCAGATTGATATAATTGAAAATGGCCGATAGCAGCAGGACGAGCGTAACCAGCAGGATAATGCCCGTATAGGTAGGATTACCCCGCTTCAGGGACTGGTTGTTGGCCGGGGAGAACCAGATCTCGTCGTAGCGGACCAGGCCGCTGCCGTCCAGAAAGTCACGGGCCCCGATGGCATCGAACTCGCGGGTCACCAGGGTATCGGCTTTCATCTCCAGCGCAGCCCGGTCGGTCCCTTTTCGCACCTTGACAAAGGGCAACACGTCCATCCTGTACGGAGCATTTTTGCGGCTGACCAGTTTCTCGATGCTGTAGATGACATCGACGTCGCCGAAGATGGGATTAGGCGTCTCCCGGATAACGGCGGCGATGGCCGACTCTCCGTCGATGACGCGGCCGATGGCCTGCTCCGCGCCACCCAGGCGGTTCGCGAAGGCACGGCTGACAATGACATTGGAGGCGTCTGAGAGGACCTCTGGGCCGCCGATGTCGAATTGAGCCGGGAAGATGTCAAAGAAATCCCCGCCTACCATGAAGCTGCCCACATGGTACTTCCCGCCGTCCACTTCGACGGTTTCCTCGTTGCCCATCGAGCGCCAGAACATGGCGGCCTGCTCCACCTCGGGGATGCTCTCCCTGGCCTGACTGGCCATGCCCCAGGAGTGCCCGATACCCGAGCGCGCGTTAGTGGACCGGTAGAAAGTATAGACGTCCTCATAGTCCGGCACGTTGCGCGTCATCTGCCGCTGCTGCCACACGAAGTGTCCGGTCAACAGCACAAATGCCAGGCTCACGGCCAGCCCCGCCGCCTCGATGGCGGTGTAGAGTTTATTGCGGGACAGGAATTTCAGATAACTCTTCATACTACTCGTTCCTCAACGATTCCACAGGATTGGCCTGGGCGATGCGGAGGCAGTTGAGCACCACCACGCCCAGCACGATGGTCAGCACCAGAAGGGCTCCACCGATGAAGTACAGCGGATTCAGCGACACCTTTTCGGCAAACTGCTCCAGCCATTTGCGGGCCACGAAGAAAGCGCCGATACAAGCAATAATGGCCATTACGCCCGACAGTTTCAGAATGTCTGAGGCAAATACGCCCAGAATGTCCCGGGTAGTGGCACCGTTGATCTTGCGCACGGCCATCTCCTTCGACCTGCGGAGACTCTCGTCCTTGATGAAACCAATGAGCCCCAACAGTGCAATCAGTAGCGAGAACACTGAACCGATGGCCATGGTGCCCCGCATCTTCCTGCTGTCGTCATATGCCGCCCGCATCTGCTCTTCGTAGGAAACAATATTGATTTCCCGGCCTTCCAGGGCCTGTTCCAGGGCTTCTTTGACCTTGGCCATAGATGCGTTTTGCACCTTGAACAGCACATGCGGCATCCAGGAACTCATGCTGCCGATCTTTCCATAGAACAAGGCGCTGGGGCGCGGATCCACTCCGGTGAGATTGCCGATTATATAACTCCTGTACACGCCCGAAATGGTAAAATAACTCCGATCCGAATCGCGTGAACGGTCATGGCCGGTAATGAACACCTGCTTGCCCACGGCGCCGTCGCTCCAGTCCGTAAATTCGGCCATCTTGGTCACAAACTTCTCATCCACAACGATTTCGGAGGAATCCCGGGGCGCTCGGCCTTCCAGGAACTCGATGCCCATAAGATCGTAGAAACCGTCGGAGCATTCGTACTGGTCGGCAATGTTGAAGAGTTCGCGGTCATCGTCCGGCAGATAGACATTGTCGCCGTTGGAGCCTTCGAAGGGCAGGTTGTAGGCCGCGGCCACGCCGCTCACTTCCGGCAGGCTCTCCAAGGCGCTGACCGCACGGGTAACAGCCTGACGGTCGCCGTCGAAGATGCTGATATAGTAGAGATTGTCGTAGTCATAGCCCATATCGGCATGAGACACCTTCTGATACTGTCGGCCGATGATGAGCATCATCACAACCAGAAACACGTTAATCAGCACCTGTATGCCCAACAGCTCCAGTTTCCAGTTGCGGGAGTTCTCCGTGTAGTTCTTCAGGGCTGCATACACCGGAATCCGCTGGTACAGTTCGGCCGGAACCACAATCGAGATGACCAGCACGAAGATGATCACGACTGCTATGGCCATGGTACTTTGCGGCACCAGCAGCGTTTGGAACGGCACGCCCAGCAGGTTTTCCACGATGCTGCGGCCGGCGAAGATGATGACGGTGGCAAGTACCAACGAAAGGAGAATGTGCAAGAGCGCTTCCTTCGTCAGCATGCCGTAAATGTGCTTTCCCTCAGCGCCATAGCACTTCCGAACGCCCACTTCCTTGGAACGCTTCACCAGGGAGGAAATCACAATGAGGATGTAGTTTAGTAGGGAAATCAGAATCAGCAGCGTTGCCACAATCGAGAGCAGAATCAC
>JAFYEZ010000012.1 GCA_017544005.1 Bacteroidales bacterium
CTGCGACGAGTTCGGCATCCAGCTGGGACAGTTCAAGTCGCCGCTCTCGGTCGAGAACTCGGAGTATGCGCCGCTCAAGCTCGAGATGATCGACTACTCGCTGCTGGTCCAGCGTTTCGTGCGTATGAGCTCCAGCGACCTGTCGGGCATCAGCTCCACGGGCCGTGAGATGGGTCTGCAATTCTACGGTAATCTGTTCAAGATGAACGACGGACATCACCTGTTCCGCTACAACGTGGCGCTGTTCAACGGCAATGGCATCAACAAGACGGACGATGATCTACGCAAGGATTTCGTGGCGCGTCTGATGTTCTTCCCGATCAAGGACCTGAGCCTGTCGGGCTACTATCTCCGCAGCCTCGGCCCGGATCCGGGCATCCCGCCGCAGTACAACGACTACGACTACTACGTCTTCGACCGCTACGGTGGCGGCATCACCTATGACGGCAAATACGCCTGGTTCCGTTCAGAATACATGGCCGGCCACACCTTCGGCTGGCGCGCCCACGGCGTCTACGCCACTGCCGGCGGCAAGATCAACGGCAAGATCGGCATCGGCCTCCGCTACGACTACTTCGCGGAGAACTCCCGTCTCCCCGGCGGCTTCTTCGACCACGCCCAGCAGCACATCACAGCCGGCTTCAGCTGGTACGTCATCCCCCGCATCCGTCTCCAGCTCAACTACACCCTCCGCAAAGAGCCCGACCTCTACCCGACCCACTTCGTCAACTTCATGACTTCAATTTCGTTGTAAGATAATTTACAGAGCTATACTATCAGAATGCCCGGCTTTAAACCGGGCATTTTTGTTATCGAATTGCTTTTGCCTCCAGGCTTGCAGTTATCGATTCAAAAACCTTCGCTTCGCTCATCCCTCCCAGCTTCGCTGGGCCCCTCCCATGTCTGAGTTACTGGGGCGCTGCCCCAAACCCCGCCGTTACGGCCTTCTAATCCACGAGCCTTGCCCTCACGGCCTCCACTAGCGCCTGAAGGCGCGGGCGTCTATGGGTTTTTGACTCGATAACTGACGCGCCTTCCTGCAAAAGCATCTACTTTTGCCGCGAAAGCAATGTGAGGGGTGTCAGGTTGTCGTCGAGGCGTGAAAAGTGGCGAAAAGGGCGAAAAACGATCCGCGACGACAATGTAGGCGTTCCTAGATTGTCGTCGCGGCTGATTTAGCAGGAGGTAGTGCTGCACGCTATCGTGCAGCGCTGCGCTCGAATTATCGTGCAGCGATGCACTCGACTTCGACGAGGGCGTTTTTGGGGAGGGTTTTGACGGCGACGGCACTGCGGGCGGGGAAGGGTTCGGCGAAGAATTCGGCGTACACTTCGTTCATCGCGGCGAAGTCGCCCATATCGGCGAGGAAGACCGTGGTTTTGACGACGTTGGCCAGACTCAGGCCGGCGGCCTCGAGGATGGCTTTCGCGTTGGTGAGCGACTGACGGGTCTGCTCTTTGACGCCGCCTTCGGGGAAGGCACCGGTGGCGGGATCGATGGGGAGCTGGCCGGAGACGAAGATGAGGCCCGTGCCGCTGTCGATGGCCTGGCTGTAGGGACCGATGGCGGCGGGAGCGTTGTTGGTATTGATGCGCTGTTTCATGGTAGAGGTTTGATTTTGAGAATTGTTCGTGCAAGATGTAGCGATCGCCAGCAGGGTGCAGACCAGGGCGATGGATAGGAGCTGTTTCATATCTTCAGTTTCAGGTGGATTCTTTCGAAGACCCAGGTCAGGCCGATGATCAGGAAGCTGAATACCAGCGCTTTCAACAGACCGGGGATGCCGGCGGTCAGGGCGGCGGGCCAGTGGAGGCCCAGCAGCAGCTGGACAGCGTACCAGATGTAGGGAATGGTGTAGCAGGTCAGCGTGGCGGTGCCGGCCGGGGAGATGAGGCGGGCCCAATGTGTGTGGCCCTTGATGTCGGCGATCCAGTAGAACAGGCAGAAAAGGGCGACGGAGATAGCGACGCAGAAGAAGAGCCAGGTCGGGGTGGCCTGGATCTTCGAGATGATCCAGAAGCGGTGGCAGAGCAGGCCGAGCAGGAACATCGCCAGGGCGTAGCCGATGTAGTAGGGGATTAGTTTGCGGGGCTGCTCGCCGTAGCGGATTAGGAGCAGGGAGGTGAACATGCCGGCGGCGCAGATGGCCGGGTGCGTCCAGCCGCCCGGCCAGAAGCCGAGAATGAGGGCCCGGCTGGAGAAGTCGGCCGGGATGGCCGGTGAGGCGTTCAGGATGCAGAGGACCAGCGTC
>JAFYEZ010000013.1 GCA_017544005.1 Bacteroidales bacterium
AGCACGCGAAGTGGGACCGCGAGGACGGCTACGAAGTGCCGCGTGACTGCTACAACAGCTACTTCTACATCGTGGAAGACGACTCGCTAAACATCCTCGACAAGTTCCGCCTGCACGGCCGCAACTACATCGAGCACCTCACCGGTGGTTCCGCCCTCCACATGAACCTCGAGGAGCACCTCTCCAAGGAGCAGTATCGCCAGTTGCTCAAGGTGGCCGCACAGGAAGGTTGCAACTACTTCACCTTCAACATTCCGAACACCATCTGCAACGACTGCGGCCATATCGACAAGCGCTACCTCGGCGAGTGCCCGAAGTGCCACAGCAAGAATGTGGACTATGCAACCCGCATCATCGGCTACATGAAGCGCATCAGCTGCTTCTCGATGCCGCGCCAGAAAGAAGCTGCCAAACGCTTCTACGCGAAAGCCTCCTCGCTGAAATAATGTTGAAATTCTACAACTTCGACATTGTTTTTCAGGAGATTCCGGACGAAACGACCCTGGCTGTGAACATAACCGGCTGCCCCTTCCGGTGCGAAGGTTGCCACAGCCCCCATCTTCGGGAAGACATCGGAGAGCCTCTCACGGAAGAGGCTCTGCGTGTCTTGTCGGGCCGCTATGCCGGCATTACCTGCGTGGCGCTGATGGGCGGAGACGCCGATCCGGCGGCCGTTTCGGCGCTGGGTGGATTCATCCGCCAGGGGCTCGGGCTGAAAAGCGCCTGGTATTCCGGCGCAGAGGAGATTCCGGAGGCGATTGACCGCAGCCACTTCGATTTTATCAAGATCGGGCCCTATCGGGCGGAGGCCGGCGGATTGAAGGATCCTCACACCAACCAGCGGCTCTACGCGGTGCGGTCCGACGGTACGCTGGAAGACATTACCGACCGCATCCGCCGGAAAGCGCCCTTCCCCGATGCGGAATCATCGTCCATTTTTGAATAATGGACGATTTTTTTTATTTTTGAGCAAAATACAATGGATCGAATCATGAAAACATTCCGCAAAGCAGCGCTCGCGCTGACACTTCTCCTCTTCGCAAGCGCCGCAGTCTCGTATGCTTGCACCAGCATCATCGTTTCCGGTAAAGTGACGCCCGACGGACGTCCGCTCATCTGGAAAAACCGCGATACGGGCGCAGCCCGCAACATCATGCGCCACTTCCCGGCCGTAGATGGCAAATATGCCTTCACCGCCATCGTGGCGGAGAAATCCAAAGATCCCGCATCCGTCTGGGTGGGCAGCAACTCCGAGGGTTTCTGCATCTTCAACACCGTTTCCTACAACATCGAGCCCGATACGCTGAACGCCAAGAGCGGCAGCAACGGCAGCCTGATGCGCAAGGCCCTCGAGCAGTGCGCGACGGTGGACGAATTCGAAAAGATGCTCAACGACCTTCCCAAACCCTGGCGGGTGGAGACCAACTACGGCGTGATGGACGCCCAGGGCAACGCCGCTTACTTCGAGGTCGGCAACAACGCCTATTATAAATATGACGTGAACGACCCGAACGTTGCGCCGGACGGCTACCTCGTGCGCAGCAACTTCTCCTACAACGGCCGTCCCCGGATCGAGGGCAAGGGCCACTGCCGCTACATGACCGCAGAGGCGTTGACCCGCAAGGGCCTCGAAGTGGGTATTACGCCGGAGTTTCTGCTGAACAACCACGTCCGCTGCTATGCCAACGTCCTGATGGATCTCAACCTTCGCGGTGACGAGAACCATGCCCCCAAAACCACGGGCTGGGCATTCGACAACGATTTTATCACCCGCAAGACCACGACCTGCAGTGTCGTCATCACGGGCGTGAAGCCGGGCGAGAACCCCGAACTGACCACCATGTGGACCGTCGTCAGCTATCCGGGCACCACGGTGGCCGTTCCCGTCTGGGAAGCGGTCGGTGAAGAGGGCCTTCCGGTGATGCTCCGCGGCGATGACAAATACCAGGCACCCCTCTCCAAGTGGGGCTACAAGCTCAAGGAGCGCGCATACTGCTTCGACCTGGACAACAACGAGGACAATCACAAGCGCTACTTCAACTGGGAGCTCTTCTACAACGGCGAAGGCACCGGTTACCTGCAGAAGGTGCTCCGGCTTGAGGCCGAGATCATCCCGCCCTATCGGGAGGCGCTCACCCGCTGGTATGCCGCCGGGAAGATTGACCGCGACGAGCTGAAGAAACTCAATGCTGTCTCAGACGAAAAGATCGAGACCTTCTACAAAGCGAACTTCGATTTATAAGTCATTCATACAATGAGCAATTTCAAAAGCAATCTTGCAGCAGTCGTCCTCGGGGCGACTGCCTTGCTTACGGGCCTGACCGCTTCTGCGCAGCCCGGAAGCCCTGCCGCCGTTCCCACCGATCCGGCGACTGTGGAGTACTTCCTGCCTGTCTCGGGTGAGAGCTACAATCCGGCCATTCAGACGCCGAACGCCTTCTTCGGATTTGAGGTAGGCGAACGCCTGGCTGACTGGGGTGACATCACCCGCTACATGAATTACCTTGCGCAGGCCTCCGACCGCGTTTCCCTCAAAACCTTCGGCAAGACCTTCGAGGGCCGTCCTTTCCTGCATGTCTATATCACGGCGCCCAAGAATCAGGCACGCCTGGAGCAAATCCGCCAGGAGCACATGCAGTTGCTGGATCCTCAGGTTTCCGGGGATCTGAATATCGATGCCCTGCCGCTCGTGATCAACCTGGGCGGCACCATCCACGGCAACGAGATTTCCGGCAGCCAGGCCCTGCTGGCCATCGCCTACTACTTTACCGCCGTGCAGGGTGCAAAAATCGAGAAGACGCTGGAGAATACCGTCCTGATCCTGACGCCGGGCTTCAACCCGGACGGCCTGAACCGCTTCTGTTCGTGGATCAACACCACGGCCAGCCGCAACCATTTCCTGGACCGTCAGGGGCGCGAGTACCGCGAGGCGATGCCCTCTTCGCGCGCCAACCACTACTGGATGGACTGCAACCGTGACTGGCTGACCGCCCAGCACGATGTGGGCCGCAACGGCGCTGCGATGTATGAATACTGGATGCCGACCGTGCTGCTCGACATGCACGAAATGGGCACCCGCAACCTCTTCTATTTCAGCCCGGGCGATCCGAACCGTACCTACCATTATATCCCGCAGGAGAACCAGGATCTGACCCTGGCCATTTCCAAATATACGGCGCGCAACCTCAAGTCTATCGGCACGCAGTTCTATACCCGCCGCGGCTATGATGACTTCTTTATCGGCAAGGGCGCCTGCTACGGCGATATCCAGGGTTCCGTCTGCATCCTGCATGAGGCGGCTTCCTCCCGCGGACACCTGGCCAACTCCCCCAAGAACGGCAACTTCTCGCTGCCCGAAACCATCCGCTGGCAGGGCCATGCCGCCATGGCTGTTGTGGAAGGCGCCATCGCCAACCGCTACGCGCTGATGGATTACCAGCGCCGCTTCTATGTCAATGCAGCAGTTGCTGCTGCGCAGGATGCGAACCAGGGCTACCTCTTTGACGCTCGCGGCGACAAGGCCCTTGCCTGGCACTTCATTGACAACCTGCGCCTGCACGAAATCGACGTCTATAAGACGACCGACAAGCAGGGGGGCGAACGCTACTATGTCCCGTTCCGCCAGAAGCACTATTATAAGATCAAAGGCATCTTCGAGGATATCACCGAATACCAGGACAGCGTCTTCTATGACATCTCCACCTGGTCGCCGGCCCGGGCCTATGGCCTGAACTACGGCCTGACCCAGGAAGCGCCCAAGGTGGCCGAAAAGATCGAAAAGTGGGACTTCCCGCAGGGAACCGTGACGGGCGGCGTGAGCCCCATCGGCTATGCGTTCAGCGACGGCGACTACTATGCGCCGTATCTGATCGGCGCCCTGCAGAAGAAGGGCATCCGCGTGGAGGTGGCTCCCCAGCCTTTCGAGTACCGCTACAAGGCCGCCAAGGTCAAGAAGAGCTTCCCCGCCGGCACACTGATCGTTCCGGTAAATGACCAGCCGTTGGATGCGGAGGCCCTCTATGCCCTACTCACTGAAGAGGCCGCCAAGAGCGCCGTCGATCTGACTGCCCTGCAGGCCGACAAACGCAAAGGCTTCGACCTGGGCAGCGTCAAGCGTGAAGTGGTCCGCCAGCCCCGCACGGCGCTGATCACCTCAAGCAGCGCCTCCATCATGCAAGGCTCCCTGTGGTACCTGCTCGATGCGCGCTATGCGATGAACCACACGCTGGTCGAGGCGACCTCCCTGGCTGATTCCGCTTTCGATTTCAAGCGCTACGATGCGGTGATCTTCGCCGGCAACGGCACCCCCAAGCCGGAGAAATATGCCGAAGCTTACACAAAACTGACCGAATGGGTGAATGAGGGCGGTACGCTGATCCTGATTGGCGGCGCCAACCACGTGGGTGAATATATCGGTGCCATGAAGCCGAAGGTTCGCTATGCCAAGAGCAACATCAGCGGCGCCGTGCTGAATGCGGAGCTGGTGGGCGAAAGTCCGGTTCTCTGGGGCTACGACCGTAAGGACCTGGATCTCTTCAAGGCCCGCGCTACAGCCTGGAAGATGCCCGCTGATGCCAACGTGATTCTGCGTTTCTCCGCGGAACCCTATCGCTCCGGCTACATCACGCCGCACAATATCGAACGGCTCGCCGGCTCGCCGGCTGCCGCAACGGTCAAGGTCGGCAAAGGTTCGGTGGTTTATTTCCTGGATGAGGTGAACTACCGCTCCTACTGGTTCTGCACGAACCACCTGCTGACCAACGCAATTTATTTCGGAAATCTGCTTTAGCGGCTTGCGGGGCCGATACTCAGTACGGTGTCGGCCGCGGAAGTCACTGCCTCCCGATGGGAGATGAACAGAATGGTCTTGCGCCCGTGAAAGCGGGCGCTAAGATTTTGTAGCAACCGCTCTTCGGTTGCCGGATCGATCGCGGAGGTAGCCTCGTCGAGCACGAGGATGCCGCCGCTGTGGAGCAGGCCGCGGGCAATGGCGATGCGCTGCGCCTGACCTTCACTCAGGCCGCCTCCCTTCTCGCTGCACGGCGTGTCGAGCCCCTGCGGCAGGTCAAAGACGAATTCCGCCGCCGCCAGCTCCAGCGCTTCCCGCAGCTGCGCTTCATCGGCCTCGGGGGCCACCCACTGCAGGTTTTCGCGGATGGTGCCGCTCAGCAGGGTGTTGCCCTGGGGCACATACATAAAGTTGCTCCGGAGGTCGGGTCCGACGGGCATGCCGCCTACCCGGATGGATCCCTTCTGTGGCTGCAACAACCCCAGGATCAGTCGGATCAGCGTGCTCTTTCCGATTCCGGTGTGACCGGCGATGGCGGTCATTTCGCCCCCCTTGAAGGTAAAGGAGAAGTCCTTGAAGACCGGTTCGGCCTGTCCTTCGTAGGCAAAGGTCATCCTGTCAATCACGATGTCAGGCGCCCCCTCGAGCAGGATATCCTTGCCGTGGGCTTCCAGCGGCAGTTCTTCCAGCTCCATGAGCCGCTCCACGGAGGTGAGCGAGTGGATGAAGGCGGGCACGTGGCGCGCCAGCTCCGCGATCGGGCGCTGAATCTGGCCCACCAGCTGCAGGAAGGCGGTCATCATACCGTAAGTGACGGCGCCCGAGCGGATGCCGAAGACGCCCCAGAGGAAGGCGGCCGCATAGCCGGAGAGGAAGCCGAGCCCCATGAAGCTGCGGGCCACGGCATTGTAGTTCGTGCGCTGGATGGTGGCATCCCGCACATCCTTCTGCAGCCAGCCCAGCCGCTGAAGCACCTTTTCGGTACCGATCAGGGTGAGCACGACGATCCTATTCAGCAGGTTCTCCTGCATGTAGGCCTGGATCTCGCTGTCCCCCGCGCGGATCCGGGCGGTGAGGCGGCGCAGCGTGCGGAAGAAGAGCCGGCTGCCCAGCACGGCGGC
The DNA here is from genome assembly GCA_017544005.1 of Bacteroidales bacterium. Taxonomy (GTDB): domain Bacteria; phylum Bacteroidota; class Bacteroidia; order Bacteroidales; family UBA932; genus Cacconaster. The sequence goes on from JAFYEZ010000013.1 coordinate 5,911, forward strand.
CAGCATCAGGATAATCAGAATCCAGGAGAGGTTGGGGGAGAGGGTGAGCAGGAAGAGGGAGGCGGCCACCAGCTGGCAAAGGGTGACGATCGCGCCCGGCAGGCGGGAGCAGAGCAGCTCCACCACCACGCGGATGTCCTCTTCCAGGCGGTTGACCGTGTCCCCGCTGTGGAAGGCCTCCCGGCCGGTCCAGACGCTCCGCAGCACATGGCTGAAGGTCTGGTGCCGGAATTGATTCTGTGCCGTTACCGTAATGTAGCTCTCCCACCAGGAACTGGCTACGGTAGAAAGAATCTGCGCGAGCAAGATGGCGGCCATGATGGCGATGTTCTCACCCAGCGGGGCCGCCAGCGTTCCGGTGGCGATATCCACCAGCCGCTTGCAGATCCAGACAAAAGCCAGCGAAGCGGCAATCCGCACCAGGCCGATCGCCACGCCGACGGCGACGGGCCCTCGCAGCGGGCGCGCCATCGTGCGCAGTCCTTTGAGACAGGTGCGGAAACTCTTCATCGGTTATTCGTCAAGCAGTTCGGCTTTGCGCCAGTTTTCTACCAGCGTGGCGGCGTCAGCGGCAGCCGTGGCCTCGTCCACCTCGTAGTTGTCGCAGAGCAGCCGGGTGATGGTGTCGGTGGTGAAATCCTTGCCGGAGAGCTCCTTCCAGAGGAAGGCGGCCGTGCCGTTGAGGGAGATCATTTTATTGAAGTTGACTTGCGCGATGCCTTCGCCCACCACGATGAACTCGCGGCCGAGCGGGCGCAATTTGAATCCTTCTTTCAGTTTCATATCAGGCGGTTTTATAAATTCTGCGGTAGATGAAGAGCAGATAGCGGCGCACGGGGCGCAGCCACTGCCAGAGGCGGGCTTTGCCGGGTTTACGGCGCTTCCCGCCGGGGCGGATATAGGCAATCGCGGTGCCGAGCACATCGGCCGTGGTGCAGGCCTCCGTGCCGCGGATGTTGCCGTCGCCCATCAGGGTGAGCCGTTCCCCCTCGATGGCCCGCACGCGGTGGAGCACATACCGTCCCGGTGCAATCTGGGCCAGGACGACATCGCCCTTTTCCACCTGCGGCAGTTTGCGAAGCTGTACGCTGTCGCACTCGTTCCGGAGGAAGGGAAGCATGCTGTTGCCCTTGACGGAAAGCTCCACGTCCCGCCCCTCCGCGAGCAGCGCACCCGCTTCCGCGAGCAGGATCTCGTTGGGCAGGATGCGTTTCTCCATCAGCGGGCGATTGTGTCGTGGCAGAGCCGGGCTGCGGCCGCATCGGGCAGGCAGTCCAGCACATAGCAGGGGATATCGAGCGCCACCTTTTCAATGGAGGCGTGCATGCCATCGCCGATCTCGGGGATGGCACGCAGACCGGAACAGGAAGGATAGACCGTTGCGTAGGCCTCGAAGAGGCTGCAGCGGCGGATCCGGTTCTCCGGATACTGGTTGAGGCGGACAATTCCGCCCACCGGGGCATCGAGGTCGCGGTAGCAGGGGGTCTTGCCGCTCCACGGGGAGCCATAAACCCGCACGGTGCCGTCATCCCCGATCCGGATGATGGGATTGTCGTCGTTGAGCAACTCGCTGCCCGGGATGTGGTCCAGCCACAGGCGGGAGTGGGTGCTCTTGCCGGTGCCGCTCTTGCCGAGGAACAGGTAGCCGCGGCCCCCGTTCAGAATCACGGAAGCATGCAGTTCCAGCGTGCCGAGCGGTGCAGTGCGGAAGGCGTAGAGCAGCATCAGCGCATTGTTGATGGCAAACTCGCCGACGGCCTCCGCACTGGCGGTGGCCAGTTGGGCGCGGGAGAAGTCCGCAGATACGGTCATCCGCGCGCAGATGTTCATCGACTGCAGCGGCGCCATCTCGAAGATCCACGCCAGGTTGCGCGGATCCTCGGGATTGCCGTTTCGGTAGATTTCAATGCGGGGCTGGTCGGGATCCCCGGCCTTTTCCGTATAGACGGGAATCTTGACCACGGGATCCATCCGCTCCACATATTCCAGCTCGAACAGCGCCCTGTCGCCGGGTTCGGTAAGGAAAGGGGCGTAATTGCCCAGTCTTCCCCACAGGGGGGAGCCGTCCGCCAGGGTAAGGGCGAAACGGTGTCCGGCGACAAGGTACTGTTGCGTCATGGTCTTAAGCGGATTAGTCGTCAGATTCAACTTCACCGCCGACCACAGTGATGGCCTTGTTGTAGTCAGTCTCCTTGCGCGGGATAATCCAGGTCCAGCGGTTGGCTGCCGTCGGGCCGATAATCTTTGCGAAGGAAGCGTGGAAGCTACCGCCGTTGGCCAGGCTCTTGCGGGAGATGGTACCGCGCCAGCGCTTCATGTCAAACCAGTCGAGACCTTCGCCCCAGAGGTCGAAAGCACGGTAGGTCTTGACCTCCTCCCACAGTTTGCTGCCCGTCAGCGAGCAGGTGTAGGAAGGATTGCGTTCCGCGTTGACTTCCTCAAGCAGGGCCTGAATCTTCGCGTCGTTGCCACCCTGGAAGTAGAGGGCCTCCATCTCGATGTAGTACATCTCGGCGGCACGCATGACGCAGACACAGCCGACTGCCGGCAGTTTGGCTGCCTGGAACTTGAACTGCATGTAGATGTAGATCGAGGAGATCAGCTGGCCGGTGTTCTTGTCGATATAGAGCTTGTGGCCATACTCCTGTTTTGCACGCTGCGCGAGCGGGCCCACGCTGCGGCCGGTGGTCGGATAGTAGAGCACGTCGATCTCACCCGGTTTCGGTTCGAGGTAAGCCTTCTTGCGGACGTCCGTAGCGGGGATCTTGTCGAAGAGCTCCTTGCTGATGGCAGAAGGATAGGTCACGGTGTTGGACGTGGTACCGTTGCTGCCCATGTATGCATAGAAGTTGTTGGTACCGACATTCTCGTCCGGAGCGTCGTACGTACCCCAGATCCACTCCTGGTTGGCCTTGTTGAAGCCGCTCTCCATATACTCGGTATTGGACATCAGCGGATAGTTGGCGCGGGCCAGGCGGGCAAAGTTGGCAATGTCTGCCCAGCGGGATTCCGGGTCGCCGGTGAAGGCGTAGGTCAGGGCCGCACGGGCGTAGATGGCGTATGCCACATCGATGTTCGGCTTGTAGTACTCGTCCCGGCCGCGGTCGATACCGCAGGACTTGTAGTAGGCAATCGCCTGATCGAGGTCGGCATAGACACGGTCACGCACCTCGCGCAGGTATGCGCAGGGGATATCGCCCGTAGAGGTGTCCAGGCGGAGCGGAACGCCCTGGATGGCACCGTAGACGTTGGTCATGGTCTGGGTGTTTCCGCTGGAATCCTTGTACTTGTAGTCGCCGCGGGAATCCTGCCATCTCCAGCAGTAGAGCTCGCTCAGACGGAAGAACGACCAGGCGCGGAAGGTGAGGGCCTGAGCCTTGATGAACTGCTTCTCCTCATCGGGGCCTTCAGCGGCGTCCACGTGTTCGAGGATCCGGTTGGCATTGTTGATGAGTTTGTAGTAGTAGAACCAGGGATAGATATCATAGCTGTTGTCCACCAGCAGGTGATAGGTCTGGTTCATCAGATAGGCCAGACCGGTACGGTTGCACTTCTGGAAGTACTGGCCCGGGTAGTTGCCGTAGTAGAGCATGATGGTTGCCTCGCCGTTCTGGCCGGCGCTGGCATAGCTCGTGGTCTGCAGGCGGCAGAGTCCGTTGATGGCCATGGCGGTTGTCTTGGTTGTTTTGAAGACATCGTCCTCCAGGATGGTATTCTCGGGATAAGTTTCCAGATAATCCTTGCTGCAGGCGCAGAGGAAAAGGATTCCTGCGAACAGTGCGAAATATTTGATACTCTTTTTCATGATGCGCCTCCTTAGAATTTAATGCTGAGATCCAGTGTGACGATTCGCGGTGCCACGAACACGTGTCCGTGGTAACCGGTGAGAGACTGCTGCGGGTTCATACCCCGGCGGGCACTGAAGGTCAGCAGGTTTTCGCCGGTGATGCTGCAGTTGACACCGCGGACGCCGTTCAGCTTGCGGATGGCCTTCTTGGAGAGGGCGTAACTCAGCTTGGCGTTCTTGATGATGAAGTAATCGGAAGGGGTCAGCCAGTGCGTGGAGTTGGCGTTGCTGTTACCCGTGTAGTAGGAGCTGTTGAGCGGGGTCACGCCGGAGACTGCGATCCGGTCCGGGGAGTCCTCGGTCATACCGTCCGGGATGCCGGCCCATGCCTTTTCCTTCAGGTCGCGGTGGAACTGGTGCATCGAGATGGAGGAGTTGCCCATCAGGCTCTGGTAAGCCGCATCGTAGGTGTAGCCGCCGAGCGAATAGGTGAAGAGCGAGGAGAGGGTCCACTGCTTGTAGCTCAGGGAAGCCGTCACGCTGCCGAAGATGCGCGGGTGCGCGTCGTACTTGTAGGAACGCGCTGCGTATGCGTAATGGTAGCAGTACGGTTCGCCGTTGATGATGGTGTAGGTCTTCGGGAAGAGGTTCGTGATATTGCCGTAGTCATCATAAACCGGGGTACCGTAGAGCACCTCGCCGTCAGCGGCTTTGTTGTCGGTGATGCAGTAGTCGGCCAGGTTCGGACGGTAGAGGGAACGGCCGTTCATCTGGTCGATACCCACCCAGTCGTAGGTGTAGTAGGAGTAGAGCGGGTGGCCTTCCTGGATTCGCTGGATAGCCCTGCCGCCCACATAGTTGATGATACCGTCCTCGTTGCCCTTCGGCAGGTGGGTCACGGTATTCTTCATGATGGTGGCGTTGGCGCCGATGTTCAGTTTCCACTTGCGGTGCTTGATGACGTCCACGTCGGTCTCGATTTCAAGACCGCGGTTGTCGACGTCGCCCAGGTTCTTGACGATCACCGATTCGGTGGAGCTGGTGGAGGTGGCACCTGCGGAGAGCGGGTTGTACACCTTGAAGAGCAGGTCCTTGTTGACGCGGTCAAAGTACTCGACGTTGAGGTTCCAGCGCTTGAACAGACGGGCCTCGAAGCCGACACCCCAGGACTGTCCGGTCTCCCACTTCAGGTCGGGGTTGCCGATCTAGGAGAAGTAGAGAGCGGGTTCGTTCGCGTTCTGCGAAATGGTGTAGAGGTTGTAGCCGGAGAAGTATCCCGCTGCGGCGTCGTTACCCACTTCACCGTAGTCTGCGCGGATCTTCAGGGAGTTGATCCATTTGACCTTGCGCATGAACTTTTCGCGGGTGATCACCCAGTTGGCACCGACGGACCAGAAGTTGCCCCAGCGGGCGCCGTCAGCAAAACGGGAGGAACCGTCCCGGCGGAAGGAACCCTCCAGGTTGTACTTGTCGAGGTATGCGTAACGGACGCGGCCCAGGTAGCTCTCGGTCCGGTAGAGGACGTTGTAGCTCGTCAGGGCCTCGATTTCCGTAAAGTTGACCAGCGACTGGACATCCGGGTAGATCTCGTTGTTCTTCTTGCCGTAGCTGTAGTCGCGGTTGTAGTCGTAGGTCTCGTGGGCGACCAGCGCACTGACGGTGTGGCTGCCGAACTGGTGTGCCCAGCGCAGCTGCTGCTGGAAGGTCAGTTTCGTGTAGGCATTCTCCGTGCGGGTTGCGGCACCGATACCGCGGTTGGCACCGAGCAGCGAGCTGTAGTAGCGCTTCTGGGTGTTGTTGCGGAGGTTGAGGTTGGCCTTGACTGTGAAGGTGAAATCCTTCCAGTAAAGGTCCACGTATGCGGTACCCTGCAGGATGATACGTTTGGAGTTGTTGGAGTTGACGATGTTCTCCCAGATGACGTTGCGGTCTTCGAACTGGAGACGGGTGTTCTGCACGTAGCCGTCCTTGTCGGTGAAATAACCGATGTTGTACTGCTTGTTGCCGGCAGCGTCGAGGACGTACTCACCGGTTTCCAGGTCGTGGATGTGGACCGGATAGACCGGGGCGACCATACGGCAGACGTAGGTGTAGTTGGTGTAACTTTCGTCGCTGCCGTCGGAGTGGTTGGTGTTGAGGTAGCTTCCGTAGAGGTTCAGGCCGGTCTTGATCCACTTGAAGGGTTTGGTGTTGACCACGGCACGGGCCGTCAGACGGGAATAGTCTGCGTTAACCACATAGCCCTGCTCGTCGAGATAACCCAGCGAGAAGTAGTAGTCGCTCTTGTCGGCACCGCCCTGGCCGCGGAAGTTGTATTCCTGACGCCAGCCAATCCGGTAAGCCTCCTTGAACCAGTCAAGGTCGTCCAGATAGCCGTCGCGGATCTTCACGCCCTCTGCCAGTTTACCCTGGGAGGTGAAGAGCTTGTCGTCGTCCACGTTGTAGATATTGTGCTTGACACGGTCCAGGATCAGGTAGTTGCTGGCGTAAACGCCGGCGGCCGTTGCATCGTAACCGTTGCCGATATACTGGTTCTTCATGTTGAGCCACTCGGCTTCCATCCACTCGTCCGGGGTCAGCACATCATACTCTTTCTGACCGCGGGCGTAGATACCCTGGCGGATGTCGAGACGCATCTGGACCTTCTCGTTGGGGGTACCCTGCTTGGTGGTGATGAGCACGACACCGTTGGAAGCGCGGTTACCGTAGAGGGCTGCCGAAGCGGCATCCTTCAGGACGGAAACGCTCTCGATGTCGGCCGGGTTCAGTTCGGCGCTGTCGCCGTCATAGGGAACGCCGTCCACCACGTACAGCGGGGAGGCGTCGCCGTTGACGGTACCGATACCGCGGATACGGATGGTCGGGCTCTCACCCGGTGCGCCATAGGTGCTGTTCACCTGGACGCCGGCCACCGTACCTTCGAGGGCGGAGGTGACGTCGGAAGTGATTCGGTTCTCAATCTTTTCGGCGCTGACCGAGGCCACGGCGCCGGTCAGGCTGGATTTTTTGGCAGCGCCATACGCGATGGTGACGACAGCCTCTTCCAAAAGTTCCGTGGAGGGCTTCATGCGGACCGTAATTTCCGGCCGGATGGCAACCTCCTCCGACTGCATGCCGATAAAGGAAACGACGAGCATCTTGGCGTCCTTCGGAATGCCCGAGAGGACGAACTTTCCATCGATGTCGGTCGTCGTACCTACACCGGGCGCATCCTTGACCAGCACGGATGCCCCGATAACCGGCGTCCCGTCATCTTCGAAGACGACGGTACCCTTCACCTTGGTAACCTGGCCGTAGGCGAGGCCTGCAAAGGTGAAAAGACAAGTCAACAGAAGAAAGAATCTTTTCATGAGGGTTGGTTATTGGTTGTTGGTTATTGGTTGTTGGTTATTTGGTTTCAGTTCGGGGCGTTTATACGCCGAAAACCTGCATCAGTTTATAAATCAGTCCGGAAACGACAATCGTGGCCGGGATGGTAAGGACCCACGCCCAGACAATCCGCTTGGCGGTGACCCACTTGACACTCTTGACGCCCTTGGTCAGGCCTGTACCGATGATGGCGCCCGTCACGGTGTGTGTGGTGGAGACCGGAATACCGAGAGCGGCGGTGATGATCAGCGTCAGGGAACCCGCCGTTTCGGAGCAGAAGCCGGTGACCGGGGTCACCTTGGTCAGTCCGCCGCCGAGGGTCTTGATGACCTTCCAGCCGCCGATGATGGTGCCCAGCGAGATCAAGGCGTAGGAGAGGATAATCAGCCAGTAGGGGACGAACTGTCCGTCGCCGACGTTGTAGAGCACCTGCAGCAGGCCGTTGTCGGGGTTCTGCGCCAGGGCTGCGGAGAGCAGGATGGCGATGATACCCATCGTCTTCTGGCCGTCGTTGAGGCCGAAGCTGAAGGAGAAGACGGCGGAGGAGAGGAGCTGCAGCCGGCGGAAGTTCTTTTCCGTGCGGCGAAGTTTGGTGTTTCGCAGCGCCCACATGAAGAAGCAGTGCATGAAGAATCCCAGCACCATGCCGATCAGCGGGGAGAGTACGATAAAGAGCAGGATCTGGCCGATGCCGCTCAGGATGAGGAACTCTCCGCCGAATCCGAACCAGACCGGGCCAATCAGGCCGCCGATCAGGGCGTGCGAAGCGGAGATCGGGAGACCGAACTGCGTGCAGATCCAGGTCCAGAGCACGGCACCGAGCAGGGCGGCGAGAATCACGAAGTGGTCAATGACGCTCTCCTGCACGATTCCGCGGCCCATCGTCTCGGCGACATGCGGAGCCACGAAGAAGAAGACAAAGCAGGAGGCGAAAATCCAGAAGCCGGCCCACCAGACCGCTTTCTTGGGGCTGAGAGCCCGTGTAGCCACGACCGTCGCGATGGCGTTCGCGGCGTCGTTCATGCCGTTCATGTAACTGAAGGCAAGTGCGATAAGGGTGGCTATGATGACAACGGCAATCACGGATTAACCCATTTTAACGAGAATCGTGCGGATGGTTTCGGACACGTCCTTGCCTTCGTCGCAGGTTTCCTCGAGCGTCTGGATGATATTTTTCTTCTTGACCAGTTCGATGAAATCGACATTTCCCTTGAACAGGTCGCTCATGTAGGCGGTAAAGATGTCGTCCGCGCTGTGCTCTGTCTCCTGGATGGCGTCGCAGAGGCGGCCGATTTCGCCGAGATCCCGGCGCATGGTCTCGAACTTCGCGGTGATTTCATCCATCAGTTCGGCATCGCGGAGAATCATCAGGGCCATTTCGGTCAGTTTCTCGTCCGTACCCACGGGCTGGTAGATGGCGAACTTCTTGGCCGATTCACGGATTCCGTCCAGGAACGTATCCAGGTCCTGGGCCAGCTGGTGGACGTCCTCCCGGTCGAACGGAGTGTTGTAGGCGTCGATCAGTTTTTCGATGATGTGGTCGGTGAAAGTATCGCCGGCGGTCTCGCATTCCTTGATGCGATTGGCGAGCATCTGGCGGTTGACGGGATCGGCTTCGCGGGTCAGGTCAACCAGCAAATGGGCGGCCTTGACAATGTTTCCGGTTGTCTGAATAAAGAGGGGGAAAAAGGTTTTCTCCTTGACGACAAACAGTTGTAGGAACTTGTCCAGTTTCATCTGACGCAAATTAGGGTATAATATGCGCCAAAGATAACAAAAAATCAGATGCGTTCTGCAAGCAGAACGACTTCTTCAGCGAAATGTTTCCAGGTAGCGGTGCGCTTGAAAGCGGCGATGGCAGCCCGGCATCCGGCCTCTTTTCCGTCGAAGTAGTCGCGGATGGCATCGGCGATGGCCTCCGGCGAAGCGTCGCGGGCCATCACGCCCACGCCCGTCTCTCCGATGCTCTCGGGCAGACCGCCCACCGGCGTGGCGGCCAGCGGCAGGTCAAAGTGGAGGGAGATGGCGGTGATGCCGCTCTGGGTGGCGCTGCGGTAGGGCAGCACGCACAGGTCGGCGGCCGAGAAGAAGAGAGGCACCTCTTCGTCGCCGATATAGCGGTTCTGCAGGTGGATGCGGGGATGGCCGGCGGCCAGCTGCTCATAGCGGTCAAAACTGCCGTAGCACTCGCCGGCGGCCACCAGCTGGTAGTTTTCATTCAGGTGTTGCATCGCTTCAATCAGCAGGTCGAGTCCCTTGTAGTCCCGGATCAGGCCGAAGTAGAGCAACGTCCGGAGGCCGGGATCGAGCCCGAGCGCCTGCTGCGCCGCGGTGCGGTCCATCCGGCTCCCGAAGTGGTCGTAGAGGGGGTGGGGCACCAGGGAGAAGGGCTTTTCCGGGGTGAGCGACTGCATGTCTGCGAGTACGGAGCGGCTCATGGCGATACAGCCGGAGACCGAGCGCAGGAACCAGCGCGAGAAGGGTTTGTCAAAGAAGCGGGCTTCGTGCGGAATGACATTGTCCAGCACGGCGACGACCTTGATGCCGCGCCGGCGCAGCCGCCGTGCCACGCAGCCCAGCGAAGGGGCCAGGTAGCTCATCCAGTATTTCATCACCACCACGTCCGGCTTCCAGGCGGCGATGCGCCGGGCGGTCCGGCCCCAGGAGAGGGGATTTGCGGTGTTGAGAAGGGCTTCGCTTTCAATCACTTTCGCCTTGTCCCCTTCGGTGACGTACTGCGTCTTGCCGGGGAAGAGGATCTTCGGATACTGGCAGGTAAAGGTGAAAGCCTTGACCGTATGCCCCGCCTGCTGCGCCGCCTCATAGAGGTTGGCGTTGAACTGGGCGATGCCGCCGCGGAAAGGGTAAAATGTTGAAAGGAAAGCGATTCGCATAGCTATCAAAGGTTGGCGATCCATTCATCTGCAAGTTCCCGGAGACCATATTCCGGGCCGACCTTCACGCCGGTGAGGCCGCAGTTCGCAGCGAATTCCATGTCGGTGGGTTTGTCGCCCACCATCAGGCTGCGCTGGGGGTCAATCATCGGAAAATCCTCCAGGGCATCCAGGTACATGCCGTTATTGGGTTTGCGCCGGGGATCGGATTCGTCCAGTCCGGTGCTGAAATAGATCTTGTCGATATGGCCGCCCGCCGCCTCGATCCGGGTCAGCATGTAGCGGTGGACCCGTTTCAGGTCCTCGAGGGTCATCACTCCTTTGGTCACACCCCGCTGATTGGTCACCACCAGGGTGCGGGCGAAGAGGGGCTGCAGCCGGGCGATAGCCTCGAGGGCCCCGGGGATGAAAAGCATCTCCTCGGGCCGCTTGACATAGTCTGACTCCAGTTCCACGTCGATCACGCCGTCGCGATCCAGGAAGAGGGTGTCGTAACGCTTGTGGGCGCCCAGGAAGAAGTCGGCCTGCGCCCGCTCGTAGTCTTCCGGCACCCCGATATCCAGGAAGTAGCCGTCGCTGACAAAGCCTGCCAGAGCGGCCGTATCAACCTGTTTCTCAAACCAGTCGCGTTCGAGGGAGAACTTCTCCGGCATGGCGGTAAGGGCGTCGCGTTCAAGCAGATACACGCCGCCGTTGATCAGGCCCTCTGCGCAGGGGGCCTTCTCGTGGAAAGCGGTGATGGTACGGCCGTCTTCCGCCAGCGAAACCGTGCCGTAGCGGTCGAAATCCCGCATCGGCTTGAGGGCCAGCGTAGCCTTCGCCCCGCTTTCGCAGTGGGCCTCCAGCATTTCACGGAACGAAAGGTCAAAATAGGTATCGCCGTTGATCACGAAAACCTGCTCTTCCCGTGCATGGGCGAGTGCAAGACGCACGGCGCCGCCGGTGCCCAGCGGTTCGCGCTCCACGATGCAGTCAATCTTGGCCCGGGAGGCGCGCTGCGAGGCAAAGGCCTCCACCGCGTCGCTCCCATAACCCAGCGAAAGGAGGATATGGTCGAATCCGCATAGTTCCAGATTGTCGAGCAGCCACCCCAGAAACGGGCGTCCGGCTACCGGAGCGAGGGTTTTGGGAAGCGTTCCCACCACGCCCCGCAGGCGCGTGCCCAAGCCGCCGGAGAGTACGATGCACTCCATGGATCAGTTGCCGAAAATGGCACTTTCGACCTGTTCGCAGAGGATATGGCCGAGGGTGATGTGGGCTTCCTGAATGCGCGGCGTATCGGTGGAGGGAACCGCCAGCAGGTGGTCTGCCAGCGCAGCCAGCGCGCCGCCGCCCTCGCCGGTGAAGGCCACGGTGGCGATGCCCTTGGCGCGGCACACCTCGAAGGCCTTGACAATATTGACGGAGTTGCCGGAAGTGGAGAGGCCCACCAGGACATCCCCCTTGCGGCCGATTCCGGAAATCAGGCGGGAATAGACGATATCGTAGTTGAAGTCGTTCGAGACCGCCGTCAGGTAGGAGGTATTGCAGTGGAGCGCCTCGGCGGGCAGGCAGTCCCGGTCAATCAGATACTTGCCGGAGAACTCGGCGGCCAGATGCTGTGCATCGGCCGCACTGCCGCCGTTGCCGCAGAACCAAACCTTGCCGCCGGCGCGGAAACAGGCCTCGATTACCGAAGCGGCCCGGCTCAGTTCCCCGAGCAGCGCCTCGTCGGAGAGGATGTTCGAAATCAGTTCGCCGTGGCTCTCCAGCCGCGATTTGAGCAGTGCTATACGGTCCATGTCGTCAGGCCCTCCTTGCAGAATTCAAAATCGTAAACCTGTCCGATACCCAGCTTTTCAAGTGCCTGTACCACCGCGTAGCGGGTATTTCCCGGACAGTGAAAGAACATAAATCCGCCGCCGCCCGCTCCGGAGATCTTGCCTCCGGTGGCGCCGGAGTGGATGGCGGTATCGTAGATGCGGTCGATAAAGTCGTTGGAGATTTCGGCCGCCATCTTTTTCTTGTTGATCCAGCTGACATTCAGCGCATCGCCCAGCGATTCGAGATCGCCCCGCAGCAGGCAGTCCTTGATGCGGAAGGCCTCCGCCTTGACGCGGTGCATGGCCTCCACGGAGTCGCTTTTGCGTTCGCGTACGTTGGCCATCTGCTCCTCGATGATGCGGGCTGATTCGCGGCGCTTGTCGGTGTAGAGCAGCACAGTGTTCATGGCCCATTCGTTGAGAATGGCCTCGGGCAGGGTCAGGTGATTCACCACCACCCGCTCGCCGTCCCGGAACTCCATGAAGTTCACACCGCCGAAAGTGGCGGCATACTGGTCCTGGCGGCCGCCGGCCATGCCGAGATCGATCCGCTCGATCTCATAGGCCAGGCGGGCGATATCGTAGCGGCCCAGCGGCAGGTGCAGCCACTCCACAAAGGCGCCGAGGATGGCCACCACGAGGGTGGAGGAGGTGCCCAGGCCGCTCCCGGAGGGAACATCCAGCTGGGTGGTCAGCTCCAGGGAGAGGGGTTTTCCGCCGCAGAATCGCGCCGCGACGGCATTGTAAACGCCGCACTGCAGCTCCAGCCCCTTGACGGGCTCGAGGTGTGCGGCAGCCGGCAGTTCCGCGCAGAGCCCTTCGTTGACATGGATCAGCCGCACCTGTCCGTCCTCCGTGGGACGGAGCGTGGCGTGGGCGAACCGGTTGATGGTCACGTTGAGGATGGCACCGCCGTAGAGGTCGGCGTAGGGTGACACGTCCGTGCCGCCGCCGGCGATACCCAGTCTGAAAGGCGCTTTGCTTCTGCAGATCATAATCCACAAATATAGGAAAAATCCCTTACTGCGCCAAACAGAGGGCGGTCAGCGCCTCCACCACGGGCGGAACCCGCAGGGCGAAGCAGGTATCGTGGCGTCCTCCGGCCGCGAGCGGGCGCATCTCCCGCGCCGCGAAATCGAAGGTTTCCTGCGGCCGGGCGATCGTGGCGGTGGGTTTGACCGCCACCCGGAAGACGATGGGGTTGCCGTTGGAGATGCCGCCGTTGATGCCCCCCGCCCCGTTGGTGGCGGTCCGGCCGGTGGCATCGATAAAGCGGTCGTTGTGCTCCGAGCCCCGCTTGCGGGCGGCTGCGAATCCGTCGCCGAATTCGATGCCCCGGATGCCGGGAATCGAGAACATGGCGTGCGAAAGGAGTGATTCCAGGGAGTCGAAGAAGGGCTCGCCGAGCCCGACGGGCACATCGGAGCAGATGCATTCCACGATACCTCCGAGCGAATCGCCGTCGGCTTGGGCCTGCTCCAGGGCGGCCGTGACGCCCGCCTCGTCGGTGGCGGGAATGCCGCCGACCTCGATCAGCCGCGCTTCCACGCGGATCGGGGCGATCAACCGTTTGGCCAGCACGCCGGCCGCCACCAGGGGCAGCGTCATGCGCCCCGAGAAGATGCCGCCGCCGGAGGTCGCCTCCACGCCGTACTTGACGGCCGCCGTAAAATCGGCATGGCCCGGACGCGGATGAAACTTGAAGGGCTCGTAATCCTGCGGGCGGATATCCTGGTTGTCAAAGGTGATGGTCAGCGGTTGTCCGGAAGTGACGAAACTTCCGTCCTTGCATTCCAGCATGCCGCCGGAGAAGTGGGGAATGTCGGCCTCCCGCCGCGCCGTGGTGCCGGGGGCACCGCTGCGTCGCCGGGCCAGATCGGGCTCGAAATCATCAGGATGCAGGTCGATTCCGGCCGGCAGCCCTTCCAGGGTGACGCCCACCGTGGGTTCATGCGAAGCGCCGAAGAGGGTAACCCGCAGCCCCTGCGGTCCGCCGAAGGTATTGTGCAGTGCGCTCATTTTCGTTTTCTTCCCAATAGTTTATCCAGCTCCTCCGGGAACTCCGGCCAGGATTTTCCGGCGCAGGAGAGGTCGTCGATGTGCACCTTCCGGCGCGACATACCGTCCGCCACGGCCAGCGCCATGGCCAGCCGGTGGTCGCCGTGCGAGGAACAGTGACCGCCGCGCAGCAGCAGCGAGGGGGAGCCTTCGATATAGAGTTTGCCATCCTCCGCGATGAAGAGGTCGGCCCCGATGGCGCGGAACTCCTCCACAAAGGTCCTGGCCCGGTCACTCTCCTTGTTGCGGAGCCGCTCCAGGCCGCTGATGCAACTTTCGCCGCCCGCCCGGAGGGCCAGGATGATCAGTGCGCCGAGCAGGTCGGGGGTGTCCGTGATGTCGTAGTCAAAGGGGACGGTGAGTCCCTTGCGGATGTTGATGTCGCCGTTTTCGTAGCGCACCAGGTCGCTGTTCTGCTCCACCAGCAGGTCGTACATCTCGGCGTCGGGCTGCAGGGAATTGATGTTCAGCCCGTGCAGCGTCACGTCGCCCATCGCGGCGCCGGCGGCCAGCATCAGCGCCGCAGCGCTCCAGTCGGCTTCGCAGGCCAGTCCGACCACCGGGCGCACCCGCTGTCCCGTGCCAAAGAAATAAGTCCGCTCGTCCAGGTCGTCCTGCTCTTCCGGGAAATCGGGCACCTCCAGGCCAAAGTAGCCCATCACCTCGCAGGTCAGATCGAGATAGAAGCGACTCGTGAGGTGGTGGATGCGCAGGAAGGTGGGCAGCTGGTTGCGGGTGGGGCAGAGCGAAAGGGCAATCAGCAGTCCGGAAATCATCTGGCTGCCGTGCTTGCCGTTGATGGGCGTCAGCGGCGAAGGGCGCAGCGTGCCGGAGACCGTCAGCGGCAGGAAGCCGGTGCGCTCGCCTTCCACCTTCAGCCCGAAGTGTTCCAGCATCGTCTTGTAGGGGCAGACGCGCCGCCGGAGCAGCGACTTTTCCCCGGTGATGGTGACCGGTCTCCGCGCCAGTCCCGCCAGCGGAATGCAGAGACGCGCCAGCAGGGCGGATTCTCCCACAAAGAGGGTGTCATCCTTGAGAATGAGGCCCTGGCGCTGGATATCCTGGTGACCGGTGATGATGAGCGTATCGCCTTCGCGCTGCACCTCGGCCCCCAGCTGTTCGGCTACATGCAGGGCCGCCTCGCTGTCGTAGCAGGGGGTGTAGCGGTAGAGCCGCGTGGTGCCGGTGCAGAGCGCGGCCAGGATAATGGCGCGCTGCGCGAAACTCTTGGAAGCGGGCAGCCGCATCACGTCGCCCTGCAGGGGAATGTCCTCCTCCTCCCAGAAGTCAAAGACGGTGTACTGGCCCGGGGCGGTGCGGGTTTCGCGGCCCGGCGCCAGGTAGATGAAGGGCGCCCGGTGCTGCGTGACGGCTTCGATGCGGGTCTGCGCGCCGGCCTCGCCCATGGCGAAAGCCTCCAGCCGCCCCGCAGGGAAGTGCGGGTAGAGCGAGAGAATCCGCCGGCAGTCTTCCGCATCTTCCGCCATCGTGACGATTTTCACGAGGTCCGCTCCCTCCTTGAAGGCCTCTTCTGCAATCTTGCGGAGGGCCGCCTCCTGGGGCGTACAGCTGAAATTATGATAGGAAAGGATAATCTTGCAGTCCTTGTTCAGCGCCAGCGAAATGAGCCAGCGGCGCGCGGGCTCCGGGAGCGAGAGGCTGATGTCCACGTAGTCCGCTCCGGCGAGGATGGCCAGCGAGAGCCGTTCCACCGCCACCGATTCGTTGAGCGAGGTGGGGTTCACGTAGGAGGCCATCAGTTTGACTTCGCGTTCGCAGGAGAAGAGTTCCTTGAACTGCTCCTCCTTCCAGTCGCACGGCTCCAGCCGGATCTCCACGACATCCTGCATGAAGCCCTGCGCCAATGCGCGGCAGTACTCGAAATCGTCCGAGCGGACACTCAGGCAAAGCTGGCTCATCGCAGTTCCTCCGGTTTCAGGGGTTGGACCATCACGCGGCCGATGGCGACGGGCAGCACGAACCGTACGGCGCCTTCACGCGACTTTTTATCTTTGGCAACCGCCTCGATCAGCGCTTCCCGCGGAAGGGGGCTCTCTGTGGGGAGGCCGCAGGCGGTGAAATCGCGCTTGAGCCGCTCCACCAGTGCGGGTTCGGCCTCGCCCAGCCGAACGGCCGTTTCCGCAGCCAGGATGATTCCCATGGCCACCGCATCCCCGTGCGTCACGGCACCCTGGGTACATTTTTCAATCGCATGGCCGAAGGTGTGCCCAAGGTTCAACAGGTGGCGCGGCCCCTCGTCGAGAAAATCCTCCTCCACGAGGTTCGATTTGATCTCCACGGCCCGGCGGATGAGCGAGAGGCGCTCCGCTGCGCAGCGGGGAAGGGGCGCACTGAAGTGCACCACGGCCCGCGCATAGGCGGCCGCGTCGCACAGCAGGAAGGTCTTGAGCATCTCGGCGATGCCGCCCCGGTCGTCGGCTCCTTCAGCCAGCGGCGGGCAGATATAGATGAACTCGGGCGCGCGGAAGGTTCCGAGCATGTTCTTGTAGCCTTCGAGATTCACCCCGTTTTTGCCCCCGATGGCGGCATCCACCTGCGCAAGCAGGGTGGTGGGGACCAGGGCACAGGCCACGCCCCGCTGATAGAGTGCGGCCAGCAGTCCTGTGAGGTCGGTCGTCGTGCCGCCGCCGATGCCCAAGAGCAGCGCGTCGCGGTCAGCTCCCGCTGCCAACAGCTTGGCAGCCAGTGCTTCCACGGTGGCCATCCGTTTGGCCGCCTCGCCCGCTTCAATGCGGAAAATGTGGTCCGGGCGGAAGAGTCCCGTCAGCCGCGGCTCCTTCACCTTGTCGTCCAGGACGGCATAGACCTCGCGTCCCTGGAGCCGCTGTTCGAGCAGTTTCAAGTTGCCGGAGAGAAGGATGCTGTCGGGAAGAGCCATGGCGTTTATTTCAAGGAAGATGCAACGATATTGGAAACGGTCCGACGCAGCTGCGAAATACCGCCTTTGTCATAAGGATGGACGCGGTTTGTGAGAAGAATGACGGCCGTTCCGGTCTCGAAATCAAGCACCATCGAAGTGCCGGTATAGCCGGTGTGGCAGAGGACGGTCGTGGGGTTGAAGCCCTCGCCCTTGAGGCCGGAGGAGGTGCTTTCGGCATCCCACCCCAGGCTGCGGCCGTTCGGGGCGCGGAAGGTTGCGAGCCGCTCCACGGTGGTCTCCCCGAGGATCCGCTTTCCGCGGAAGGCACCGCCGCCGAGCAGGGCCTTGGCAAAACGGGCCAGGTCCTCCGCCGGGGCAAAGACTCCTGCGTTACCGCTGTTCCCGTCGTTCACCAGTCGGGCGGTCGGGTCGTGCACCTCGCCCCGCAGGGGAAGCCCGTCTGCCTGGAGGGTGGTCGGCACCACCTTCGGCATCAGGTCGCTGCGGGTTGCCGCCGGGCTGTAGCAGGAGTGCTTCATGCCGAGGCGGTCAAAGACCTCCCGCTGTACATAATCGCACAGCCGCTCCCCGGTGACGGTTTCGAGGATATGCTGCAAAGTAATGAAATTTAGGCAACTGTAGAGATATCCGTCGGCTCCCGGGCGGAATCTGCGCGGAAGCTCCACGGCGATGTGCCGGATCAGGTCATCGGGCGAATGGGGGCCGTATCGCTCCAGGTAGGAGGCCACGTGAATCTCGGGCGGCAGCCCGGCGCTGTGCGTCAGCAGGTCGCCGATCCGGATATCCACCGCTTCTCCCGTTTCGGGGTCCACCCAGGGGGCGAAACCGGGAATGTATTGAGAAACCTTGTCGTCCAAATGGATACGGTGCTTCTCCAGCAGCTGGAGAATGGCGGTCGTCGTCCCCACGCACTTGCTCACGCTGGCCAGGTCGAAGATGGCATCGGTCGTCATCGGGATGGTATCGGGCACCACCTGGCGGTTGCCGTAGGCCTTGAGATAGACGGTCCGTCCGCCGCGCACCACGGCCAGCACCGCCCCGGGAATCTGTCCCGAGTCGATGGCCGCTTCGATGGCCGCGTCGGCCTGCGCCATCTGCTGCAGGTCCAGTCCGCTAGTCCGCCCGCATCCCGCGAGCAGCACCAGCACCAACAACCAACCGCCAAAGAATCTCTTCATACCCCCAAAGGTAACAAAAAATCACCTGACGGCTAACGCAGGGTCTGGAATCTCCGGGAGTGCATAGTAGTTCTTCAGAAAAACGTCGCCGGTTATATCGGTATATGCCTTTCTTTTGATTCTCACGGAATCAGGGGAAGTGAGGGGCTCTTCCAGCCGTCTTTTTATGTAATCCAATCCTTTTTGTTTATTTCCCATCAGATAGTACATAATAGGCAGAGTGGTATCTCTCTCATAATCAGTATATCCTTTCTCCTTTTCAAAAGAGTACACGACGTTGTCCCAATCCTGATATCTGTCAAAGAAAACGGAACCATACTGATGAATATCATTCATGATTTGTCGACAAGTTAAAGGAATTGCCTCCAGATTCGACTGGTCAAGGTCATATTCAAAGAATTCAGCTCCGGGCAACAACATGTATAATTGATGTGATATAGTCGGTTGGAGACAGTACTTGTTATAGCGGTGGAGTTCGTTTAACTGGTAATACAATCTGGAAATATTATCAAAACAAATGCCTATGCTGGAACTAACTCCTATATGTCCTGGGTACATGTAAGAAGTAAAGCCAAAACCAATAGAAAGTCCAATATTGTCAGAAACTCTCTTGAAGTATTGACGAACTGAAGATATCCTTTCTGTATTAAAACCTTCCCCTTTTATTAATTGATCGATTTCTTTTTCGAAAATTATTCTTGCAGGTGATTTCATGCTAATATTAATCAAGGTTTAAATGCTCCGCCAATGCCTCTCCAAATCTGAAAATCGTAATTGTTAATTGTCTGTTGCTTGAATAAATTAGATGCCTTTGATCCGACATGAAGGATAGTTTCCCCTACTTCCATTTTGGGGTAAACAATACTTTGATTCTGAGTCAGCGGGGCCGTAGCGCTACTCTTAACTTCCACAATAACTACCTGACCATTTAGCTTACCGACAAAAACGGCTCGAATCATAGTGTTACCCACTCATTCTTTCTCCATGATTTCGCCAGAAGGATTTACGATAAAGAGACGCTCCTTTTCTGAAATCGATGGAATGTAGGTATTAATATTTAGTCTCTCTCTCAAGCCTTTAAGATAGACCATTTTTTGATAAAAAGCAGCGCAGGCTTCATCCTCAGTCATGTACTCACTTCGATTCTCCTCCTCGCCGCGGTCTCCAATTTCGATAATCACCCAATAGCCGGCTTTTCCCCCGCCCTTCTGAAGGATGTACTTGTACGGAGGCGTTAGTTCTCCATCCAATGAGTAAAGAGACTTGTCAATACCGAGTGTTTCTATTCTTTTTTTTAATATATTTTTTTTCATAATTAATTACCAGAAAGGACCATGTCTTCTCGTTATTAAACAATAACTGCATTTACTATGGGACAGGTAGAGGAATGATAATGCCAAACTTAATCAGCTTATCAATGGGAATTGGTGCCATATATTGAATTCCCATTCCTGGTTGACCGTAATAAGGCGCAATAGGACCGAATTGAACAGGAAAAGGTTTTTGTATAAGAAACACATCATGAATACCCGTATTTAATGTGGGCGGTAACGATCTGCTCGGAATTGGCGTTTCTATAGGGGAGAAGAAACGAGAATAACTGTTTGTACCACCATATCGGTCTACCATTTCACCAGGATAAAGATACTTCATCTCCGGCCTTCCCAGGAAACCTTGATTCGGCGGATAATCGACATATGAAGAAACAGCATTCGATGACGAAGAGGCTGACGCCATTATTCTTCCATCTTGAAATTGAGCTGGAGACGGAATGTCTTCCACCGTTGGGCCATCAATTGTGGGTTTATAAGGGGATTCGATAATAGGCGTTGCTGCTCTAGGTATTTTTCCAGTGATAAAATTACCACCTTTTGATGCAGCCATGGAACCGGCACATAACCCTCCTAGGGCTGTCCCTGAAACAGTACCCATCAAAGCTTGTGCTCCAGCTGCGGCCCAAGCAGCCTGAGGTGTGCCACCCGCAAGTCTTGTCATTCCATATCCATTGATGGCACCGCCGATTGCTCCTGCAAGCCCGCCGGAGATGGCGCCTCCTACGAAGCCGCCCACTCCGACAGCTGCCAATCCGGCAGAAATGGCAGCCCCTACTGCTGCTGAGCCTCCCCCAGATACAGCGCCTATCAGTGCACCACCGAGAATATACCCTGCAGCGACAATTCCTTTTGCTCCAGCACTTTGAGCCATGTCATATCCAACAAAACCGCCAACAATAGCACCAATTGCAGCCCCAATAATAATGGCTGTAACAATGAACTCTCCACTCTCATCCTCATATTTCAGCGGATTATTCAAACAGTAAGCATACCTGTTGAAACTCTGCGAGAAGTCGGGCATCTGGACATAGGGGTCCGGACTGTAGAAGCGGCCGGTGAACGGGTCGTAGAGACGTGCGTTCATGTTGATCAGGCCGAACTGTTCCAGATGTTCGTGGCCGCAATAGCCCCGGTGCAAGACAGGGATGGTGATGGTGTTCGCCGTCCGGGATTCTTCCTCTTCTTCATCGCCACTTGGTAGAGGACCGTATGTCGCAAAGGCGTGCGTACCCGGGTTCCTCTGACGTCCCCAGGGATCGTAGCTGTATTCCTGCAGCAGGTCTCCGTTGACCGTCGCCAAGTGAGTGATGCTTCCCTGGACATCACGTCCGATGTTGTAGAGTGCTCCGCCCGTGTTGCTTTCCCGGTAGAAGATCATCGGGGCGCTGTAGGCATCGCCGCCCAGCCAGAGCGTCTCGCGGGTGGTATTGTCGATCACTTCCCGTTCATACCGGCCTCCGATGTAGTACCGGCCCCAGATGAAACGGTATCCCTCTTCACTCCCCATGTATACGCTTGAGACAGTCGACACCCGCTCTCCCGCATCGTTGTAGGTGAATTCGACAAGGCCGGAAGAACTGTTAATGTACATCGGCCGGTCATAGGCGGTATAGCCCAGGCTGATGTTCGGATCCGGGCACCAGGCAAGTTCGCCAATATCTCCTCCGGATATCCTGTATGGGTAACGTCTCTGGTTGTTCGGATAGTAGAAATCGCCGTTTCCGTCGATCGAAGTGATGTTGCCCGAATTGCTGTAGGTCACATCCCGGGGACCGGAAAGCAGATTGTCGCCCATCGAGGTGAGGCGGTTGAGGGCGTCATAGGTGAACGTCTCACGGACAGGATTGTTTCCGGAGAACCGCGTGTGGTCTTCCCGCCAGGTCATGTTTCCCGTAGCGTGATTATAGTTGTAGCGGAAGTCCATCGTCAGTTCGTCCTGGTCATTCCAAAGGGTACGCTGCTGCGGAAAACCGTATGCATCGTAGGCATAACTTCTTCCCGCCGTGCCCGTTGCCGCCAGGGTCGGCTGGCCCAGGCTGTTTTCCGCGAGCAGCTGCCAAATAGTCGTATCGCGGGCGGTCGTGGCCGTATGGTATC
Source organism: Bacteroidales bacterium (assembly GCA_017544005.1). Taxonomy (GTDB): domain Bacteria; phylum Bacteroidota; class Bacteroidia; order Bacteroidales; family UBA932; genus Cacconaster. Next base: position 27,332 of record JAFYEZ010000013.1, read on the forward strand.
CGTTCGTATACGTATAGCTTTCGGTTACGGAGATACCCGTTCCCGTTGTATAGGCGGTCGAGGCTACGCGTCCGGCTGTATCATAGGAGAAAGTGCGCTGCAGCCACTGGCTGCCCGGGATGTTCTCCCGCTGCGTGGCAACCCGTCCGTGCGTATCGTAGGTATAATAGGTCGAAGTCCCGTTGTTCGATACGGCGGAGACAAGGTCTCCATAGCCGTTGTACGTATAAGTCGTGCTGAAGTTGGTGGAACGGTCCGATGAAGGATTGCGGACGATTGCTGAATCTATTGCAGTGCCTGCCACGAGTGTGTCTGCCACGCGTTGTGCCCGTTCTTCCGGCTCATCCGGATCGGGAACCGGTATCGATCCGTTGTCATGGCGTTGCACGAGAATAATGCGGCCAAGGGTATCGCGGTAGGTTGTCACCGTTCCGTTAGAAGTCGTGTGTACTACGCTCGATGAGCCGTTGGCATTGTCGGTATAGGCATCCGACCGGGTGCCGGCGGAAGGGTCAATGACCGAAGTCCTGCGGCCATAATCGTCATACGTGAAACGGGTCGTCGCCCAGACGGGAGAAGACTCCGTTCCGGCGACCATGACACGTACCGAATCCGGCTGGCCGTCGGGACGGTAGAAGTACCGGATGTCTCCTCCGGGATCTTGGGAGAGGTACACGTTGCCGTCAGCACCAAGTGTCCGGGTTATCGTTATTCCCTCCTTGGTCGTTCCTGTCGTCCTACCATTATACACATACGATGTCACCGCGCCAGAGGCGGCAGTGATTGAAGATATCCGTCCCAGAGTGTCGTAGCTGGTTGTATTCCACCGGATGGTGTCAACCGGCATCTTGTAGGGCAGGGACTCGCGCAGGAGACGTCCGCCGTTGCTGTACTGCTTGTCGGTATAAATAATATCGCCATTGAACCGCTTCGTACCGGTTCGCAGTTCCTGTCCCAGGGAACTATACCAGGTAGTCTGTGTAGGAGATGCGTTGCCGCTGACCGTAACCTTGTAAAGGCTGCCCAGGTCTTCATCGACCGCCCACTGCCGGGAGGTGTTCTCGGTGCTGCCGTCCGGGTGAGTGACAGATGTAAGGTTGCCCCAGTTGTCATAGGTATATGATGTCACATTCCCGCGCGGATCTGTGACCGTTGTAGGTTTGCCGAAGATATTGTAACCGGAGTATGAAGTAGTCAGTCCGGCAGCATCGGTTTCGCTCAGGAGGAAGCGGCCCTGTGCATCGTAGGAATATGTCGGTCCGCGAAAGGCCGTTCCGCCGTAGGTTGCGGTCCGCTCCGAGAGAACGTTTCCGTGGCTGTCGTAGGAGTAACGGGTCTCGGAAAGTAGATTCTCTGCCTCGACAATCCCTTCGGGATAATCGACGATCCCCACATAATGCCTGACAGTATCCGGTTGGTTGCTTCGGTACGAATAGGTATTCTTCGTACACTCCTCCCATCCCTGTATTGTTGTATCGTTGAACAGCGTGGACGACTGTGTGATAACGTTGCCCAACAGCCAAAGACTGTCAGCGTCCCCAATCTGATGGCCATACTGCCTGAAGTAATAGGTATGGGATGTGCGCCCGGGACCGGGGATGGTGTCCAAAGCCAAAGCTATAACTTCTTGATTTGTTACAAATTCATAAGGGTCATACTGGTAGCGGGATATGGTGCGTATTCCGGCGAGAAGATCCACTTTGATGACAGTGTCCAACCGCGGAATGAACTTTTTGTAGGGATGGGATATCTTTGTGTAACGATAGATTGTTGAGTCGAGTTTCGTTCCGAAAATGCTGCCCTCATATACTGTCGTTTTAATTGGAACTGAAAAGGTTTCCGGATCGGAAACGGTTTCGGTAACTATATGTGAAATGCCGATCGCTCCATCAGAAAGGCTCTCTTTACGAGTAGTTTGGAATCCACAAAAACCGAGGCCTCTCCGATTAATAATGGCGTTTGAATAAAAATACCACTCCTCATTTCTTTCTGTTCCGTCAGGTGTTTTGACCACAGTGCCGTCCAGGACAATAAGAGGGAACCGCATTTTACAGAACCCGTCGGAAAGAGAATTCGCAGAGGTGTTTTCAATACCATATGGCGCATCGTCTTCTTCAGTGATATTGCGGTACTCGTTCTTATATCGGTTCGCATAGCTGTCAAATGCAGATGTGAGCAGGCGCTCACGAGATCGGTCATAACCATAATCGTAGATATCCAATCGGGTGCCACTCAATGTCATCACGGCACTGATGCCTCCGGGCATCGCAATATTCGCAGGAACGAGTTCCGTTGCATTGTCCAGTGTCAAAGATGTGACGTAGTTTTGACTAAACCATGCGTGGTCGTTAATAAAGACGGTCAAGTCGTTTCCTCTTTTTCTTATGAGGTCGTTAAATCCGTCTTTATTGACATCCATCAACAGATATTCATCAGAAAGGTTAGTGAAGTAATTGTTATCAAAAGAATATCGGGTAAATGATTTTCCATCGTAACTATAACAAAACAGGCCATTGGACCCAAATGCTGCACAGACAAACTCGGCATAATTATCCCCGTTGATATCACCAATCGCTATAACTTCATTTAGTCCATTAGATTTAGGCGAAGGAAGGTTATGTGTCTTTTGAAGCCCAATATTTGTAAAACGGTAAATATCAAAACCGTTCAAAGTGGCTTCACAAACCTCGGTAATACCGTCCCCATCAATATCATGGACGAAAAGATCAGAAAGGGAACTGACGGGATCAAATGTATAAGCGTTATAAATGACAGATTTGGTTTTAAGATCAATTACCCGGGTCGCCTCATTGCTACCATTGATAGATGCGTTGATAATCATCAACTGAGTATAACCTTTATCTCTGAAATCGCCATAGTAGTAGACAAAGCGATCTGGTCCGTACGAGCCGAAGGATCGGACACTGCCCTTCATACCTGCAGTAAAGCTATACAGGGAATCCAATCCTCCCGCCTGACCATTGAATTTAAAGACGGAAAACTTGAGAAAAGTACTGTCATTCGTGTGGCTCGAATAATTGATTCTCACAACCTCGTCGCATCCGTCTCCGTCAATATCTACTGCTTGAATATCCTGAAACCCTTCTCTGCAATACAAAGTATCTGGTTTCCTCAGCTCATCAATGAAATCATATACAAGAATAGATTGTTCCGGAGGATAAAGGCTTCCGTAGTGGTTAAACCCATAGATGGAAACTATTACGCCATAGTTATCGAACTTCGGTAATATGATAAGTCCGTCCGAGTAAGAATTTGGATTCATTTTTCCCCGGATGAGTTGCAGGTCATTCGCTGACGGAAACGAATGAATCCAAAAAGGAATCTGAGCAAGCAATGTGTCCGTTTCAGTGCCGGAATAATCTTCGTCTATCTCTCCATAGCGGAATCTTAACGGATTCAAACAATCGGAGCCGCGAGATCTGGAATAGCGGGTAAGCAGATGCGTTCCATAGAGAGGTTCATGAAAAAGGCTGTCAATGCAAATAACCTGATTCCCGCTAATTCCTATAATGGCTTTTAATAACAGGCTTCGTTGTAGTCCTCTGCCGGCCATGGATGGCGGGATGGCGACAGAACTTCGGTCTTCATACCGGAATATGATGGCCTCTTCCAGATTCTTTCCGTATAGGATAGTGTCTATCGGATAGGGAAATTGCTGATCGTTATAGATGTACTTGATCGTGTTGTCGCGAATGTCAGAAACTTCGCTCAATGGGTAGATGGCATCCGGTGATGGGGCATCGGGCAGTCCATAAAAAGCGCGACGGCCATCGGGAAAGAGGACACGAAAAGAAACTACCTGATTGCTCTCATTCCGGATAGCTTTTGCGAGAACGTTCCCTGTCACCGTTTCGTAATCATATGAATACATTCCGGCGTGGGAATTCCTGACCAGAGGAATACCATCCAGGGCATACTGTTCATCAGTTCCGTCGTATATGGCAGACCTTGTCACTCCATCATAGTAAAAACAGTGATTTCTGACCGTTATGGCGGAAAGGCCCCCAATACTCCATCCAAATCCGGCAATGCCTTCGTCGGACTGGCTATTATATAGTAGGTTGACTTCAGGGACAAAGCCATAGCCGGATGAGGTCGGAAAAGGAATGGAATAGGTACGGGCGCCTGTCTGGGTCACAAAGGGGGTTATGGGTATCTGTCCAAGGACTAGCGAGGTATCGACTGCGCATGCGGCTTCCTGATTGCCTCGGTTCCACCGGGCTTTGATGGCAGCATGTCGGGCGTTGGCGCTGTCACGGTAGTGGGAATGAAGAGTGTTCAAGGCTTTTCTATTGTAGGCAGCCTTGTTGACGGTGGAAAGAATAGGTGCGTATAAGCTATCTGGCGCTGCATCTGTATGGGCGATTCTTTCGCCATTCTCAGTCGATCGGCTCGTCAAATCTCCGATAGAATTGTATAAATAGGAAACCTGGTTTTGACAGTATAAAGACTGGCAAAGGAGAAGAAAAAAAGAGAAGTGGAAGAGGAATAGCTTCATACCCCAAAGGTAATAAAAAAAACCGGCCGGAAGGCTTCACCCTCCGGCCGGCGGTTCAAATCCCTGATCCGGATTATTCGGCATCCTGACGGGGACGACGGTCACGGCCACCGCGACGCTCGCCGCCACGGCCGCCACGACGGCGTTCGCCGCCGCGCTCGCCACGGGGAGCTGCCTGGCTCTGTGCCGAGGTACCTGCATTCGGGGAGAGGTCGCGCTTGCCGTACACTTCACCGTTGCAAATCCAAACTTTGACGCCGAGCACGCCGACTTTGGTGTGAGCCTCTGCCAGTGCGTAGTCGATGTCTGCACGGATGGTGTGAAGCGGGGTACGACCCTCCTTGAACATCTCGCTGCGAGCCATTTCGGCGCCGCCGACGCGACCGCTGATCTGAATCTTGATGCCCTCAGCGCCCATGCGCATCGTGGATGCGATGGCCATCTTGACGGCACGGCGATACGAGACGCGGCCCTCGAGCTGACGTGCGATGTTGTTGGCGACGATATTGGCGTCAACTTCCGGACGTTTCACCTCGAAGATGTTGATCTGGATGTCTTTACCGCAGATCTTCTTCAATTCCTCTTTGATCTTGTCGACCTCCTGGCCGCCCTTGCCGATGATGACACCGGGACGTGCCGTGTGGACGGTCACCGTAATGACCTTGAGGGTACGCTCAATCACAATCTTCGAAAGCGATGCCTTCGCCAGACGTGCGTTGAGGTATTCGCGGATCTTGGCGTCTTCCAGAATCCGGGTGGGGTAGTCACCGTACCAGTTGGAGTCCCAACCGCGGATAATACCTACACGATTGCTGATAGGGTTGGTTTTCTGTCCCATGTTACTTTGCCTCCTCTACTGGTTTGGTTTCTTCTTTGACAGGTTTCACGTCGAGCACGATGGTGACGTGGTTGGAACGCTTGCGGATGCGTGCGGCACGACCCTGCGGGGCGGTGCGGATGCGCTTCAGCGTGCGGCCCTCGTCAACCATGATGGTCTTGACGATCACATTGCCGTTTTCAAGTTCCTTGCGGCGGTCTTCGTTCTTGGCTTCCCAGTTTGCGATGGCGCTGCGAAGGAGTTTCTCCAGGCGGACGGATGCCTCTTTCTTGGAATACTTGAGGATATCCAGCGCCTTGTTGACCTCGACACCGCGGATGATGTCAGCCACGAGGCGCATCTTCTGCGGGGAGGTAGGAACATCATTCAGCTTTGCGATAGCTGTCTGTTTCTTTATTTCTTTCAGCCTGTCGGCCATTTCTCTTTTACGTTTTCCCATTGTAATCTGCTTTTACTGTTAACGATTACCGGAATGGCCCTTGAAAGTACGGGTCGGAGCGAATTCGCCGAGCTTGTGGCCAACCATGTTCTCAGTCACATATACCGGAATGAATCTGTTTCCGTTGTGCACAGAGATGGTGTGACCTACGAAGTCAGGGGAAATCATACTGGAACGGGACCAGGTCTTGATGGCCTCTTTGTTCATCTTGCCCTCGTTCATCGCGAGGACTTTCTTTTCCAGGCTGTCCTGAATGTAAGGACCTTTTCTAAGTGAACGACTCATAGTCTTGTAGATTTAATTCCGTTATTTGTGTCTTCTTTCGATGATGAACTTGTTCGAGTTCTTCTTCGGGTTACGGGTCTTGTAGCCCTTAGCAGGCAGACCCTTGCGGGAACGCGGGTGTCCGCCGGATGCGCGGCCTTCACCACCACCCATCGGGTGATCCACAGGGTTCATGACGACACCACGGTTGTGCGGGCGGCGTCCGAGCCAGCGGCGGCGACCAGCCTTACCATGAGACTCGAGGTTGTGGTCGGTATTCGACACGACACCGACTGTTGCGCGGCAGCTGACGAGCACCATGCGGGTTTCACCCGAAGGGAGGCGGAGGACAGCGTGGTTGCCTTCACGTGCGGTGAGCTGTGCGTATGCGCCGGCGCTGCGTGCCATGACGGCACCTGCACCCGGGCGCAGTTCGATGTTGTGAACGAGGGTACCGAGCGGAATTTCTGCAAGCGGAAGCGTGTTGCCCACTTCGGGAGCGACACCGCTGCCGGAAGCGATCACCTGACCGACCTTAAGGCCGTTCGGGGCGATGATATAACGCTTCTCACCGTCAGCGTAAACAACGAGTGCGATGCGTGCGCTGCGGTTCGGGTCGTATTCGATGGTCTTGACCGTGGCGGTGTACTCATCCTTGTTGCGGAGGAAGTCGATCACGCGGTACATCTTCTTGTGGCCGCCGCCGATATAGCGGACGGGCATCTTGCCCTGGTTGTTGCGGCCACCGCTGCGGCGGCGGGGTTCGAGCAACGATTTCTCAGGGGTGGTGCAGGTAATCTCTTCGAAGGTGCTGATGACCTTATTGCGGGTACCGGGAGTTACCGGTTTGAATTTACGTACTGCCATAGTCCTTAGATGTTGCTATAGAAATCAATCTTATCATCACCGGCCAGCGTCACGAACGCCTTCTTGTAGTGGTTCGTGCGGCCTGTCAGCATACCGGCTTTCGTGTAGCGGCTCTTGCGCTTGCCGTGGTAGTTAACGGTGTTGACGTCCTGAACGGAAACGCCGTACATCTGCTCGACTGCCTTCTTGATCTCGATCTTGTTGGCATCCTTGTCGACGATGAAACCGTAACGGTTCAACTTATCGCCTTGAACCGTCATTTTCTCAGTTACGATTGGCTTAATTAAAATTCCCATTGCTGTGCGGTTTATTTACGTCTGTCAGCGAGAATGTCCTGGACACCGTCAACCAGCACCAGGTGGTTTGCATGAAGCAGCACGTAGGTGTTGATCTCGTCAACAGTGATAACCTTGGCTTCCGGCAGGTTGCGAGACGATAAGTAAATGTTCTTGGAGTTTTCGGGAAGGATGACGAGGGTCTTGCGGCCGTTGACCTTGAGTGCGTCGAGGATCTTGATGAAATCCTTGGTGCAGGGCTTCTCCATGGAGAAGGGCTCAACCATCGTGATGGCGCCGTCCTTTGCCTTGTAGGTAAGTGCGGAGAAACGGGCCAGCTGTTTCACCTTCTTGTTGAGTTTGAAGTCGTAATCGCGCGGGCGCGGACCGTGTGCGGTACCACCACCTACATAGATATTGGACTTGATGGAACCGTGGCGTGCGCCGCCGCCGCCCTTCTGGCGACCCATCTTCTTGGTGGAGTAGGCGACTTCGCTGCGGTCTTTGGTCTTGTGGGTACCCTGACGCTGTGCAGCGAGATACTGCTTCACGTCGAGATAGATAGCGTTGTCATTCGGTTCGATGGCGAAGATGTCATCAGCGAGCTCGGCCTGCTTGCCGGCTGCGGTACCGTCGATTTTGTAAACGTCGAGTTTCATAACGCTTAGTCCTCCACAATTACATAAGAACCTTTGGCTCCGGGGATGGAACCCTTGAGAATGAGAAGATTGTTTTCAGGGATGACCTTGATGACCTGCAGGTTGAAAACCTTGACGCGGTCGCCGCCCATGTGGCCGGCCATACGCATACCCTTGAAAACGCGGGAAGGCCAGGAGGATGCGCCCATGGAACCGGGGTGACGAAGTCTGTCATCCTGGCCGTGGGTCTGACCACCTACGCCCTGGAATCCGTGGCGTTTCACAACGCCCTGGAAACCTTTACCCTTGGATGTTCCGGTGACATCTACCCACTCGACACCTTCGGAAAGGTCTGCGAGGGTGATCACCTGGCCGAGCTTCAGCTCCATGGGGAAATCATTCTTGAATTCCACGAGCTTGCGCTTCGGCGTGGTTTCTGCCTTTTTGAAATGGCCCTGAAGGGGCTTGCTGGCGTGTTTTTCCTTGATATCGTCATAGGCAAGCTGTACAGCGGCATAACCATCTTTCTCTACTGTACGGATTTGCGTAACAACACACGGACCAGCCTCAATAACGGTGCACGGCAGATTTTTGCCGGCGGCATCGAAAACGGAAGTCATTCCGATTTTTTTTCCAATTAATCCAGGCATTGGGTTGTTAATTTGGTGTAAATAAATAAGTTAACATTTCCCTGCACTTTTTGCAGGGCTGCAAAGATACGCTTTAATTTTCAACTGACCAAATATTTCCGTCTTTCCGTAGGAAACATTATCTTTGCCCAAAAGAACGAAACCTTCTTTGTCATGAATCGAAAACCGCTGTTGATCCTGGCGCTGCTTGCGCTGCTCTTTACCGGCTGCTCGTCGGCGCGCTATGTGTCGAAAACCCCGGCCTCCGTGGCGCAGCCCATCGCCCTGCTGGAGCCGATGAGCGAGATTTTCTTTGTTGAAAAGAATGGAACGGAGACGCTCGATATCGGCCTCTCCGAAACTTCCACGCAGATTCTTTCGGAGGCTTTGACTTCGCTTCCGCTGCCGGTGGAGCAGCCCGACGGCTACCCCGTGGCCGAGGTGATCCCCGTGGACTACTCCGGGGAGGACAATCCCTATGCCTGGCATGTCAGCGCCCTGGCCGGTGTCCGTCCAAAGGCCCTGAAAAATGCCGGCGTCCCCGATGAAATCACCCGTCTGCTGCGGAGTTACGGCTACCGCTACGGCATGCTGGTCTATCACACGGGATTTACGCGGGACCGTTCCAATTATGCGAAATCGGTGGCCATGGATGTCGGGCTGTCCATTGTGACCGGCGTGATTGCCGGGCTGCTTGGCGGCGGCGCCGTCTATACCGGCCATCACCTGCGTCACCTCTCCCGGATCTTCATCATGATCGTGGACGTCGAGGCCAACGAGATTGTCTATTTCGCCTCTACCGCCAACATGGAAGAAGAGCGCAATCCGCTCAACGCTCCGCTCCAGAAGGAACGCGTCCTCCGCCTCCTGCGACGCTTCAAATAAAAAAGCCGATCAATTCATCCCGCGCTCGCGCTTGATGGCCTCGTAGGCTTCCTGGACCTGGCGGAATTTGTCGGCGGCGGCCTTCTGGATGTCCGGGCCGAGGGTGGCGACCTTGTCGGGGTGGTTCTTCATCGCCATCCGGCGATAGGCGGCCTTAACCTCGTCATCGGTGGCCTCGGGCTTGATCTCCAGTACGGCATAGGCGGAGCTGGTGTCCTTGTAGAACATCGCGATGACGGAGTTCATATCCGCCGCCGAAATCCCGATTGCCGCGGCGATTGTTTCAAGCACCGTCTTTTCGGATGCGCTGAATTCGCCGTCCGCGGCCGCCAGCTGGGCCAGGTAGTGGAACAGTTGCAGCCGCTGGGAATAGTTCATGTTCGCAGCAATCTGCGCACCCACCGACCGGACATCCACCGCCTTCCGGTTGAGCTCGTCCAGGATGCGCATGGCTTCGTCTTCCGCAGCGAAGCCGAAGTTTTGCCGCACGAAATTCCGTACATAGTCCAGTTCCGAGCGCAGCGTCTTTCCGTCGGCCCGGATGACGGCCGATGAAAGCACGAGCAGACTTACCAGGAAGCTGTTGCGCTGTTCCTGGGCGGAGTAGCTGTGGCCCGCGGTCGAGGAGGAGCTGCCGCCTGCCGCTGTCGGGTTCGCCGATACAGTTCCCCGCACGTCCGAGGCGGCTCCGAGAAAGTATCCAATCAGGCCTCCGATGGGCCCGCCAATGACCCATCCCAGCAAACCGTATAACCACCTGCGTGCTCCCATCGCCGTTCTCTGTTATTCTTCCACCTCGGGCAAGGCGGCTTTCTTGGGGTTCTGGGAGATCTTGCCGAGGCGCTGGACCTCGAGGGCGGCGCGGATGATGCTCTGGCCGCCGTCCTGCAGTTTCCGGGTCCCTTTTTCGTGGGCGGCCACCGCCTTCTGGAGGGCGTCGCCCACCGCGGCGTTGGCTTCGCAGTAATCCTGCACCCGCTCCACGATCTGGGAGGCGGCCTTGATGATCTTCTCCTGGTTGCGGATCTGGTCCACGTTCACCCAGGCCGTGTGGAGCACGCGCAGGAAGGGCATGATGGTCTCTTCCGTGGTGATAAGCACGTTCTGACGGAAGGCCTCGTTCACGATGCCCGGCTCCAGCGTGCGGGCCAGGGCCAGCGCGCCGTAGTTGGCCACGTACATGATGACGTAGTTCAGTGTCTTGTGCCCGTCGCGCACATACTCCGCATAGCGTTTGCCGGAGAGCGAGGCCACCTGCGCCTTGACGGCGGCGAGGTTGCGCTTGGCGCATTCGGCCTTTTCGGCGGCGGTCTCGGCGTTGTACCAGTCCACGAAGGCGTCGAGGTTCATCTTGGCGTCGATCAGCAGGTCGGTGTTGTCCGGGAAGTGCAGCACATAGTCCGGACGCATCTTCCGGCCAGAATCCTCATTGCGCAGGATCTCGCCGGTCTCGTCGCGGAGGTAAACCTCGCGGTGGTAGTCGCGCCCCTCCACGAGCCCCTCCTGCACGAAGATGTTGTTCAGCATCTGTTCGCCCCAGTTGCCCTGCATCTTGTTGTCGCCACGCAGTGCGCTGGCCAGGTGCTCGGCGGTGTCGCCCAGCGACTTGCTCTGCTCGGCGAAGTGGCGCACCGCCTCATCCACCTTGGTCTTGAGCGAGGCCGATTCCTCCGTGTGTTGTTTCTTCTGCGCCTCGAAGGCTTCGGTCATGGTGGTGATGCGTTGTGCCAGGCCGCCGGTGATGTTGGTCATCATTTCTCCGGCCGTCTTTTTCAGTGACTCTTCCCGCTCGCGCAGGGCCTTCTCGCTCTGCAGCGCCAGCTCTTTTTTCGTGGCCTCGAGGGCCTGCACCTGCGCCGCCTTCATCTCGGCGAGCGAGCGGTCAAAATCGGCGCGGGCATCCGCCAGCCGTTCTGCTGCGGCAGCTGTCTCGCGCTCTCGCAGGGCCTTTTCGGTCTCGAGCGCAGCCTGCGCCGCCGTCAGTTCCCGGGTGTAGCGGGCCTTCAGCGAAAGCCGCGTCAGCAGCCACGCCAGCAGCGCGGCCAGGGCGGCGGCCGAGAGGGTGATCGTAACGATTAAACCGGTGATACTCATACGCCTATCTGCACCAACGATCCACCCATGCAAAGAACTCGCGGTGCCAGTGCACGGAGTTCTGCGGCTTGAGAATCCAGTGGTTCTCGTCCGGGAAGAGGACCATCTTGGAAGGAACGCCCAGCATCTGGGCGGTATTGAAGGCAGCCATGCCCTGGTCCACCGGCACGCGGTAGTCCAGTTCGCCGTGCATCACGAGGATCGGGGTGTTCCAGTTCTTCGCGAGTTTGTGGGCGGAGTTGGCGTAGTGGCGCACGGAAGCCGGGGTCTTGCTCCACGGCGAGCCGGCCATGTAGGTCTTGGGATCCTTGCAGCCGCCGTTGTCCCAGTTGGGGAACCACATCTCCTCGGTCTCCATGAACATGTGTTCCTGGTTGAAGATGCCTGCGTGGGCAATCAGGGCCGAGAAGCGGTTCTGGTGAATGCCGGCCAGGTAATAGACCGAATAGCCGCCGTAGCTGGCGCCGGCCGCACACATCTTGCCCACGTAGGGCTCAGCGAGCAGCGCATCGGCTGCGGAGAGGTAATCCTTCATGTTCTGGCCGATATAGTCGCCGGAAATCTGCTCGCACCACTCCTGCCCGAACGCGGTGGTTCCGCGGCGGTTGGGCAGCACGACGATATAGCCCTGTGAAGCCATCAGGCGATAGTTCCAGCGGGTGGACCATCCCTGCGTGATGGCGCCCTGCGGACCGCCGAGGCAGATCAGGACGGCGGGGTACTTGTTGGTCGGATTGAACTTGGGCGGATAGACGACCCAGGTGAGCATCTTCTTGCCGTCGGTCGTGGGAATCCAGCGCGCCTCCATCGTAACGGGCGCGAGCTGCGCGAGGAGATCGTCATTCTCCTGGGTGAGCTGTTTCCAGCTGCCGTCGGCCGTCGAGACGCAGACAATCTCCGCGGGACGCATCATCGAGCAGTTGGTGGCCAGCAGCGCCTCTTCGCCCAGCAGGCTCAGGTTGCTGAAATCCACCCAGTCGCCCTGCGTAAGCTTGCGACAGGATGCGGTAGCCAGATCGGCGAAGCAGATCTCCTTGAGCCCTTCCATCTCGGAGGTGAACCAGAGGCCGGTGGAAGCGGCGTTCCAGAGAAGTCCGCCTGCATTGTATTTGAACCCAGCGGTCAGTTCCGTCTTGACGCGGGTGGCGAGATCCAGCACGAAGATGCGCTCCTTGTCGGCCTCATAGCCGTCGCGGGCCATGCTTATCCAGGCCAGTTTGCTGCCGTCCGGCGAGAAAAGCGGATCGGTGTCGTAGCCCGGCATCCCTTCGGTGAGGTTCTCGCAGTTTCCGGTGGCGATATCATACAGGTAGATATCGGTATTGGTGGAGAAGGCGTATGCGCGGCCGGTCAGCTTGCGGCAGGAGTAGGCAATCTGTCGGCCGTCCGGGCTGAAGTCGAGCTGCTCGATGCCGCTGAAGGGTTCGGTGGGCAGTTCGAACGGCGCGCCGTCCAGCAGGTCGCGGCCTTCGCCCAGCTTTTCACCGTCAAAGGATGCCAGAAAGGTGTGCGGAATGTTCTCCACAAAGTGGTCCCAGTGGCGGTACATCAGCCCCGTAATGGTGCGGGCGGTGGACTTGGGAATGTCCGGATAAATGTCTGCCGCCTTGGGCGCCACCTTGAAGTCGCTCACATAGAGCACCCGGGTCTCGTCCGGCGAGAGCTTGAATTCGCCGATTCCGCCGGGAACGTCACTGACCTGGTGCGCTCCTTTGCCCTGGGCATCCGCCACCCAGATCTGTCCCTTGTGGAGGTAGGCGATCTTGCGGCCGCCGTCCATCCAGCGCGCATTGGATTTGCTGCCGGCCGAGCGGGTAATCTGGTGATTGCCCGTGCCGTCGGCATTCATCACGAAGAGTTCGCGGTTGCCCTTGTTCAGTTCGATGGAGGTATAGGTCACTCCGTAGAGAATCTTGCCGGTGGCCGCGCAGTACTGCGGGTCGGAGACCTTCCCCATCTGGTGCATGATTTCGGGGGTAAACTGTCCATTTACCACCGCCACGTAGTGTTTTTCAATCAGGGCGGGCGTTTCGTTTTTCGGGGCGCAGGAGAAGGTTGCTGCCATGGCCATCATCAAAACAAGTATCTTTTTCATATTATTCGTTGTCATCAAATCCAAAACCGTAATCGATGCCCTTGAGGGTGGCGGGCACGCCGCGGGACATCCAGACGGGCATCGGAGCGCCCTTGAGGAAGTGGTCGAAGAACTGCTGCAGGCGGACGCTGAGGTCCTTGCGGTTGCGGCGTTCCTTGAGGTTGTGGGCCTCGTCGTTGTACTGGAGCATCCACGCCTGCTTGCCGCAGCGGCGCAGGGCGTTGAAGAATTCGATACCCTGCCACCAGGGAACGGCGCCGTCCTGGTCGTTGTGCATGATCAGCACCGGGGTGGTGACATTCGGTACGAAGAAGAGCGGAGAGTTCTCCACATAGAGGTCAAATCCCTCCCAGAGGTCCTTGCCGATCCGGCTCTGGCCCTTCTCATACTGGGCCGTGCGGGCCACGCCGCTCTCCCAGCGGATACCGCCGTAGGCCGAGGTCATGTTGCTGACCGGCGCACCGGCACCGGCTGCCGCGAAGCGGTTGGTCTGGGTAATCAGGTAAGCGGTCTGGTAGCCGCCCCAGCTCTGGCCCTGGATGCCGATATGGTCGCCGTCCACCCACGGATTCTCGCAAAGCATGTCCACGCCCGGCATCAGGAAGTTCATGCAGCTCTTGCCCGGATGGCCGTCCTTGTAGCGCAGATCCGGCACGAAGATCAGGTAGCCGTTGCTGACGAAGTAAGGGATGTTCACCGTGGAGGCCGAAGGTGCCGGCACGCGGGGACGGTAGAGCGTCTCGGAGTTGCGCTCGTAGAAGTAGCAGATCATCGGGTACTTCCTGGCGGGATTGAAGTCCTCCGGCTTGAAGAGCAGACCCTCGGCGGGGGTTCCGTCCCAGGCCGTCCACTTGACCAGCTCTACGGTGCCCCAGTTGTAGGCTTTCAGCTGGTCGCCCGTGTGGGTGAGCTGCTCCTGTTTCTTGAAGTTGTCCTTGGTCATCCAGAGGTCGCTGCCCTCCTCGAAGTTGCCGCGGAGGTAAAGCGCCACCGGCTTGCGGCCGCCGCTGACGGCCAGTCCCTGATAGAGGTAGGGACCTTTGGCGAGGTTTTCCACCTTGGCCTTGCGGCGCGTGATGTCGAGCCGCGCGATGCCGTTTTCCTTGGTGACTTCGTCAAACGTGGTGAACCAGACCGGGCGGTCGGTGAAGAGGATGCCGCCGCGCGGGACACGGATGTCGGTGCGGTGGTAGGGCATCGTCACATTGTAAACCAGGCGGCTGTCCCGGCCGAATGTCTTGCGCTCAGGGGCCTTGACGCCCTTCGGGTCAATCTGCCACCAGTCATACCGGTCGCGGATCCAGAAGTAGCTGCCGTCTTCCGCCCAGATGGCGCCGGCATAGGCCGACGGCAGGGCGGGATGGTCGTCCTCCTCATCCCAGAAGGCGTTGCCGATGGCGGAGGAAACTTCGCGTTTGGTGCCTGCTGCGATATCGATCACATACCAGTTGCGCTCCTTCTCGTCATAGCTGGCCAGGAAGGCGCCGTCGGGCGATTCGGAGGCATAGGTGAGGGAAGAGGCCTTCTCGAGCAGTTTGCGGGAGCCGCTGCGGAGGTCAATCTGCCAGAGATCCGAGCAGGACGAATAGTCCCACTGCCGCTGGATGCGATAGGGTTTTTCGTTGGCTACCAGCGTATAAGGGCAGGTGTGCTTGTCGGCCAGCGTGACGCTGGGCATGTCCTCGTCTGCCAGCTGCACGAACCCGTGACCGTCATAGCCGATCTTGGCCAGGTAGGTGCGGTTCTTGTCGCGGGAGAGGCGGTTCTTCTGGATGGTCTGGATGTAATCCTCATTCCAGACCCAGATGTCGAGCTGTGCCTGCTCAAAATCCACCAGCGTGGTGTCCTTCTCCGGCGGGACAGGGCGGGTGCCGAAGGTCAGGTAGCCGTCGTAGAAATTCACGTCAGCCTTCTGGCCCAGCTCCCAGCCTTTGGGCAGCAACGAGGCCTTGTGGGTGAGCAGCATCCGCGGCTCTCCGCCTTCCCAGAGGTAGAGATCCTGATTTTTGGCTGCCTCCTTTGCGGTGTCGAGCGAAGCGTAGAAGGCAATCCGGTTGCCCTCCTCGTTGAAATAGAAGCTGCCGAAGGAGGCCTTCTTCTCGCCGGTCAGCACCGCTTGGGATTCGCGGGTGGCGGGATCGTACACGAAGAGGCCGCGCACCGTGACGCTGTCCTTTTTCTCCGGCTTGGTCACGTAGGCCATCCGTTTGCCGTTCCGGTCAAAATGGTAGGATTCGACACTCTTCAGCGTATCTACAGCCAGCGTCTTGATGTTCAGGACATAGACCGTGGTCTTGACAGAAGGCTTGTCGGCCTTGGCGCTGTCTTTGGGCGCTTTTTCTTTTTCAGGCTTTTCGGGCTTTTCCCCCTTTTCGGGTTTGCCTTCGCCCTTCTTCCCCTTCGGGGCGGGTGCCTTCACCTCTTCTTCCTGGAAAGCAATCCAGTCGCCCAGCACGTCGCCGGACTTGAAGTTGATGACATTCTTGAACTCCTTGATTTCGCCGGTTTTCAGGTCGATCACGGCGATGGAGCCCTTGGGGCGCTCATCGGGTTTCTTCTTGTCAATCTTGGCCTGGCGGGTCTCCAGGAAAGGCGGGGTGATGCGATAGACCGCCTTGGTGGCGTCGGAGGAAATCACGGCGCGGGAGGCGCGGTCAATCGTGTAGGTCTTGCCGCTCTTTACATTGTATAGATAGAGCACGCCGTCGCCCTCCTGGGGTGAGACGGAATAGGTGGCCCAGTCGCCGCCGTTCTGGATGACGGGACGTCCGACAGATTTCCATCCGTCGTAAACGGAGTGGTCGAGCGCGGGTTTCTGTGCCTGCAGTGCTGCTGCACTCAACAGCAGCGCAAAGCATAGGAGAAAGGAACGTTTCATGGTATGGATTATGAATTAATTGCGTTTTTAAGCGTGGCGGCCCTTGCGGCTTTTGCGCTTCTGGAAGTACCAGGTGACGATGATCATACCCAGCACGATGGCGACGGCAACCTTAAGGGCCGTGTACCAGGCGGTGAGGGCGGGAGTCAGCTGCTCGGTGAGCGTGTAGTAGGTGCTCCAGAAGATGCCGCCGCCGGGAATGAGCGGGAAGTTTCCGCAGACCAGGAAGATGGTGCTGGGGCACTTCTGGCCGATAGAGAGCACGATGGAGAGCAGCGCCACGACAAATGCGCCGGCGAAGGTGGCAGCTCCGATGCCGAGCTGCGCGTAGCGGTAGATCAGCAGGTAGGTGATCCAGCCGAGCATACCCACCAGACCGGTGCTCAGGTAGAATTTGCGCGGCACGCTGAAGAGGATGGCGAAGGCCAGGGTGCCCATCAGCGCCGCCAGGGACTGTGCCGGAAGACCGGCGGTCTGGGCGGAGGCAAAGGTGCCGTTGAGCTGGATGATGCCGCCGATAAAGTAGCTGTGAATCACAAAGGCCACGCAGGTTCCCAGCGCGATGCAGAAGAACATCATCAGCGCATCCATCAGGCGCGTGGCGCCGGAGAGGTAATCCTCGTTGGCCAGGTCGCGGATGCCGTTGGTGAAAGCGACGCCCGGCACCAGCAGAATCAGGGTGCCGGCAATCATGTTGCCCAGGTGCTCTCCGAATCCGAAACTATGGAACGCGGCGCAGAGGGCGGTTCCCACCAGGCCGCCGAAAATATTGCCCAGCATCTTGGAGAGGTAGGGCATGCTGACGGTGAGAACGAAGATCCAGAGCAGGATGCCCGCCACGACAGCCGCCGCACAGTCGAAGAGGCTGCCGCCGAACACCGCGCAGAATCCGCCGCTGCCCAGCGCCGCGCCGATGAGTTGTTCCCAGACGGGCTTGCCGCGCATCTTGCGGATGGACGCGATTCGCTCCCGGGCTTCGTCGAAGGTGCAGCCGGCATTCTGGATATCCCAGGAAAGCTGGTTCACCGCGATGATCTTGTCAAAGCGGGCCCCTTTGATGGGAATGTACTTCACGCCGGCATAGGAGTCGCCGGTGGTGATGATGCCGTTGCCCATCGTGAAGAAGTTCTCGGAACTCTCACCGTAATTGGCGGCGATGCGTTTCATCGTTTCATCCACACGGGAGATCTCCGAGCCGTTTTCCAGAAGGATCTGGCCAGCTTCCGAGGCGAGTTCCAGCACCTGGCTGGAGCGGGAGGTTTCAGGGTTTTCCATCGAGCATATTTTCTCTGCTACAAAGTTCGCAATAATTCTGAGCTTTCCTTACTTTTGCGAAAAAATCTGAAAGAGATGAGACGGATTCTTTTTGCGCTGGCGGTGCTGCTCGTAGCGGCGTGCCATCCCCATCCGGCCGGACCGGTTGCCCTGCAAACCGGAGACCTTCTTTTTACGGGGCTTCCGATGGGATATCTGCCCGGCGCGGAGCACAATCCGCCGGTGGATTCCATCACCTGCGCAGGGGATTCACTCAATCTGATCCATGTCTCCATCCTGGAGGTGGAAGGCGATTCCACCTGGGTGATCGACGCCACCCTCAAACGCGGTGTGGCGCGCTATCCGCTGGCCGATTTCCTGACCGACTTTACCCTGAGTGAGGGCGGCCTGCCCTGGTTCATCGTCGCCCGGCTCTCGTCGTCGGCAGCTTCCGCTGCCTCCGCTTCTGCGGATAATGCCGGTTGTTCTGCGACTTTTACCGTTTCCAGCGGGAATTCTGCCGGTAGCACCTCTGCTTCCTTTTCCTCTGCTCCGGCCGATGCCCCCGATGCGCTCGAGCGCTACGTGGCCCGTGCTCGCGAGCTTTGCGGTCAGCCCTATGATGTCGCGTTCAAGCCCGACAACGGCGCCCTCTACTGCTCCGAGTTGGTTCGCGAATCCTATGTCACCGCCGCCGGCGACACCCTCTTCCCGGAGGCCGCCATCGATTGGCGCAACGCCGCCGGCGAGGTCGCTCCCTACTGGACCTGGCTCTTCAACCTGATCGGCGCCGACCTTCCCTCCGGTTCCGGCACCCTTCCTGCCTCGCTCCTTGCCTCCCCGCAGCTACAGATTCTTGCCTCCGGCCCCGGCGTCATCTGGCGTCCCTGACACCCCGCCACTTCCAGCGGAGCCTTGGCGGCTAACTATCTCTACATCAGTTAGTAACGTAAAGTACTTGTACCCGAAACAGGTACCAGTACTTTGTGCATCGTAAAGACTCTCAACGAGTTAGCCGCCAAGGCCGAAACGGGACGGCCCGAGTCACGCCCCGCGTGCCTAGTCTTTGGCCTGGACCAGCATATCCAGGAAGGTGTGGTACTGGCCGTGGGAGGTTTTGCGCTTGTAGACGGCGTCGGTCTTGAAGGCGACGACCATATCCAGTTCCGGGATGACCGTGATGAACTGGCCCATCGCGCCGCGAGCGCCGTATGCCCCTTTGTACTGCGGCAGATAGTCTTTGGAGCGCTTGTCAAAGAGCCACCACATATAGCCGTAGCTGTAGCGAGTCGTCTTGCTGGTGGCGCTGACCTCCTTGAGGGTGGAAACGGGTGTCGTCATCTTGCTGATCCAATCCTTGGAAATCAACTGCTGCCCATCCCAGTTGCCTTCGCGTAGCATCAGGTAGCCCAGGCGGGCCATGTCGCGAACGGAGAGATAGAAATGGTAAGCCGGATAGATGGAGATCTTCAGGTTGCCGCCCTTCTTCTGTGCCTCGCGGTCCCAGTCCTGCATCCCGATGGGAATGGCCAGGTCTTCGCCCAGGATGTCATAGATATTCTTGCCGGTCTTCATTTCCAGCACGAAACCCGCGACATTGAAGTCCCAGTTGTTGTAAACGAAATACTGGCCGGGCTTCTTGGAGCCGCGCTCCGGTTTTTTGTCGGAGTCGCCCGGATTGGAGGCGGGATGGTAGCAGCCACTGCGGGCGGTAATCAGGTCATAGACCGTAGCTTTCTTCTCGATGGGAAGCAGTCCTCCGATATCATCGAGCCCGAGATCCTCGATTGTCTGTGAGAGATCAATCGTGCCGTTTTCCACATATTTGCCGTAGAGCATGGACAACACGCTTTTGCGGCAGGAGGCCAGGTAGCTCAGACGGTCCAGCGCTCCGAACGAATAAATCATCTCACCACCGACAATCACCGCCACGCCGGTAGCACGGGTGCTGTCAATCAGATAGTTGGTAATCTCATCGAGGGCCTCTTTGGAGAAGCCGTACTTTTCCGGTTTTACCTTTTTCCAGCCGTTTTCAGCGGAAGGATAGATAGTGGCTTTGTCCGTCTGGGCATCTACTACGGGAGCGCCCAGCAGCATCAGGACCGCTACGGCGGCCAGGACGAGGAAACTCTTTTTCATAATTTGGTAACGCCGATACCCGGCAGGTCATTCAAGGTTATTTTTCCGTCAACGATTTTCATTCCGCTGAAGCAGTCGTTGGAAATCAGCAGGTTGCCGTCGAGGTCTGCGAAGTCGACCTTCGGGGCGAGTTGGGCGGCCGCCGATACGGCGCAGCTGGTTTCCGTGGTGCAGCCGATCATCACGCCCATACCGAGGCCGCGGGCGGTGTCGATCATCCGGAGCGCTTCCCGCAGGCCGGTGCACTTGATCAGCTTGATGTTGATGCCGGTGAAAACGCCGTGCAGCCGGGCCACATCCTTCCAGCGCTGGCACGATTCGTCGGCGATGGTGGGCAGCGGGCTGCGCTCGGTGACCCAGGCCATGTCGTCTATGACGGTCTTGGGCATCGGCTGTTCCACGAACTTGACGTCCCGTTCAGCGAGCCAGCCGATCATATCCAGCGCATAGCGCTTGTCCTTCCAGCCCTGGTTGGCGTCCACCACGATAGGTTTGTCGGTGACGCTGCGGATGGTCTCCACGATCATCTTGTCATCCTTTTCCGTGGAGCCCAGCTTGACCTTCAATATCTTATAAGGGGCGGCTTCCAGCGTCTTGGTGACAATCACCTCGGGGGTGTCCATCCCGATGGTGTAAGAGGTGCAGGGGGTCTTGTCAGCCGAGAATCCCCAGATCCGGTGGAGCGGCTGCCCCAGCAGTTTGCCGATCAGGTCGTTGAGGGCGATATCGATGCCGCACTTGGGACAGGACATCCCTTCCGCGAGCGAGTCCACGTAGCCCAGGATGGCGTCGGTCTCGAACGGGTCGGAGAACTGCGAAAGATCCACCTTGTCGAGGAAAGCCGTGGCCGTCTCCAGCGTCTGGCCGACCATATAGGGCGGCAGTGCCGATTCGCCGTAGCCGGTCACCCCGTCGTAGGAGATTTCCACCAGGATGACGGTGGTCGTGTCGCGGGAGAATCCGGAACTGGTAAAAGTATGCTGAAGCTCAACGATATAAGGATAGTACCGCAGGGAGAGTTTGCCACCCTTGCCAGCCCGTTTGCCGACTCCGCTGCCGCCCGCACAGGAGAGCAGTGCGGGGGAAACCGCCGCCGCAGCCGCCGCAGCGGCCGACAACTTCAGGAATTCACGCCTTCGCATAGTCGCTAGGGTTATTTGCTACAAATATAACGAAAAACCATCGACTCTGATACATATTATTATGTATCCGCGTTCCGGTTTTTTCTGCGTACTTTTGCAAGGTATGCGGAAAGTCCTCGTCATCACCCTGATATTCCTTGCGGTCGCCCTTAGCGGCAGCGCGCGGGACTGGTATGCAGAGGCGGAGGAACTCTACTATGCCAACCGCTATCCGGAAGCCATCCGGGTGGCGCAGGAGGGGGCTTCGCAGAGCGGCATCACGGAGGAGCAGGCCGTCGAGTTCTGGTCCATCCTGGGCAGCTGCTACGCGCGGCTCGGGGCTTTCGATAAGGCGGCGGAGTATATGATCCGCTGCTACCGCTACGACAAGGCGCAGGGCGAGCAGAAAGGCTTGACCTCTTCGCTGATCAATCTGGCCTCGATGTATGTCTATGCCGGCGAGCCGCAACTGGCGCTCGATTATGCCCTGGAGGCCATCGCCAACGAGCAGATGCTGGACCGTCCGGACAAACTGGCCATGGCCTACGGAAAGGCTTGCGACGTCTATCATGCCCTTGGGGCGGACAGCACCGCACTTCATTTCGCAGACCGGGCCGTAGCGATTGCACAGCAACAGAACAACCGTCTTAGACAAGCTATCCGGAGGAGCCAGCGAGCCTATCCGCTCAGTGCATTAGGCCGGCACGAGGCTGCGCTCGCTGACCTCCGCTTTTCCGAGGATGTTTTCCGGGACAATGACGCCCGGCAATCCCTCGCTATCGTCTGTTTCCAGCTGGCCCAGGAATATGGGCGGAAAGGTGGATCCAAGACGCTGGAACAGAAATATCTGCAAGAGGCGGCAACCCTCGCGCGGGCATTGAATGACCAGCCTCTGCTGCAAAAGATCTGCAGCCGCCTGGCCGCATCGCTGCGCGAAAGCCATCCGGCGGAAGCCTACGGTTATCTGGAAGAGGCGGCCCGTCTTCAGGGAGAAATCGCGGACAGCAAACGCAACAATGCACTCGAACTGTTCAATGTGGAATATGAAACCGCCCGGCGGGAAGCGACCATCGCCGCCCAGCAGGAAGATATCGCCCACAAACGGCTCCAACGGGATATCCTTCTGATTCTTCTCCTGCTGCTGGTTGCAGCCGCCTGCGTCACCGTCGTCTTCGCCGTACGGCAACACCGCAGCGAACGTCGGCTTCGACAGAGCAACGCCCAGAAAGACTTCCTGCTGAAGGTTATTTCCCACGATATCCACTCCCCCGCCGTGGCGCAATTGCGCGGGATTCAGATGATCCGCGAAAGTGCAGCCACCCTCACCCCCGGACAGATGAACGATGTTTTCCTGCAGTTGGAGCGGCAGGCGGAATCCGAAGTGGAACTGATCGATAACGTCCTTCGCTGGGCCAAACGCAAAGTGGGCAACGGGGCCACCGAATCTGTCCGCTTCTCTCTCCCCGAACTGGTCCGCGAAACCCTTACGCAATATGCAGGCGCAGCCGAACTCAAGGAGATCCGCCTTTCGCTGGAATCCCCGGAAGAGGTCTCCGTCTGCACCAACCGCAATAATCTGGCGCTCGTACTGCGCAACCTGCTTTCGAATGCCGTCAAGTTCTCCTATCGAGGCGGTGACGTCCTGGTCCGGATCGAGCCGAACGCGGAGGGTGCCGCCGTTTCAGTGGTTGATCACGGCGTCGGTATTCCCCAGGACAAGCTCGCTCGAATCTTCAACGCCGACTCCACCTGGCGACGCGCCGGCACCGACGGCGAACCCAGCAACGGACTCGGACTGGCGGTCAGCCGCGACCTGATTGAGGAGAGCGGCGGCAAACTTCTCGTGGAGAGCGGCGAGTGCAGCGGCAGCGTCTTTACCATCCTGATTGTCAACACCCCGGAAAATGGCTGATCCAATCCGCATCCTGTTGGTAGACGACCATCCGCTGATGCTGATGGGTATCCGGGCCATGCTGGAAGGGCAGACCGACATTGAGATTGTCGGCACGGCGGCGGACGGGGCCAAGGCGCTCGCCATGCTCGCCTCGATGGAACGCCTTCCGAATGTCATGCTGCTCGACATTATGATGCCCGGCATGGACGGCATCGAACTGGCGCGGCGGATGCGGGCCGAGATGCCCGACGTGTCGCTTCTGGTACTTTCGAGCGACACCTCACTGGCCACACTGGAGCCACTGCTGAATATCGGCATCGACGGTTTTCTCTCCAAAGGCAGCGACAAGCAGACGATGCTATCCGCCATCCGCAGCGTCGCCGCCGGCTACGAGTTCTTCGGCACCGACATCGCCCGGCTCATCGAGCGCATCAGTTTTGCCAAGAAGGCCTCCGACAGCCTTTTCACACCGCGGGAGCTGGATGTCATCCGCCTCAGCTGCAAGGGCCTGCAATACAAGGAAATCGCCGGCCAGCTGGGCATCAAGTATCTGACGGTGGTCACCATCAAAAACAATATCTTCCGCAAGCTCGGCATCAACAACACGGTGGAGCTGGTGCTTTACGCCATCAAAAAGGAGCTCATCACCCTGTAATCGTTTGAAGCGAAGCAAAAAGAAGGGCGGCCTTGCGGTCGCCCTTCCTGTTGTCTGCGAAGTGCGTTAGTTGTTGATCTTCATGCAGCGTACCGACAAGGCATTACCGCACCCGATCTCCGGTCCCCATATGTAGGCTCCCCAATCGACGCTATTGTATGTGTGCATAATTTCGACGATAGGAGCAAGGTTGTCATCTGCTTCGTTCATCGTGGAGGGGCTGTCGTATGCCTTTCTGTCCTGGATGCGCATAAACTGACGATACTTGGTGGTTCCTCCGCTCGTGGACCAATAAAAGCCCGCATAACGGAAGTAATTGTAATATCCATATCCACGATAGTCGTAATACTGCTGTACAATACCGTGCCCGTCTTCATCAATGTAACCGGCATACGGGAAGTACGCGTCGATATTACCATTGAAATCAGCATGGAAGAAATTGACTCCGGCATATTTGTCGGTATTCAGTATATAATCCGATTTTTCCCATCCAAGGATATCGTTGTAGCTGCCCATCACGGTCCATCCATACGGGCAGGGATCGTCGTTGCTGCTGCTCCAGCGGTCACGGGCCTGCAACTCTTCCCCTTCCGTATAGACCCAATCCATGTTGCCCCAGCCTCCGGTGCGGTTCGGCTGGATGAAGGTCATCGGGTGAGCGTGCGCATACGCCACGGTGCCGGTTTCTGCAGTGCACTCAACATAGTTCCAGTTGGCGGCATTGGTGGTATAGATCTGAACCGGATCGTTGTCCGCATAGAGGTTCTTGACACCGCGGAACGGATCCTTGCGGCCGAACTGATAGAGCAGGCCGGCGGTTTCCGTGCTGCCGACACCGTTGCTGTCTCCGGTCATGTAATCGTAGCTGAAGCCACCGAGGTTTACTTTCATCATGTAGTAGGTGTCCGCATCGTAGTAATCCGTCGTCGGATTGAACGAAGCGCCGGTGCACCAGATATGCCAGCTCCAGAGGATGTTCCCGGAGCCATCCTTGACGGCGATCAGGGCATTTCCACGCGCGCCGGTGGTCTTGAAATAGACATAACCGTCATCGTAGATGCCGATACCATTCGTAATGGCGGGATCGGAAACGTCGATGATGTCACCAACCGAAGGAACATTCATGCCGTTGGCCTTGGACTCCCAGAGGACCTCCGCTGAAACGGCTGTGGAGTTCAGATAATTAAAATCGGTTCCCTTGCAGTTCTTGAACTTGTAGATGCCCGGCGTGTCGGAAGCCACCACGTAGCAGTTGGCCGTATGGTTCATCGGGCTCAGGTTGGTAGCGGCGGGCGGCGTGGAGGAAGCCGTCCCCTCGAGATTGACCGTCAGGCGGTACATCTTGCCGGCCTCGAAAGAGGTGAGCGACGGCAGGGTGATGGTCTTCGTATATTCATCGCCGTTCTCATGATAAGCGGTCACCGTCCAGGTAGTGGAAGCGGGCTGGTCCTTGATGGAAGCGACCATATAGCAGACCAGCGTGCGGTCGACCGGAAGGTTTATGCCGGTGGAGGTTCCCTCGTTCGGATTCATATTGCCGAAATAGACATCCAGATAGTCGGAGTTCTTGGTAAGAACCATTGAGGGATCCGCCAGATATCCCCAGTTGCCGTTCGGACCGAAAGAATAGCCGGCAGAAGTTTCCAGACGAATACTCTGGATCACGTCGGAAGAGGTGAGGCCGGAAGGAAGGACTGCCGTCAGCTTGATGACCGAATAAAGGTTCTGCATCGTGGCATTGAGGGTATGCGTGTACGCATTCACCTCAACAATCTGAGCGTTTCCGAAGATGACGTTGCGCTCGCGGACCGGAGTCAGGTCGCCGCTACTGGTTACATACGGATAACGCTGATTGTCAAAATGGACATACTCCGTTCCTTTCTTGACGCCATAGATGGCGCGGGCCACGTCGATGCGGTCGGTACGGCCGTTGAAGGGACGGGATGCCCAGTAACCGTCATCTTTCGGCTGGTCCACGTCATCCAACTCCACGGGTTCGAGAACCGGGTAGAACACGAGAATACGCTCCGCATCAGCGCCAGTGTAGTAGCCCTCAAAGACACCGCTCGCAGTGCCTTCGCCGGATTTGAGGGCGAAATTGTCGATGCTGCGGACCGTTGCCGTGCTATTGTCTGCGTTGAACGACACGACGGAGACGCTGTCGCCGAGGGTCCAGGTGCATTTGAGGACATTGCCTTCCAGTTCATAGTTCGTACGGGTAGCGTCGCCCAGATTGGCGGTCAGGGTCATCAGGACGCCCTGGGGATTTTCAGAACCGGTACCTCCGAATTGCTCTTTCGGCTGGCAGGAAACAAGCGCAAGGGCGGCGACGGCCGCCAAAAGGATAATGGTTTTCTTCATGGTCTTTTCCTCCTAGTCGTTGTAAGGGATATCACCACCGTCTCCGAAGTCCGGAGCGGAAAGGCAGAGTACCTGTTGCGGCCGCACCTCGATCGTCTTGAGTCTGGGTGCAGCATACACTTGTTTGTTTTCCATATGCAATAGGGTCATTAAGAATTTGCAATGCAGTTTAATGCACGGCAAAGGTACCCTCTCCCGCGTGCGCAGGCAATACATAATTCTATGTATCCATGACCTGCGGCTGGTCTTCTAGCCTTGGCGGCTAACTTGTTATCACACAGCGACTAACGCGAAGCACTGGTACCCCAAACAGGTACCAGTGCTTTATGTATCGTAGTGATTCTCTGCGAGTTGACCGCCAAACCCCGCAAGGCCGGCCAGATCCCGACAGAGACTACTTCACGACGGTCACCAGGTTGCGGTCGCCGAAGCCGTTGTCCACGCGGGCGCAGGCAGGCCAGAACTTGTTCTCGCGCACCCACGGCAGCGGGTAAGCGGCCTGTTCGCGGCCGTACTTGTGGTTCCACACGTCGGCACAGACCTCTTCTGCCGGGTGGGGTGCCATCCGGAGCGGGTTGTCTTCCGCGTCGAGCTGGCCGGCCTTGATGGCCTCGCACTCGGCGACGATTACCTTGAGCGTCTCGACAAAGCGGTCCAGCTCGGCGAGCGGTTCGCTCTCGGTGGGCTCGATCATCAGCGTTTCGTGCACCGGGAAGGAGAGGGTCGGGGCATGGAAGCCGAAGTCCATCAGACGCTTGGCTACATCCGTCGCATCCACGCCGTATTCCGCCTTGAAGTGGCGCAGGTCAATGATGCACTCGTGGGCCACGTGACCCTTGGCGCCCGTGTAGAGCGTTTTGAGTTCCGGCAGCAGTTTGGCTGACATGTAGTTGGCGTTGAGGATGGCGATTTCGGAGACCTTGCGCAGGCCGTCAGGACCCAGCAGTTTGATGTAAGCGTGGGTGATGGGGAGCAGCAGCGGGCTTCCGTAAGGCGCTGCGCCGACGGCGTCCATACCGGCCCCGCCGCATTCGGGTACATCCGGATGACCCGGCAGGTACGGGGTGAGCTTCTTGCTGGTGCAGATGGGGCCAACGCCCGGACCGCCGCCGCCGTGCGGCATGGCGAAGGTCTTGTGGAGGTTGAGGTGGCAGACATCCGCGCCGATCGTACCCGGGTTGGTCAGGCCCACCTGGGCGTTCATGTTGGCGCCGTCCATGTAGAGGAGACCGCCCTGCTCGTGAATGATGGCAGCGATTTCGCGGATGCGGACCTCGAAGACACCGTGTGTGGAGGGGTAGGTGATCATCATGCCGGCCAGCTTGTCCCCGGCCTCGGCAGCCTTCGCGCGGAGTTCCTCGACGTCGATGTTGCCGCGGTCGTCGCAGCCGACGAGGACGATATCGAAACCGGCCATCGCCGCGGAAGCCGGGTTGGTGCCGTGGGCGGAGGTCGGGATGATCATCACGTTGCGTGCTTCACCGCCGTTGGCCTTCAGGTAGCGGCGGATGGTCATCAGGCCGGCATACTCACCGGCCGCACCGCTGGTGGGCTGGAGCGAGCAGCCGTCGAATCCGGTAATCACGGCCAGGTCGTGCTCCAGTTCGCGGATCACCTGCAGGGTGCCTTCGCACTGGTCAGCCGGTGCATAGGGATGTACGTTGCCGAATTCGCTCCAGGAGAGCGGCAGCATCTCGACAGCTGCGTTGAGCTTCATCGTGCAGCTTCCCAGCGGAATCATCGAGTGGGTCAGGGAGATATCCTTGCGCTCAAGCTTCTTGATGTAGCGCATCATTTCGGTCTCGCTGTGGTAGCTGTTGAAGACCGATTCGGTCAGGATCGGGGTTTCGCGGACCAGAAAAGCGGGTGCGCCCGGCTTGTCAGCGGGGCAACCCTCCTTGCAGCCGAAGAGGGCGGAAACCGCCTGAACCTCCGCGCAATCGGAAAGCTCGTCGAAGCTGATGCGGATGCGGCCGTCAGCCGGATAGCAGAAGTTGAATCCGGCGGCGAGCGCCTTCTGGCGGATGGCCTTTACATCGGCGCCGACCACCTCGACGGTGTCGAAGAACTGCTCGTTTGCCAACTTGTAGCCCGCCTCGCGCAGCTTGGCAGCGAAGACGTGGGCGCGCTTGTAGGCGTTCAGCGCGATTTCACGGATTCCCTGCGGGCCGTGCCAGACGGCGAACATGCCGGTCATGGTGGCCATCAGGGCCGTAGCGGTGCAGATATTGGAGGTAGCCCTTTCGCGCTTGATGTGCTGTTCGCGGGTCTGCAGGGCCAGACGGAGACCGGGTTTGCCCAGGCGGTCCACCGAGATGCCGATGATGCGGCCCGGCAGATTGCGTTTATACTGGTCGGCGCAAGCCATGTAGCCGGCCACCGGACCGCCGAATCCCATCGGCAGACCGAATCGCTGCGCGCTGCCGCAGGCGATGTCGGCACCCCAGGCAGCGGGCTCTTTCAGGATGGCGAGTGCCAGCAGGTCCGCATACGCGGTGACCAGGGCGCCGGCAGCGTGTGCCTTTTCGCAGAAGGCGGCATAGTCGCGCACGGCGCCGTCGGCTGCCGGATACTGCACGAGTGCACCGACGCACTTCTCTTCAAATTCATAGGTTGCATAATCGCCGACATGGAGTTCGATGCCCAGTCCGCCGGCGCGCGTCTTGAGGACGGAAAGGACGGCGGGGAAGATATTCTGATCCACGAAGATGACGTTCTTGCCTGCCTTGACGGCGTCGCGGCTGCGCAACTCGTACATCATGCGCATGGCCTCGGCGGCTGCGGTGGCGTCATCCAGCATCGAGCAGTTGGAGAGGCTGAAGCCGGTCAGCGAAGAGATCATCGTCTGGAAGTTGATGAGCGCCTCGAGGCGGCCCTGTGAAATCTCAGCCTGATACGGGGTATAGGAGGTGTACCAGCTCGGGTTTTCAAAAATGTTGCGGGAGATGACAGCCGGCGTGGCGGTACCGTAGAAGCCCTGACCGATCAGCGAGCGGAAGGGTTTGTTCTTCCCGGCGATCTTCTTCAGGCGGGCCAGATACTCATGCTCGGAAACGGCCTCGTCGAGGGCGAGAGGCTCTTTGAGCAGGATATCTTCCGGAACGGTTTTCTTGATGAGTTCATCCAGCGTATTGACGCCGAGCGCCTGGAGCATCAGCTGTTCGTCAGCCTGCCGCGGGCCGTTGTGTCTGTCGACAAATTTGAGGGGCATATCGGTTGGTTTAATGGTTAATTCGAATAATCGTACAAAGATAGAATTTTTGGCGACATCTTTTTTGCTAATTTTGCAGCCGCTATGGCAAAAGGCAAAACCGTTGAAA
Source organism: Bacteroidales bacterium (assembly GCA_017544005.1). Classification (GTDB taxonomy): domain Bacteria; phylum Bacteroidota; class Bacteroidia; order Bacteroidales; family UBA932; genus Cacconaster. Next base: position 56,497 of record JAFYEZ010000013.1, read on the forward strand.
TCAAGAACCGCAAAGCCTCCTTCGAATACGAGTTCCTGGAGCGCTACACCGCCGGTATTGTGCTGTGCGGCTCGGAGATCAAGAGCATCCGCGCCGGCAAGGCTTCGCTGGTGGACGCCTATTGCTATTTCTCCGCCGCCGGGGAACTCTTTGTCCGCAACATGAACGTGGCCGAGTATTGGTGGGCTTCCGCCTTCAGCCGCCACGACCCCAAGCGCGACCGCAAGCTGCTGCTCAACCGCCGCGAGCTGCGCAAGCTCTCCCGCGCCGTCAAGGAAAAGGGCCTCACCATCGTCGCCACCCGGCTCTTCCTCTCCGAGGGCGGCTACGCCAAGCTCGATATCGCCCTGGCCCGCGGCAAGCGCGAGTTCGACAAGCGCGAATCCATCAAGGAAAAAGACCTCCGCCGCGACCGGGAACGCGAGTAGCGGGGGACGTTAGTTATTCTCCATGATATGCACCGGCAGAGAGAATGGCTCCAGTACTGCTTTCAGTGATCAGAAATAGGAACGGGTGGTCGGCGTGAAAACGGAATACAGATTCCGCCCCGACACCCGTACTGCCGGCCCAAATGCCGGCTTCGGTAACCGCAGCGGCTTCCGTGCCTGTCTCATCGACGCGGATTGTCGCCTTCTGTTTTACATCCGAAAGCATAGTTCCCACTGATTCAAACATAGGAGCAAGAGCCGTCCCGCTCGCGGAGAATATCTTCCTGATGCCCATTTCCTGCAGAACCGGTTTCAAATCCACTGATGTCTGAATTTCAAATCTTGGCAGCCAAACTTCGATTTTTCGCTGAACGAAAGAAGAAGGAATGACGACGTCTCCTTTCAGCCATTCATCGATACCCAGGTCTTTTGTCGGAAGGATAATAATCATCGAGTAGGCCCCGTTCCCGTAAGGTAATTTGAGAAAATCAACTCCAGTTCCCGGTTTCCAAAGGAAATTGTCTGTTTTTTTCATAAACTTGACACGGCAGGTCGAGCCGTCTTCTCGTGTAAAGACCTCTGTCTCGGTCTCTTTTTTGTCGAACTTGTCAGACCATACTCCTTTAAACCAGGAGGCATCCAGTAGCAATGCAATGAGTTGCAACCAATTAGTGCGCTCAAGATCTGCTTTGGTAATCATCTCCGGAATCAGTCCGTTCGTATTTTTCGAACACCAGGTGTTGACCTTCTCCCGAATAGATGCCGGTTTGCTGAAATCGACCGTTTCGCACAAGGCATTGTAACGGGTGACGACGGTTTCAGCATAGGTCTTCCGCAGAGGGCTGGTGGGTGAAACGAGAATGGATCGAGCAGTAACGAACTGTGTCAGTTTATCGAGAGTCGGTAATTCACGAATCAGTCGGGAACAATAATCATTGACAGCGACAATGTCTCCCGATCCATATCCCAAAACCTGGCAGATTTCATTGGCTGCGTCCTCCTCCGCTCCGTTGAGTAGCATGCCCAGAACAAACTGAAGACTCAGGGGCGAGATGATATAGCTACTGCTTTCCTTCGCGTTAATCTGCGACAGCATCGATATGGCGAATGAGTTGCCGGAGGACACCATTGCCTCTTGTTCCATGGTCAAAACAATCGGCTCAAACTCATTGTCCTCTGCCGTTACGGACAGATTATTACCACAACCGGCAAAAAACAGAATGGACAGCAAGACCGGTATCTGGAAAATAATGCGTTTCATAAGTTAGAATGATTGATAGTAAAATCAATTTTCTGGATTATACGGAATGAAGTGTGTCATTATTATAGCAGAACTTGTAGGGAAGCCACTTGTCTGACCAGAATAATCAGGCCAAACAATCGATTCTGCCGCGAATTCAATGCTATTGCCTAGTCCACTCCACCCCCAATTCATCGTAAAATAATGTTGGGTATTTGGCCATTCTTCAATGTAATAATTGTAACCCTCAGGACAGTCAAACGAATAGCCATTTCCCGTATAGTACTCTCCACCCGGCTCATCATCTTCTTCGCTAATATCTCCGCCGGACGGTATGACGTAGGTATGCCAAGGATCCCAAATAAAGTATCGCCTTACCGAATGGAAAGCATGGCGATAGCCATCAATAATCCATGCGTGACCATTTGAAACAATAATGGATGGAATGCTACTTCTAAGGTTGGCAATGACACTGGATGTATCGTAGGTGGTATATATGGCATCCAAGGAAAACACTCCTCTTAACCAGGAGATATTGTCGCTGCATAACAAAGACCCCGTTGATCTTTTAAAGACTGGATCATCATCATACCCATATTCAGTATCGTCATAACGAGATACTTTTGCCATTAAATAGCTTGCGTAGTCAGCACTTCCTGGCGAAGTAACGGCTGAATCCAACTTAATTTGATTCCATGCAGTAGTAGAACTGTCATTAAAGAAAAACGTATACTGCTGCTGATCATTAATATAGTCGTTGCAAGAAGCATCGGTGTACATATAGGCAGGAACGCCATATGTATTGTGAGCCCAATAGAGAATCTGTGCGTAAGCGACGTTTACACATCCTGTTGCCGAACGAACGCCGGGATAGTTGATACTGATATACGGCGTACACTCATTCCAGGGTTCCAATTGCCCCCAGGCCGTTTCGATAATTCTTGGGATATAATCGTAAACTATAGTCGTATCCCCCGTATGGATTAATCGCCACCCTGATCCTGGAGGATCATCCTCTCGTGTATCTCGCTGGTTAATGGCGTGTAACCAAAATGAATTGATATCTCCGAAAGGATTCTTCCTCAGCAATTGTAGATAAGATTTTTGGCTATTCAGCCACGATTTTATAGCAGGATTATTATCTAAAAGAGTCTTGTCAAAGTGTTCATTTGTACCCCGAGCAAGAATAGGGCAAGTGCGTTTATCAGAAGAAAATAGCATCCATCCCTTCTTTGTGTTAACAAGAAAGAGAACGGTGTCACTTTCAAACAAAATGGGTTCAATGAGAATAGCATCAGATCGCGTACCCACTTCAATTTCCAGAGCATCTATCAACTCTTGAGAAGACACTCTATATGACGGCGATTCAAAATTGGAGGGGAGTATCTCATCGTCATGAGAGGTACAAGAAGAATAAACAAGCAGTGGAAAAAATAGAACGATTCTGAAAGCAGAAAGAAACTTCATAAAGAATGAATTATATAACGAACCGCAATGTAGTAAAAATTTGCGAAAATACAATCGAAAACAAGATGCTGTCTTCCCGTCCCTCTTGTCGCTTGTGCTCTTTTCACAAGCGGTGAGTCTGAGGTGGTTTGGACGATAACTCGCTGATAGCCAACGAGTAACGCGAAGCACTGGTGCCTCAAACAGGTGCCAGTGCTTCATGTATTGTGGTGATTTTCTGCGAGTTATCCGCCAATGCTGAGGTAGAGCCCGAACCGCAAACGGTTGCTCGACCTCCCGCTACACCTCCACCCACTCGATCTGGATGCCGCGGCGCTCCATGCCGCGGAACCAGGTCATCTGCCGCTTGGCAAACTGGTGGATGGCGATGCGCAGTTCGTTACAGACAGTACGCCACAATAAACCGCAGATAATGAACGCGGGAATTGTAAGTGGCGAATTCCTCGTACTTTTTCCGCTGGTTGAGAAGGCCGATATTCATCCCTAGGCCGTAGATCCAGTGTCCGCTCCCTTGAAACATGATTTCCGGGCGGAGGGACAGATTGAATCGATTGTATACCTCTTTTCCGTTTCTCGCATCGAGCGGCTCGGAATCTATGTAATAGTACGTTGGATGAATGAAATAGGAGAGGTTCGGGCCAATGCTGAACACCGCGTTGACCTCATTGACAACAAAATGATAACCGGCGGCGCAGTACACATCACTCTGGATGGATATTTCCGATGCCGCGTAATTAAAAAGGCCAAGAACTTCCGTATGTACGCCCGCCCCGGGAATGATAGACCACGCACCGGAAACCGGTATATCAACTCTGTATCCCAGTCCCAGTTCCGGGCCCAATCTCGAAATCAACGGCTCATGGATTTTTCCGTCAAGCATACAAACAGCCCCATCAGCCAACAGATAGTGGCGTGCATTGTTGTGCCCGGTTCCTTCTTGCGCATAAGCAACGAGGCTTGTAAATAACAAATAGAGTAATAAGTACCTTTTCATGATATGATGTTTCGTCTCATTAAAGAAAATATGGCGACACCGCTCGCTGTGAATTGTCAAACGGCAACCTGTTACACCTCCACCCACTCGATCTTGATGCCGCGGCGCTCCATGCCGCGGAACCAGGTCATCTGCCGCTTGGCGAACTGGTGGATGGCGATGCGCAGTTTCTCCACCATCTCGTCGTAGCCCATCGCGCCGGTTAGATAGAGCGTCAGGTATTTGTATTCCAGACCGTAGTAGAGCAGGTCCTCAGGCGGAATGCCCCGCTCGAGCAGCCCGCGCACTTCATCCACCATTCCCTCGCGCAGACGCGCCTCCAGCCGGGCGTCGATGCGCGCGTTGCGCACCTCCCGCGAAACCAGCAGGCCGATATAGCGGGTATTCTTGGGTAGGAACGAGGTATGTGTCACGGGGTGCGTTTCCTCATAGACGGCGATTTCCAGCGCGCGGATCAGCCGCTGGCGGGTATCGTAGTCGGTGGTGTTGTGGGGCGTCCGGAGCGCTTCGTAACGGGCAATCAGTGTCTCGGTGGGCAGCGCTTCCAATTCTGCCCGAAGGGCTGGATTGGCCGGCACGTCCGGCAGGTAATAGCCGCAGGTGGCCGCTTCCAGGTAGAGTCCGCTGCCCCCGCAGAGAATGGGGGTCTTGCCCCGGGCGACGATATCCCGGTAGGCAGCCTCGAAATCGTGCTGGTAGCGGTAGATGTTGTATTTCTCGCCGGCCTCGGCGATATCGATCAGGTGGTAGGGAATCTCGCCGTAGTCGGAGAGGTCCTTGCCCGTACCGATATCCATGCCGCGGTAAACCTGCCGGGAGTCGCCCGAGAGAATCTCTCCGTCACAGCGGCGCGCCAGCTCCACGGCATAGCGCGTCTTGCCGCTGGCCGTGGGCCCCAGCACGCAGACCAGGTCGGCCCCGCGCAGGATATCATCGGCCGCGTTGTTCATAACACATTCTCAAGTAAATGAATATCAAGATGGAAAAGGCCATCAGGGAGGAGCCACCGTAGCTCACCAGCGGCAGCGGAATGCCGATCACCGGCATCAGGCCGATGGTCATGCTGATGTTGATGACCACGTGCATCAGGATACAGGTTGCCACGCACCAGCCATAGACCCGCGCAAAGCGGTTGTTCTGCTTTTCGGCGGAGTTGATCAGGAAGAGAATCAACAGGATATAGCAGAGAATCACGCCGCAGGTTCCCAGGAATCCCCACTCTTCGCCCACCGTGCAGAAGATAAAATCGGTGCTCTGCTCCGGCACGAAGTCGAACCGGGTCTGCGTGCCTGCCATAAACCCTTTGCCGCTGAATCCGCCCGAGCCGATGGCGATCATCGACTGATGGACGTTGTAGCCGGCGCCCATCGGGTCGTCGCGGATGCCCAGCAACGATTCGATTCTCTGCCGCTGGTGCTCCTGCAACACTTTGTAAACCACCGTATCTGTAGAGAGAATCAGGGCCGTACCGATCAGGTAGATGACCAGGACCCGGCGCAGCAGCTTCTCCCGCTTGTGGAAAAGGGAGCGGACAATGAAGAAAAGGGCCACCGGCGCCGTGAGCAGGGCCAGCCAGAGCTCCGGCTTCAGCCGGCCGAGCACCGGCGAGAGGGCCTCCAGACGGCACAGCCGCGGGAAAAAGGCGAGCAGCAGCAGGGCGCCGCCGCCAAAGAGCAGGTAGCGCAGATTCCGCCGGTCAAAATAGAGGTAGATCAGAATCAATCCGCAGAGAATCAGGATGGCCGCATAGGGTGAAAGGACCAGCGAGAGGATGGCCAGCGTGATGGCCAGCACACCGCCGATCAGCACCCAGGGGTTCATGCCTTCACGGTAGAACACCAGCAGAAATCCGATGTAAACCAGCGCCAGGCCGGCCTCTTTTTCGAGCAGAATCAAGGCCATGGGCACAACCAGCAGCAGAATCAGTCGCAGGACGTCGCGCCAGTTGGTGAAGGAGAAGGTGAATTTCTCCATGACCGTGGCGAGCGCCAGGGCCACCGCAATCTTGGAAAACTCGGCGGGCTGGAACCGGACGGGCCCCAGCACCAGCCAGGACTTGGAACCGTTGATGTTGGTGCCCAGGAAGATGGTGGCGGCCAGCAGACCCAGCGTCAGGAAGTAGATCCACCAGACGAACACGTTGTAAAACCGTGAGGGAATGACAAAGAGCAGGAAGATGTCCAGCACCAGCACCACGGCGAACCAGATCAGCTGCATGCCGTATTTGCTGTCCCAGCTCCAGGTGAAGGTCGCTTCGCTGGTGGACGAGGAATAGATGTTCAGCAGGCCGAAGAAAATCAGCGCAAAATAGCAGATCACGATCCGCCATTCAATCCGTTTGGTGATGGTTCTTTTGCGGCTCATTTCCTGACTTTGACTTTATGCAGCAGATTGGCTGAAGTGATCCGGTTTTCCAGCGGCTTGCGCTCCGGCGCAATCTTCTCGTTGAGGTATTGTTCCACCAGCAGCGAGGCGATCGGAGCGGCCCAGGTGGCGCCGAATCCGGCATTTTCAATGTAGGCGGCCACGGCAATCTGCGGATCGTCGGCCGGGGCGAAACAGATGAAGACCGAGTGCTCGTCGCCGTGGGGGTTCTCAGCCGTTCCGGTCTTGCCGCACATCACCACACCCGGTACGCGGGCGATCCGGGCCGTGGCGCCGGCCCCGCCGTGCACCGCCAGGCGCATTCCTTCGACCACCGTCGCATAATGGATCGAATCGAAAGGCGTATAGTGGCGCTCCCGGAAGCGGTCGTCAATCGGGGCCTCGGGGCGGTCTTTTTGGATGTGCGGGATATAATAATAGCCTCGGTTGGCGAGGATGGCCGCCAGGTTGGCCAGGTGGAGCGGCGTGATGCCCAACTCGCCCTGTCCGATCGAGAGCGAGACGATCGAGAGCGACTTCCAGGCGTTCTTGCCGTGCAGGCGGTCGTAGCGCTCGGCCGTCGGCATCATGCCGCCCAGTTCGCCCGGAATGTCGGTGCCCAGCTTGCTGCCGATCCCGAAACTCCGTACATAGTCGCTCCACGCCTCAAACCCCTCCCGCACGCTGCCATACTTGGGATTGTCGATGATGGCCCGGAAGGTGTGGCAGAAATAGGCGTTGCAGGACATCATGATGGCCTCCTTCAAATCGAGCGGGCTGGGGTGAACGTGGCACCCCACGGTGAGGCGGCCCACATGATAGCCCTTGGAGCAGGGGAAGCGCGTCTCCGGCCGGATCACACCCTCCTGCAGGCCGATCAGGGCGTTGACCAGCTTGAAGACGGAGCCCGGCGGCTGGGGGGACTGCACGGCCCGGTTGAACATCGGCCGGTAGGGGTCGCTGACCAGCTGCGCGTAGTAGCGGTTGATTTCCGCCAGGTAGGAGACGTCGATGCCCGGACTGGAGACCATGGCGAGAATCTCGCCCGTGCCGGGCTCGATGGCCACGAGCGAACCCACCTTGTTCTGCATCAGCTTTTCACCATAGGCCTGGAGCGGAGCGTCGATCGTCGTGTAGATGTCGGTTCCGGCCACGGCGGGCTTGTCGTAGAGACCCTCTTCGTAGCGGTCCACAATGCGGTTGTGAACGTCGCGGTAGTAGATGGCATAGCCTTTCTCACCGCGCAGCGTGGTCTCGAAGGCCTCCTCCATGCCGGTCTTGCCGGCATAGTCGCCGCTGCGGTACTCCGGATTGCGGCGGATATAGTCCGCATCCACTTCGGAAATGTAACCCAGCAGGTTGCCGCCGGCATGGTAGTTATAGGTGCGGGCGGTGCGGGGCACGCCGTCGAATCCCGGGAAGCGTTCGATTTGTTCGGCAAAGACGGCATATTGGGCCGCGGAGGTCTGCTTGAGCAGCACTTGCGGCTGGTGGCCGATTTTTCTCCGGTAGAGCCGCCACTCGCGGAACTTGGCCTTGACATAGGCCGTATCCACATCGAAAATCCGGCAGAAGGCCGCCGTGTCGAAGGGTTCCTTGATGACGGAGGGGGTGACCAGGATGTCGTAGGAGATCTTGTTGCCCACGATGATGCGGCCGTCGCGGTCGCGGATCAGCCCCCGGGCCGGGTAGCGCGTCTCATACTTGAGCGCGTTGTTCTCGGCGTTGAGGCGGTATTTTTTATCGACGATCTGGATATAGAAGAGTTTGCCGACGATGACGGCAAAGACCACGAGGATCACCGCGGTCAGCACGCCCTTTCTGTAGGAGAAGCGGTCCATCTCAGCTTCTTTCAGGGATGAACAGGCTCAGGAGGGCTGCCAGCGCCACGCCGGCCAGGGTCGAGAGGGCGGTGCGGGCCAGGATGAAGAGAATCGGCGTCAACGTGAATCCGTCCAGCAGGACGAAGACCAGCATATAGAGGGCATAGACCGCCAGGGCGAACTTGAGGTAGGTCCAGATGCCGAGGGTGCGCACCGAAGGGGTCCAGGCCGGGTTCTGCCCGTCCGGAGAGACGATCCCACGGTAGAGCGGCTCCCGCAGGGCGGCCAGCGCGACGCAGGCTGCGGCACTTGTGCCGGGCACGCCGCCCGTAGCCAGGTCGGCCGTCAGGCCGAGTACAAATCCCACGGGCATCGTGATGCGGACGTCCCACGTAGCGGGGAATCCGATGACAATCAGCGGCAGGAGGGTCAGCGTAACCCAGAGACCCGTATCGACCAGGTTCGTCAGGAGTACCTGCAGCACAAAGACCAGCAGGTAGTAAACCAGATGGGCAAGGCTAATGCGCATGGCTGAGCTCCTCCATCGTCTGTGCGTCCCGATCGTTCACGACATAGACGTGATACAGGGCGCTGTAGTTCTGAAACAGGTCCACCTTCATTTCCAGCGAAACGCCGTCGGAAGAGATGCTCCGGACGACGCCCAGCGGAATACCCGGGGGATAGATCGCCGAATAGCCGCTCGTAAGTACCGTGTCCCCGTCCGCCACCTGGGTGTGCATCGGGATCTCGGTAAGGAGCGCTGTGCGCGGGGAGCGGCCGGTCCACCGGAGGAGGCCGAAGACCCCGCAGGGCACGATGCGGGCGCTTACCCGATGGGAGGTGTTGAGGAACGATTCTACGCGGCAGTAGTGCGCCCGGACCTGGCTGACGACGCCTACCACTCCGTCCGCGGTGACGACGCCGCTGCCCGGACGGACGCCGTCGGCCTCTCCGCGGTCAAGCACCAGGTAGTTGCGCTGGCTTCCGGTGGAGTTGTGGATGACGTGGGCCAGGGTGTAGCTGTAGCGGCCCTCCCGGGTAGAGGCGGGGAGGGTGGCCGGATCGGCGGCCTCTTCTGTTTCCCGGGCAGCCAGGGCGTTGCGCAGGGCGAGGTTTTCGGCCGCGAGCCGCTCGTTCTCCTTGCGGAAATCAAAAAAATGGCTGATGCGCTGCGTCTGGCTCCAGATGGCCTCGCTGAGGTGGCTGAAGGCCCCCAGGATGCGGTCGCGGTGGGCAAGGCTGCCCCGCGCGATCATCGTCATCGCCAGGGCTTCGAGGATGATGAAAATCGCCGCCGAAGTAAGGGTCTGGATCAAACGGCCCCTTCGCATGGCGTTACCGCATCAGGAAGGGATAGTTCGAGACGTTCTTGAGCGCATTGCAGGTACCGCGGGCCACGGCGCGCAGCGGGTCGTCGGCCACGTGGAAGGGGATGTTCATCTTGTCGGAGAGACGCTTGTCCAGGCCGCGCAGCAGCGCGCCGCCGCCCGTCAGGAAGATGCCCTTCTTGACGATATCGGAATAGAGTTCGGCGGGGGTCTGCTCGAGCACCGACATGATGGCGGTCTCGATGCGGGCCAGCGACTTGTCGAGGCAGTGGGCGATCTCCTGCGAGGTGATGGCCGCCTCCACCGGGTGGACCGTCATCAGGTTCGGTCCGCTGACCGTGCAGGGCTCCACCGGCTCGTCGAGGTCGGTAATGGCGGCGCCTACCTCAATCTTGACGCGCTCCGCCGTGATCTCTCCCACCTTGATGTTGTATTGCTGCCTCAGGTACTGCTGAATGTCCGAGGTAAAGGTGTCACCTGCGGTCTTGACGCTCTGGTCGGCCACGATGCCGCCCAGCGAAATGACGGCAATCTCCGTGGTGCCGCCGCCGATATCCACCACCATGCTGCCCGAAGGAGCCGTGACGTCTAGGCCGATACCCAGCGCGGCTGCCATCGGCTCAAAGATCAGGTAGATGTCCCGGCCGCCCGAGCGCTCCACGGCGTCGCGCACGGCCCGGATCTCCACGGCGGTACTGCCCGAGGGGATGCAGACCACCATGCGCAGGTTCGGCGTGAAGAAGCTGCGCTTGTAGTTGATCATCTTGATGAACCCGCGGATCATCATCTCGGCGGCGTCGAAGTCGGCGATCACGCCGTCCTTGAGCGGCCGCACCGTCTTGATGGACGGGCTGGTACGCTCGTGCATCCGCTTGGCCTCGATGCCGACGGCCTTGAGGGTGTTGTTGGTCTTGTCGATAGCCACGATGGAAGGTTCGTCGATCACCTTCTGGTCGTTCATATAAATCACGGTATTGGCCGTTCCGAGGTCAATAGCGAGTTCCTGTGTCAAGAATGAAAATGCCATAAATCGAGAATTTAGCACCGTTTGCGGTGGATGCGACAAAGATAAGAAATTCGTCCGTGAAAATTGTTATTTTTGCAAAGGAATTCGCAACGTTTTTTGATGGAAAAATTTGATCGATATGCCCTGATCGTTGCCTCGGGTGAAGGCCGTCGGATGCACAGTGCCCTGCCCAAGCAGTTTCTGGAACTGGGCGGCAGGCCGGTGCTGCGCCGGACCCTCGAATGTTTCCTCGAATTCGACCCCAAAATCCATCTGGTCGTCGTGCTTCCTTCGGACCGGATTGAGTACTGGCGGGAGTACTGTTCCCGCACCGGGTTCCGCCCTACGATGAAGCTGGTTCCTGGAGGCATGACCCGGTTCCACTCGGTCAAAAACGGTCTCGCCCAGGTGCCGGAAGGTGCGCTGGTGGCCATTCACGACGGTGTCCGGCCGCTGCTCTCCGCTGATTTCCTGGCGGATCTCTTCCGCGCTGCCGCCCATGCCGAGGCGGTGGTGCCCGCCCTCCCGCCGGTCGAATCGCTGCGTGAGGTGCTGGGCGCCGGAGCCTCCAGGGCCGTGGACCGCAGCCGTTTTGTGTCGGTGCAGACCCCGCAGGTATTCCGCTCCACGCTCATCAAGGCCGCCTATGCGCAGCCCTACGCCACTACCTTCACGGACGACGCCTCCGTGGCGGAGGCCGCAGGCATAAAAATATCTCTCTGCGAGGGCCGCAGAGAGAATATCAAAATCACCACGCCGGAAGACCTGGCGCTGGCGCAGTCTATTTTATCTCGTCTTCAGGGAAATCTTTGACCCAGACCTGTCGGTTGATGGCCTCGTCCAGCGATACGAAGGTGTGCGTCTTGGTGACGTAGGGTACTTTCTGGATGCTGTGCATGATGACCTTCATCAGGTGGTCATGGTTGAGGCAGTAAATCTTTAACAGGAGGGCGAAATCGCCGGCGATGAAGTGGCATTCCACGACGGAAGGGATTTTCTTCAGGGCGGCGACAACCTCGTCATAGTGCTCCGCCTTGCTCAGCGAGACGGCTACAAATGCGCAGACGTTGAGGCCAATGGCTTTCGGTTTCACGAGAATCCGGCTGCCGGAGATGATTCCATTGGCTTCAAGCTTCTTTACACGCTGGTGAATGGCCGCGCCCGATACACCGCATTCGCGGGCGATTTCGAGGAAGGGCATACGTGCATTCTTGGCCAGAAAACCCAGGATCTTCTGGTCGGTCTGATCGAGTTGGTAAGAGAAGGGTGCCATAGGTGGAAAAAAGATGGAAACGATTGAGAATTAGATACAACGCGACAAAGATAAAGAAAAAGTAACAAATTGTTACAGGATGATGCAAAAAAAATTTCAGTCGATCAATAATGATTTGACCGACTGAAAAATAGATTAATACAATCAGGTACCTACTTGGCCTTGCGCGCCTTGGCGGTCCGCTTGGGCCGGGCTGTGGCCGTTGTGCTGTCCACGATGGCCTTGGCCGCCTCCGCGTCCAGTTTGGCCGGATCCGTGCCGCGCGGAATCTTGTAATTGGCTCCGCCGCACTTGATGTAAGGGCCGAAGCGGCCCGAAAGAACCTGAATGCCGTACTGCGGGAATTCGGCAATCGGGCCGGCTGCCGTGCGGGAGAGTTCCTCCTCGAGGAGCTTCAGGGCTGATTCCGCGGTAATCGTGTACGGGCTCTCCTCCTTGGGAATCGAGACGAAGCGGGCTTTGGAGCTTCCGGCGGGGGTGTAGCGCAGGTAGGGGCCGTGCGATCCGATCGCGGCGACGACATCGGCGCCCTGATAGGTGGCGACGGTTCTTGGCAGCGAAAGAAGCCGCAGGGCCTCTTCGAGGGTGATGTTCTCGAGCAGCTGTCCTTTCTCCAGTCCGGCGAACTTCTTGTCGGGATCATCATCCGCGCCCAGCTGAACCACGGCGCCGTATCGTGCGATCCGGGCCAGGACCGGCTTGCCGGTTGCCGGATCGTTGCCCAGCTGGCGCTCGTCCTTCTGGATGCGCTCCGCCAGGCCTGCGCCGATGCTCTTGTGGAAAGGCGTGTAGAACTCGCCGATCATTTTGTTCCAGGCGATTTCGCCCTCGGCAATCTTGTCGAATTCCTCCTCCACGTGCGCGGTGAAACCGTAGTCCACGATAGCGGGGAAGGTGCGGCTCAGGTAGTCCGTCACGGCGATTCCGATATTCTCCGGGAAGAGTTTCCGCTTCTCGGCACCGCTCTTTTCGGTGAGGGTTCCTTCGGCGATTTCCTCGCCCGTGAGTTTCAGCTGGCGGCAGCTGCGCTCCGTGGCGGGGCGGTTGCCTTCAATCACGTAGCCGCGGTCCTTGATGGTCTTGATGGTCGGCGCGTAGGTGGAAGGACGGCCTATTCCCAGCTCCTCCAGCTTCTTGATGAGGCTGGCTTCGCTGTAGCGCGGCGGCGCCTGCGTATAGGTTTCGGTCGCGGAGATCTCGCTGTAGGCGGCCGGCGTGCCCGGGAAGAGTTCCGGCAGGTTGGTGGTCAGGCCGCTTTCGGTCTCGTCGTCCGTACCTTCTATATATACTTTGAGAAAACCGTCGAAGAGAATGCGTTCCTCCTGGGCGGCAAAGCTCTCTTCCAGGCCCGGGGCGGAAATCGTGACGGTGGTGCGCTCCACGCGGGCGTCGGCCATCTGCGAAGCGATCGTGCGCTTCCAGATCAGGTCGTAGAGGCGCTTTTCTGCCGCCGTGCCGTTGATTTCGGTGTTGGCGATATAGGTCGGGCGGATGGCTTCATGCGCCTCCTGCGCCCCTTTGGTGCGGGTATGGTAGTTGCGCGGCCGCGAATAGGCCTCGCCGTAGGTGGCGATAATCTGCTCCTTGGCGGTGTTGATGGCCAGGGAGGAGAGGTTGGTGGAGTCGGTTCGCATGTAGGTAATCAGACCGGCTTCGTAAAGCCGCTGTGCGGTGGACATGGTCTGGTTGACCGACATACCGAGCTTGCGGGAGGCCTCCTGCTGCAGCAGGGAGGTGGTGAAGGGAGAGGCCGGGGTGCGGAATCCCTCCTTCTTCTGCACGTCGCTGACGGAGAACGCGGCGCCGCGGCATTTCTCGAGGAACGCGCGGGCCTCCTCCATCGATTCGAAGCGGCGGTCGAGCGTGGCGCGGATGCGGCTGCTGACTCCCTTCAACTTGAAGAGTCCCTCTACCTTATAATAATTCTGCGCCCGGAAGGTGTTGATTTCCCGTTCGCGGTCCACGATCAGGCGGACGGCCACCGACTGCACGCGGCCGGCGGAGAGTCCGCTGCGGATTTTTTTCCACAAGACCGGGGAGAGCTCGTACCCCACCAGCCGGTCGAGCACGCGGCGGGCCTGCTGCGCCTTGACCAGGTTGAGGTCGATGCTGCGGGGGTTCTCCACCGCGTCCAGGATGGCGTTCTTGGTGATCTCGTGGAAGACGATGCGCTTGGTGCGGTCGGCAGGCAGTTCCAGCGTTTCGGCCAGGTGCCAGGCAATGGCCTCTCCCTCGCGGTCTTCATCGGAAGCGAGCCAGATGGTCTGCGCCGAGGCGGCGGCATGTTTTAAATCGCTGATGACTTTCTTCTTGTCGGCCGGAACCACATATTCCGGGGCAAAGCCGTGGGCCGTATCCACGGATAACTTGTCGGCAGGGAGGTCGCGTACGTGGCCGAAACTGGCCTTGACGGTGTAATCCTTTCCCAGAAACTTTTCAATGGTCTTCGCCTTGGCGGGAGACTCCACGATAACAAGATTAGCGCTCATATCCAATTCTCCTCTTTTTGTTCGGGACTGCAAAGTAAGGGACAAAGACGGCAATAATCCAAATCTTTTTTCCTACTTTTGCGGCATCAAAAGCCTTTAACGTAGTTAAAATTTTTATGGCAAAGAAAGCGACCAAATGGTTCTGGGGAATCGTCTTGACGCCCATCGTCCTTTTCCTCGTTACCCTGCTCTGTGTAGCGGTTTTCGCCGAGATTCCTTCGTTCGAGGAGCTCGAGGATCCCAAGAGCAACCTGGCCACGGAACTTTTCTCCGAAGACGGTAAAGTCTTCAACACCTATCATATAGAGAACCGCTCATTCGTCAAGTACGCCGACCTCCCGCAATCGCTGGTCGATGCGGTGGTCGCCACGGAGGACGCCCGGTTCTACAAGCACTCTGGCATCGACTTCCGCGGCCTGGCCCGCGTGGGCTTCAAAACCCTTCTGCTGCGCAACTCCAGCCAGGGCGGCGGCTCCACCATCACCCAGCAGCTGGCCAAGACGCTCTATCCGCGCGAGGAACTCGGCGGCGGCAAGATCGGCCGGGTCTTCAAGATGGTCGGCATCAAGATCAAAGAATGGATTACGGCCGTGAAGCTGGAACGCAACTACACCAAGAACGAGATCGTGACGATGTACTTCAACGCCATTTTCTTCGGAAGCAATGCGTTCGGCATCAAGGCCGCTTCGAACACCTTCTTCGGAAAGGATCCTTCGGAACTGCTCATCGAGGAGAGCGCCTGCCTGGTGGGCATGGTGAACAAGCCTACCCGCTACAATCCCGTCCTCAATTACGAACAGTCGCTCAAGCGCCGCAACCATGTCCTGCACCAGATGGCCAAGTATGACTACATCACCAAGGCGGAGCGCGACAGCCTGCAGGCCCTGCCCATTACCTTGAATTACAAGCAGCAGGACCATAATGCCGGGCTGGGCTCCTACTTCCGCGACATGCTGCGCCGCACGATGAACGCCAAGGAGCCGCACCGCTCCTCCTACCGCGAGTATGAGGATTATGCGGTGGATTCCACCCTCTGGCGGGACGATCCGCTCTACGGGTGGCTCAACAAGAACCTCAAGCCGGACGGCACCAAATACAACCTCGACAAGGACGGCCTCCGGATCTACACGACCCTCGACACCCGCATGCAGCGCTATGCCGAGGAGGCGGTGGCCGAGCATTTGGGCGGCGAACTCCAGGCCGTCTTCTTCAAAGACCTTTCCACCAAGCGCAAGCGTCCTTTCTCCGACGACACGCCGCAGGATGTGGTGAACCTGCTGATGAAGCAGGCCATGCGCTGGAGCGACCGCTATATGGGCATGAAGGAAGAGGGTATTCCCGAGGCGGAGATCGAGAAGTCTTTCCACGAGAAGGTGCAGATGCGCCTCTTCTCCTGGAACAAGAAGGGATATATCGACACCTTGATGACGCCCTACGACTCCATCAAATACTACAAGTCGTTCCTGCGCTCTGCGCTGATTGCGATGGAGCCGGGTACGGGCAAGGTGAAGGCCTATGTGGGCGGCCCGAATTACCGCTATTTCAAATACGACAACGCGCGCCAGGGCAAGCGGCAGGTGGGTTCCACCATCAAGCCGTTCCTCTATACGCTGGCCATGCAGGAGGGATTCACCCCCTGCGACAAGGTGGTCAACGTGCCCTATTCGTTCCAGTTGCCCGATACGGTCTGGACGCCGGCCAGCACCGACCGCGCCGAGTATATCGGCCGCACGGTGACCCTCAAGTGGGGCCTCACGCACAGCTCCAACAACATCTCGGCCTACCTGATGAAGCAGTTCGGACCCGTGGCTATGGTGGAGATGTGCCGCAAGATGGGCATCGGAAGCTACCTGGCTCCCGTCTATTCGCTCTGCTGCGGCTCCTGCGACCTGTCGGTCTATGAGATGGTGGCGGCCTACAATGTCTTCCCCAGCCGCGGCGTATATTGTTCGCCGATGCTGGTCACGCGCATCGAGGATAAGTCCGGCAACCTGCTCTCCTCCTTCTCCACCCGCAAGAAGGAGGCCATCGGTGACCCTACGGCCTATCTGATGGTCAACCTGATGCAGGGCGTGGTGAACGAGGGTACCGCGGGGCGCCTGAAGTACAAATACGGCATGACCAACGTGGCCGGCAAGACCGGTACCACCAACGATCAGTCGGACGGCTGGTTTATCGGCTACACGCCCAAGCTGACCGCCGGCGTATGGGTGGGCGCCGAAGACCGGCAGGCCCACTTCGAGAGCCTCTACTACGGTTCCGGTTCCAATATGGCGCTTCCCATCTGGGGTATCTTCATGAAAAAGATCTACGAGGATCCCACCATCAAGATGGGGCCCGAGGATACCTTTATGGCCCCGCTCGGCTGGAATATGCGGCTTGACTGCTCCGGTTCCGACGAGGACCTGAACAGTGCCAAGACCAGCGCCCCTGCGGACGATTACTTCTTTTAACACCTTATAATACAATCGGAATGACCCGAAAAAAAGTTGCGCTCATCTATGGTGGTAATTCTTCCGAATGGGAGATTTCCATCCTCAGCGGCAAGAATGTGGCGGCTCATATCGACCGCTCCCGCTATGACGTCTATGAAATCCTGCTCCGCGGCACTTCCTGGAGTGTCTGCGACCCTGCCTGCGAGAAGCCCGTGCCTGTCGCAGAGGTGGACAAAACCGATTTTTCGGCGGTCGTCGGCGGCGAGAAGGTCAAGTTCGACGTGGCTTTCCTGATGATTCACGGAAACCCTGGCGAGAACGGCCTGCTGCAGGGTTATTTCGAGATGATGGGGATTCCCTTCACCACCTGTTCGTCGTTCGTTTCGGCGCTGACCTTCAACAAGTATTCCTGCAAGTCGTTCCTGAAAGATTCGGGCGTGCTGCTTCCTAAGGATGTCTATCTCCGGAAAGGGGCGCCCATCGACGAGGCGGAGATCATTCTGCGCCTGGGCCTGCCGGTGTTCGTGAAGCCGGTGGACGACGGCAGCAGCTTCGGTGTCTCCAAGGTCAAGAAACTGGAGGACCTGCGCGCCGCCATCGATTTTGCCTTTGAAAAGAGCGACGCCGTGCTGGTGGAGGAGGCCATTTCCGGGCGCGAGGTGACCGAAGGCGTCTATCGCCACGGGGATACCATCATTCCGCTGCCTATCACGGAGATCGTCACGGAGAACGAGTTCTTTGACTACGAGGCCAAGTATCTGGGCAAGAGCGACGAGATCTGTCCGGCTCCGATTCCGGAGTCCGTCGCAGCCAAAGTCAAGGCGGCCAGCGTGATCATCTACAAGACCTTCGGTTGCAACGGCGTGGTCCGCATGGACTATATCGCCGACGGCGACAAGGTCTATTTCCTCGAGGTCAACACCGTCCCCGGTATGACCAAGATGAGCTTGATTCCCAATCAGGTACGCGCCGCCGGCATGCAGGTCGGCGACTTCTTCAACATCCTCCTCGACGAGGCTCGGGTATGACCTACCGGGCGTTCAAGGATCAGGCCGTCGAACGGCTCGCGGCGCTCTATCCCCCCGAGGAGGCGCGTGCCATGGCTATCCGGCTCCTGACCGCCCGCCTGAGGGTTCCCGCCTACAAGATTGCCGCCGAACCGGCCACGCGGATTCCCGCCGAGGTGCTTGGCGCCGCTGCGGCCGGCTGCGGCTCGGGCGTCTCGCTCCGCTCGGACAAAAAAGTCCTCGCTTCGCAAGCGCCGCTCGCCGTGGCGTCGGCTGCGTCGGTCTCCTCGACGGAACAGGCGGGTGATTCCGGCCTTCTCGGCGATCTCGAGCGGCTCGCAGAAGGATGCCCGCTGCAATACGTGCTGGGATTCACCGAGTTCTGCGGGCTCCGGATTCGCGTCGCCCCCGGCTGTCTGATACCCCGTCCCGAGACGGAAGAGATGGTCTCGCTGATCGTGGACCATTTCGGAGAGCCTTTGACGCCCGAAGTGCTGCCGACGTCCCAATTGGAGGGACGTGGGGATCATTTTGGACCGTTTTTGCATCCCACGTCCCAGGAAACGGGACGAGGGGCGCACGCTGCTCTGGTCGACGAAGATTCCGGGCTGCATGATCCGGCCAATATTCTCGATCTCTGTACGGGTTCGGGGTGTATCGCTTACGCGCTGGCGGATGCCTTTCCCGGCGCGCAGGTCTTCGCCTGCGACCTCTCCGATGCGGCCCTGGCCATCGCCTGCAAGCAGCGCGTGAAGTTGCCCGGCGCCCGCCCGGTTTTCTTCAAGGCCGATGTACTCGGCAATCCGCCGGCGGGCCTTCCGAAGTTCGATCTGATCGTCTCGAATCCGCCTTATGTGATGGAATCCGAGCGCGCGGAGATGCGTCCGAATGTGCTTGATTATGAGCCTGCTGAGGCGCTCTTCGTTCCGGACGACGACCCGCTCCGCTTCTATGCCGCCATCCGCCGCTGGGCCGACGCCCTGCTGGCTCCCGGCGGTGAAATCTGGCTCGAAATCAACGAAAAACTCGGGCCCCAAACTGCCGCTCTCTTCGCTGACTTCTTCCCCGACTGCGGCTCGGGCGCTCCTGCGTCCAGCT
Organism: Bacteroidales bacterium; assembly: GCA_017544005.1. Taxonomy (GTDB): domain Bacteria; phylum Bacteroidota; class Bacteroidia; order Bacteroidales; family UBA932; genus Cacconaster. Next base: position 75,449 of record JAFYEZ010000013.1, read on the forward strand.
CCGGGAAGATCGCTCCCGGCGGACAGAAAGAGCCTGACGGCGAGTCCGCACTTCGCAATGCTTCCCTCCGCCTGAGCAACCCGACGCCGCCAGCCGCTGCACCGGCCTCCGTCGAGCTCCTTCAGGATCTCTCCGGAAAGGACCGATTCCTCCGTATCCGTTTATAGGCTGTACCTATGAAGAGGCTGATTATCATATTGTTATATCTTGCATCGCTGGTACTATTTTCGGCCTGTGCGGATTTGTCCCGCCTGAAGACCGGGGTCGTCACCCTTCCGGCCACGAAGGTCTCCTGTCAGAACGCCCTGCTGGAAGGTCAGTACTCCTCCGGCCCGATTCCGGATAATGTCGTGGTCGGATTCATCTATTCCACCGATATGATGCTGGAGAACGGGAACAACTATTATGTGCTGACAGCCGAAACCCGGAATGAAGACGGCACCTTTTCTGTGAACACCCTCTCGCTCCTTCCCGACACCATTTATTATTTCAATGCCATTTTCCAGAAAGACGGCAAGATCGTGACCGGTTATCCGGAGGCATTCCAGACGCCTGGTGTCAGTACGTTGATTCAATACGAAGGAACGACAGACATTGCTGAAACAGTCGCAACCCTCCACGCCTGTCTGGATTTGACGAACTGCTACCAGGATCAGTTGGAATATGGCTTTCAGGTGACAGCACCCGATGGAAAAGTGACTGCCGTCCCGGCCGATAACCTCGCCGACGGCCGTTTTTCGGCTACCGTTACCGGATTGACGCCATTTACCGATTATTCGGTCTCGGCGTATGCCACCTTTTCCGTCAAGTATTATTACAACAGTTATTTCGGAGTCCAGGAGACATACGACCGCCGCACCTATTCGACCCCTTCCCAACCGTTTCAGTCCACTGCGCTTGAGGCGGAAATCGTTTTCCCGGCGTCCCCTGAAGTGACGGAAACCAATGCCACCCTGTCGTGTGAATTCAATATCCTCTCTCCGGTTGAGATCAATCGGAGAATTGTGACAGTTTACTACAGTTCTACCCTGCAGACCCTTTCGGAGTTGGTTGATTCCGGAAGCAGACGTGATATGTCGACCGCGGCAGACGGCACGTTCTCTCAAACGCTGACCGGCCTGCAGCCGCATACGACCTACTACTACGTGGTGGTTGCGCTTGCCGACGGAACCAGGTTCGAGAGTGAGGTTCGATCTTTCACGACGGCGGATTATACCTTTACACTTACGGCGGATCCCGTGTCGGACAATATTTTCACGAGCGCCACGCTGAACGGCACACTGACGGTAAACAGCGTCGATCCCCTGAACAAACAGGTCTGGTTCCGCTACAGCGACACGGCCGCTTCGGTCGATGAACTGGTCGCTTCCGGTAACAGTGTATCCTCATCCCTTTCCGACTCCTCCTTCTCTTCCACCCTGCATAAACTGAAAGAGACGACCACGTACTATTACATCGCCTGTGCCCGGGTTTATAATGATGTTATCTACAGCTCTAATGTACAGTCTTTTACCACCGGGGAGCACCCGGAGTCTCCGGTAAGGATCATCTATGATGACGTAACGGACATTACGGTTTCGGGGGCGACCTTTTCCGGCAGGGTAGAGGTCATCGATCCGGGAGTCCGCGTCAGCCGAGATGCGCGGTTGTTCTATGGCGTAAAAAGCAGCGAGGGAAACTGGCCTCCCGCAAATGTGACTTCCGAAGAGTCGCTTCCGGTTATGTTGTACGACTCCGGCGCTTATTCGCTGAGGTACAATCATTTATCTTCAGGAACGGATTATTGGTATCTGTTGGCGGTTGAAGTGGATGGAGAACTGGTTATGGGAGATTTCCGCTTCTTCTCCACGCAGGAGATTCAGATGACACTGTCGAACGTGGAAGCGAGTGAAATTGAATGCGGAGCGGCAAAGCTATCTTTCAGGCTTTCGGTGAATGACATCGGAAACGTTTCCCGGACAGTAAACTTTTACAACAGCCCCTTCGTCAGTGACGCGGCGGCCCTGCTGGAACAGGGAAGCATACTCACGGCGACACCCTCGTCGGACGGGCTGTACAGCGCGAATCTGAAGGATCTGAATCGAGAAACGAAGTATTATTTTGTTGCCGTCGTTCAAATATATGACAAAACGGTCGTCAGCGAGGTTTGCACTTTTACGACGATTCCCGCTCCCATCCCGGAGGCCGTGGATATGGGACTGAGCGTCAAATGGGCTTCCCAGAACCTTGCCTCCTCCAGTCCTGAAGGTGCCGGGGGGTGGTTTGCCTGGGGAGATACCCTTGCCCGGGCCTCCTTCTCTTGGGCGGAATATCCTTTCTGCAAAGGAGATTACAACTTGCTCACCAAATACTGTACGGTTGCCTCTTACGGGACTGTGGACAACCTGCAGGTCCTGCTGCCGGAAGACGACGCGGCGAGCGTTCTTCTGGGCGGCGGTTGGAGGATCCCGACCTGGGAAGAGTGGGCGGAACTGATGGACACGGAGAACTGTACCTGGCAGTGGGTCAGCCAAAACGGCGCTTCCGGGTACCGAGTGACATCCAACAGGACCAGCAACTCCATTTTCTTGCCTGCGGCGGGTTACCGGGACGATATTGCATCCAGAGACCTCTCCTCCGGGTATTACTGGTCCGCAACTCTCCACCCGACCGGACCTTTTTACGGCTGGTCGATGGAATTCAATAGCAACTCCGTCGTGGGCCGCCGCCCCCACGGTCGTTGTCAGGGCCTCTCCATCCGCCCCGTTTTAGAATAATCAGTCGTTGACCGTCAGTTGTTCGCCTTCGCTGTGGGCAATGATGACGGCGCCGCAGGAGTCGCCGTAGGTGTTGATCATCGTGCGGGGCATGTCGCAGAACTGCTCCACGGCGAGGACGATGCCGACGCCTTCCAGCGGCAGGCCGACTGCGCCCAGGACAATCGCCAGCATCACCATGCCGGCCATCGGAATGCCGGCCGTGCCGATGGCAGCGAGCAGTGCGGTGAAGACAATCATAATCTGCTGGACCAGCGTCAGTTCAATGCCGTATGCCTGGGCGATAAAGATGGCGGCGACGCACTCATAGAGCGCCGTGCCGTTCATATTGATGGTGCTGCCCAGTGGGAGCACGAAGCTGGCGATGCGCTGCGAGACGCCGCACTTCTCCTGGGAGTCCCGGATATTGATGGGAAGCGCCGCTCCCGACGAGCAGGTGGAGAAGGCGGTCAGCAGGGCGGTGGACATCTTGGACATGTGTTTCCAGGGATTCTGCTTGCCGAGCACGCGCACCAGCAGCGGGAGGATAAGTCCGCCCTGGATCAGCAGGCCGCCCCAGACCACGAGTACGAAGACGCCCAGGCTCTTGACCATGCCCCAGAGGGCGGCCGGGTCGCCCGCCTGCTTGCCGACGATGGTCGCCACGATGGCGAACACGCCGTAGGGAGCCAGCTGGATGATGGCGAAGGTGATCTTCATAATCACCTCATAGATAGCGGTCAGCACGCCGCCGAGCGTGTCGCTGTGCTTCTTCTCGACCTTGTTCATGAAGAGGCCGAAGATGATGGCGAAGAAGATGATGGGAAGCAGGTCGCCCTTGGCGCCGGATTCGAAGACGTTGGCCGGGACGATATGCACAATCTGGTCAATAAACGAAACGTTTTCAGCACTGCCCGCCACGGCTCCGACCGTCGAGACGTTCTCCGTCAGGTTGAGCTCCGCGCCGACGCCCGGTTTTACGAGATTGACCAGCGTCAGACCGATGGTGGCGGCCACCAGGGTGGTCACTACATAGTAGCCGATGGTCTTGCCCGCGATACGGCCCAGCGCAGCCGAGGAACCCATGCCGGCCACACCCATGGCAATGGAGGTAAACACCAGCGGAATCACAATCATCCGCAGGGCGCGGAGGAACATGTCCCCGGCCCACTTGATCCAGGGAGACCAGGTTTCATAGGGGATAAAACGGCTTAGGAGAATACCGGCTGCGGCACCCAGTCCGATGCCGATCAGGATCTTCCAGTGGATGGCCAGTTTCTTTTTGGTTTTCTTGGGGGTATGGGTTTCAGTAGCCATGATGATGCGATAAAACGGGACAGGATTGAATTAGCGCTACAAAAATAGAAAATTCTCACAGCTTTTGGCCATTTTCTTTGGCCGTTTGTCAAATTAGAAGTAAATTTGGCGGCTATTTGGATTATTATATAGCAACCAATATTTTTATTAACAAATTCACTGGAGGAAACCTAATGAATAAAATCAAGAATCTCGCGGATCTGCGCAAGATGAAAGAGGGTATGCAGGGGAAGATGTCCATGCGTGAAAACAGCAACTCTTCCGAGGCTATCATCCAAATCAAAGTCGGTATGGCTACCAGCGGTATCGCTTCCGGAGCAAAGGAGACGATGAACCACCTGATCACCGAACTCGACAAACGTCAGATCAAGGCCCTCGTGATGCAGGTCGGCGACATGGGCTATTGCCACGCAGAACCGACCGTCGAGGTCACCATCCCGGGCAAAGACCCGATCGTCTTCGGCAACGTCAACATTGCACGTGCAGACGAGCTCATCGACAAGTACATCGTCAAGGGCGAGCTCATCGAAGGTATTCTGCCTGCTAACTACAGATCTATCTAAACCACGGATTTATGGCTATTAAAATGCACATTTTGGTATGCGGCGGTACGGGTTGTTCCGCTTCATCCAGCGCGGAGGTCATTGCCGAACTCAACAAGGAACTCGTTTCGCATGATCTGACCGATTTCGCTAAGGTGGTCGTCACCGGTTGCTTCGGTTTCTGCGAGAGAGGTCCTATCGTCAAGATCATCCCGGACAACACGTTCTACACCCGAGTCAAACCCGAAGATGCCAAGGAAATCATCGAGGAGCACATCATCAAAGGCCGTAAGGTCCAGCGCCTCCTCTATGTCGCTCCCGACACCAACCAGAGCGTGAGCGATTCCAAGCACATGGAGTTCTACAAGAAGCAGGTTCGTATCGCCCTCCGCAACTGCGGTTTCATCGATCCTGAAAACATCGACGAGAGCATCGCACGCGACGGCTATGCTGCCCTCGGCAAGTGCCTTACCGAGATGACCCCTGCCCAGGTGATCGAAGAGATCAAGAAGTCCGGTCTTCGCGGCCGTGGTGGCGCAGGTTTCCCTACCGGCCTGAAGTGGGAAATCGCCTCCAAGAGCCGTGTCGGCGAGCAGAAGTATGTGGTCTGCAACGCGGACGAAGGCGACCCGGGCGCATTCATGGACCGTTCCCTCCTGGAAGGTGACCCGCACTCGATTCTCGAAGCCATGGCAATCTGCGGTTACTGCATCGGTGCAAACCACGGTTTGATTTACATCCGCGCAGAGTACCCGCTCGCAATCCACCGTCTCCAGGTGGCTATCAAGCAGGCAGAAGAATACGGTCTGCTGGGCAAGGACATCCTCGGTACCGGTTTCGATTTCACTATCGAACTCCGCTACGGTGCAGGCGCATTCGTCTGCGGTGAGGAGACCGCCCTCATCCACTCGATGGAAGGCAAGCGCGGCGAGCCGACCTTCAAACCGCCGTTCCCCGCACAGTCCGGTTACCTCGAGAAACCGACCAACGTGAACAACGTCGAGACCTACGCCAACATCCCGGTCATCATCAACAAGGGCGCTGACTGGTTCTCCCAGATCGGTACGGAGAAATCCAAGGGTACCAAAGTGTTCGCACTCGCAGGTAAGATCAACAACGTCGGCCTCATCGAGGTCCCGATGGGTATCACCCTCCGCGAAATCATCTACGAAATCGGTGGTGGTATCAAGGGCGGCAAGAAGTTCAAAGCTGTCCAGACCGGCGGTCCTTCCGGCGGCTGCCTGACCGAGAAGTTCCTCGACACCCCGATCGACTACGACAACCTCGTGGCTGCCGGCTCCATGATGGGCTCCGGCGGTATGATCGTCATGGACGAGGACGACTGCATGGTTGCCATCGCAAAGTTCTACCTGGGCTTCACCGTGGACGAATCCTGCGGTAAGTGCACCCCGTGCCGTATCGGTAACCGCCGCCTGCTCGAGATCCTGACCAAGATCACCGAAGGCAAGGGCACGATGGAAGACCTTGAGGAACTCAAGAACCTCTCCAACGTGATCAAGGACTCCGCACTCTGCGGCCTTGGCCAGACCTCGCCGAACCCGGTTCTCTCCACCATCAACAACTTCTGGGATGAGTACGTGGAGCACGTCACGGAGAAGAAGTGCCGTGCCGGCCAGTGCAAAGCCCTGAAGAAATATGTCATCGATCCTGACAAGTGCAAGGGTTGTACGGCTTGCGC
>JAFYEZ010000014.1 GCA_017544005.1 Bacteroidales bacterium
CGGTGGAACGCGACTTGACATTCAATACCGCGATTTGATGTCGGCTAAATACAATCGTTCCTTCGGTCGCCTTCATACTGACCTTGAACGCCGCTGGAAGAATCCGGGCGATCATACAGATGTCCCGGCCGTCAACGCAACCGGCGATCTTTATGAATCGGTTTCTTCCCGATGGCTCGTCTCTACGGATGCGTTCGAGTTTACCCGCGCATGCCTTTCCTACGATTTGGCCCTTCCTTCCGTCAAAGGCGTTTCCGGTGTCACCATTTATTTCGCAGCCAACAACTTCCTGATGATTTCCGCCCGCGAGGGCGTGTATCCGAGGCAAGGTATCTTCGATTCCGCCATACCCGGCAGTGTCAGCGCCCCCGCGCGCACTTTCTCCCTTGGCGCCCGGTTTAGCCTTGGTGGCTAAATCACTGATTGCCAACTAATAATACAAAGCACTGGTACCTCAAATGGATACCAGTGCTTTGCGCTTTACGCTGAGTGTCAGCGGTTTAACCGCCAAGGCTATTTCGCTGCGGCGTCCACCAGCAGTTTGAAGATGTTGGTGAAGATGGTCTCACCGCCGGTGACTACTCCGATGCTGAGGCGGAGTTACCGGTACTTCTCCTGCTGTTCGCGGATGAGGTCGTCCAGGACGCCGGGGTCGAAGTAGTTGATGCGCATCGCGCGCTTGACACCGGCGAGGGTGTCGGCGGCTTTGGCGCGGGCCGCCTCGGTGCCTTTGCGGAGCACCTCATAGACGTAGGGGATGTCCTTCTCCAGGGCGTGGCGCCGCTCCCGGATGGGGGCGAGGGTGTCGTTCAGCACCTCGAAGAGAAACTTCTTGAGCATCATGTCGCCCAGGCCGCCGGCGCGGTACTGCGCCTTGGCTTCGTCCAGGTTGTGGAAGGTGAAGCTTGCCTTCTTTCCTACGAAGCAGTCGGCGAATTTCTCGAAATGCTCGTCCCTGCAGAAAGCGTCCAGGTAGGTAAAGACGGTGTTGCCCTCCACCTTGCCCGGATCGGAGACCTGCAGGTGCCCCGGGTCGGTAAACATCCCGCGGACCTTCTCCCAGACCACCTCTTCCGGATCGGAAAGGTAGATGCAGTTGCCCAGCGACTTGCTCATCTTGGCCTTGCCGTCGGTGCCGGGCAGGCGCAGGCAGGCAGCGTTGTCGGGCAGCAGGATGTCGGGCATCACGAGCGCCTCGCCGTAGGTGGCGTTGAACTTGTGGACGATCTCGCGGGTCTGCTCGATCATCGGCGCCTGGTCTTCCCCGACGGGAACCGTCGTAGCCTTGAAGGCGGTGATGTCGGCGGCCTGGCTGATGGGGTAGCAGAAGAATCCCACCGGGGTGCCGGCCTTGTTGTCGCTTCCATCGTCGGTTTCCGAGAAACCGCGCAGCTTGATCTCCTGCTTGACGGTGGGGTTGCGCTGGAGGCGCTGCACCGTCACGAGGTTATTATAGAAGAAGGTGAGCTCGGTCAGCTCGCTGATCTGCGACTGGATGAAGATGTGGCAGCGATCGGGGTCGAGCCCGGCTGAGAGATAGTCGAGCGCGACCTCGATGATGTTCTGCCGTACCTTTTCCGGGTTGTCCGCATTGTCGGTCAACGCCTGTGCGTCGGCAATCATGATATAGATTTCGTCGTATTCCCCGCTGTTCTGGAGTTCCACCCTGCGGCGCAGGGAGCCGACGTAATGTCCGATGTGCAGGCGTCCGGTGGGGCGGTCGCCGGTCAGGATAATCTTAGCCATTCAGGATCAGTCTTTGACAGTCTTGAGTTTTTCGCGGATCTTCGCCTCGATCTCCTCTGCCAGCTGCGGGTTGTCCTTGAGGAGCGCCTTCACCGCGTCACGGCCCTGCGCCAGGCGGGAGTCGCCGTAGCTGAACCACGAGCCGCTCTTGGTGATGATTTCGTATTCCACGCCGAGGTCGATGATCTCGCCGATCCGGGAGATTCCCTCGCCGAAGACGATGTCGAATTCCGCCTTGCGGAAAGGCGGCGCCATCTTGTTCTTGACGATCTTGACGCGGGTGCGGTTGCCGAGGGCTTCCTCGCCGTCTTTGAGCTGGGTCACGCGGCGCACGTCGATACGCACGGATGCGTAGAACTTGAGGGCGTTGCCGCCGGTGGTGGTCTCCGGGTTGCCGAAGAGGATGCCGATCTTCTCACGCAGCTGGTTGATGAAGATGCAGCAGGTGTTGGTCTTGGCGATGTTGGCCGTGAGCTTGCGGAGGGCCTGGCTCATCAGGCGGGCCTGAAGGCCCACTTTGTTGTCGCCCATCTCGCCTTCGATCTCGGCCTTGGGGGTGAGAGCGGCCACGGAGTCGATCACCACGATGTCCACGGCGCCGCTGCGGATGAGGTTGTCTGCAATTTCAAGGGCCTGCTCGCCGTTGTCCGGCTGCGAAATGAGCAGGGTGTCGATGTTGACGCCGAGGTTGACGGCGTAGGTGCGGTCGAATGCGTGTTCCGCATCGATGATGGCGGCGATACCGCCCTGTTTCTGGGCTTCCGCGATGGCGTGGATGGCCAGGGTGGTCTTACCGCTGGACTCCGGGCCGTAGATTTCGATCACCCTTCCGCGCGGATAACCGCCGATACCCAGGGCGTGATCGAGCCCGATGGAACCGGATGCGATCGTAGATACTTCCCAGGTCGGCTGGTCTCCCATCTTCATGATGGTTCCCTTCCCGAAATCTTTCTCAATTTTGGCAATCGTTGCCTGCAGTGCTTTCAGCTTGTCTTCATTTGCCATGATCTGTGTAGTTTTAATTGTTTAAATCGCATTGGTTGGTCTTGCAAATATAAGTATTAATTTTGCAGAAAAGATTGCCATGAAGGAGAAATTGCTTGGTAAAACCCTCGATGAACTCCGCGCCGTGGCGGCGGCGTGCGGACTGCCTGCTTTTGCGGGCGGGCAGATTGCGCAGTGGCTCTACCAGAAGGGGGCGACGTGCTTCGATGAGATGACCAATCTCTCCAAGACGGCCCGCGCCACGCTGGCGGAACGCTATGAGGTGGGCCGTGTCGCCTATGAGGGCAGCGTAACCTCGAAGGACGGCACCCGCAAGTATCTCTTTCCCACCGCCATTTCGGGCAAGTATATCGAAACGGTGATGATTCCGGACGACGAGGACGACGGCACCCGCAACCGCGCCACGGTCTGCGTCTCCTCGCAGGTGGGCTGCAAGATGGGCTGCACCTTCTGCATGACGGGCCGCGGCGGCTGGCATGGCAACCTGGATGCGGCGGAGATCCTCTCGCAGTTCCTCTCGATTGACGAGGCCCCGGAGCTGACCAACGCCGTCTTCATGGGAATGGGCGAACCGCTGGACAACTGGCCGGTGGTCCGGCGGGTGCTGGAGATTCTGACGGCCCCCTGGGGCTTTGCCTGGAGCCCCAAGCGCATCACCCTCTCCACGGTGGGTGATTTGACGCACCTGCGGGAATACCTCGAGGAGAGCCGCTGTCACCTGGCTGTCAGCCTGCACGATCCTTTCCCCGACGAGCGCGCCGCGCTGATGCCTGTCCAGAAGGGCTGGCCGCTGGCGGAGGTCATCGCCCTGATCCGGAAATATGACTTCACCGGCCAGCGCCGCGTGAGTTTTGAATATATCGTTTTTGGCGGCCACAACGACACCCCGCACCACGCCGACGCCCTCATCCGCCTGCTCAAAGGGCTGGAATGCCGCATCAACCTGATCCGGTTCCACGCCATTCCGGACTACCCGCTGAAGGGAGCGCGCCCGGAGGCGATGGAGGCCTTCAAGGCCCGGTTGAACGCCGGAGGGATCACCACCACCCTCAGGGCTTCCCGCGGCGAGGATGTCATGGCAGCCTGCGGCCTGCTGGCCGGAAAAGGACTCAAGAAATGAAACGGTTTTTCACCCTCTCCCTGGTGGCGCTCGCGCTCTTCTGCTGCGGCATTTCCGTCCGCGCGCAGGAGCAGCCGCGGCGTCCGAAGGTCGGCCTTGTGCTGGCTGGCGGCGGTGCCCTGGGCTCCGCCCATATCGGTGTGCTTAAAGTGCTGGAAGAGAATAATATCCCAGTGGACATGGTGGTCGGAACCAGTATGGGCTCCATCATCGGTGGCCTCTATGCTATCGGCTACACCGCGAACGAGATCGACTCGCTGATCTCCATCCAGGATTGGGATGTGGTCATGAGCGACCGTTCGCCCCGTCGGAATTCGAGTTTCTCGGACAAGCGCTACAACAGTCTCTATGTCCTCAAGGTGCCCTTTTCGCTGGACCCCTACAATATCCGCCGCCAGGCAAAGGATGCCCAGCCCGATTCGCTGATCGGCCCGATGCCGCCGCCGGTGCAGCCCGCCGCCCCTTCGCTGCTGAGCCGCATTCCGATGGCGCTGGTGGACGGGCAGAACATCTACAATCTCTTCACTTCGCTCGCAGTTGGTTACCTGGACTCGCTGGATTTCAACCGGATGCCGATCCCGTTTGCCTGTGTGGCGGTGGACCTGGTCAAGCATGAGGAGGTCGTCTGGCACAGCGGCCACTTCGTGGATGCCCTCCGCTCTTCGATGGCTATCCCGGGTTATTTCTCGCCGGTTAGGACCAACGGCCGCGTGCTGGTGGACGGCGGCGCGCGCAACAACTATCCCGTGGACATCGCGCGCGAAATGGGCGCGGATATCGTCATCGGCGTCAAGTTCGGCTCCGATGTGGGAATGGAGGACAGCGAGGTCAACAGCATCGGCCAGATGATCGGCAGTTTGTACAATATGTACACGCATCAGAAGGACAGCGCCGCCATCAACGATACCGACATCTTCATCCACCCCAATACCGAAGGATTCGGCACCCTGAGCTTCGACCACGAGAGCATCCGCACGCTGATCAACAACGGCTATGACGCAGCGATGCTCAAAATTGATGACATCAAGAAGTTGCGCGCGTATCTGGATCGCTGTGCGGAGGACCGGGAGGAGAACCTGGTGGGCCCGGATTTCCGCGGCCGCAAGTATGACAAGGCGCTCCACCTGGACCGCGACAGCGTGAGCCTGGGCGAGGTACGGATCCACGGCCTGACCCCTGAGGCGGAGAAGTTCCTCTTCCGCAGGAGTCCCATCCAATCCGGTGCCCGGATCCACGGTTCGGAGATCACCCGCGCCATCAACCGCTTCTACGAGACGGGCTTCTTCAAGTCGGTGACCTATACCCTCAGGGGACATGATCAGCCCTACGATATGGATATCTTCTTCACGCCGGAGCTCAACTCGGTCTTCGGCATCGGATTCCGCGTGGATGCCGAGGAGGTCTCCGCCATCCAGATGAACGTCTCGATCAACCGCAATACGCTGGCCGGTTCTTCGCTCTCCCTGACCGGCCGCCTCTCCGTCAATCCGCGGGCCACGCTGCGCTACACATACGCGCTGCCTTCCCATATCGAAATCAACGCGGAATACGATTTCCGCTACTCCGGACTGAATCTTCTCAATCCCAATTCGGATTACAACCTGACCTTCTCCGGCCACCGCTTCCGGGTGAACGCCGCTTCGCAGAACTTCCGGCAAATCTACATGGAGGGCGGTCTGGAATTCTCGGTTTTCGGCTATCACTCCTTCGATCCCAAATCACTGACGGTATTCGCCTCCTATGACACGGACCTGCACCGCACCCTCTTTGCCGGGCTCTACGGAAAGGCCAGTTTCGACAACCGCGACGACGAGTATTTCCCCACGCGCGGCTGGCTGGCCGATGCCGGATGGCACCAGTATCTGGGCAGCAAGGCAGCGAACGGATTTGCCGTGGGCGACCTGCATCTGGCGGCAGCCCTGACCCCGTGGCCCCGCCTGACCTTCCTGCCGGAAATCTGGCACCGCTCTACGCTGGGCAAGCAGGTGCCGCTGGCCTACATGAACCTGATGGGCGGATCGCTCCGCGGACGTTATATGGACCAGCAGATTCCCTTTGCGGGCTTCAGTTTCGCCCATCCTTTCGATAAACTCCTGACCACAGCCTCCCTCGAGACGCGCTACAACTTCTCAGGGCCCAACTATGCCACCCTCTCGGCTCTGGCGGCCGTCTCCGGATCCACCATCGGGGCGTCTTTCGCCGGCGGCGTGACCTGGGGCTTGCAGCTCGGTTATCTGCGCGCCACGGCGCTCGGCCCCGTCGAGGCCTCGCTGCGCTGGTCCAACTATACCGGTGCGCCGCAGTTCTATGTGGCGCTCGGCTATTCCTTCTGATGCACCGATGGAACGCGCAAAAGCCCTGGACCGGATGATGGCGCTCTGCAGCCGCCGCGAGTATTGCCGCAAGGAGATTCTCGCCAAACTGGCGCGGCTGGAGGCGGAGGATGCCCCCGGAATCGTGGAAACCCTCTGCAGGGAGCGCTATATCGACGAATTGCGCTACGCCACCGCCTTTGCGCGGGACAAAAGTTCGCTGCAGGGTTGGGGAAGTCTCAAAATTAGAGTAGCTTTGCAGGCGAAGGGCATTCCGGCGGAGACCATCGCGGCGGCGCTTGGGGAGATCGACGCCCCGGCGGCCGAAAAGCGACTGGACACGCTCCTGCGCGCCAAACTGAAATCGTTGCGCGGGGAAACCGACGAGGCGGTCCGCTTCGGAAAGCTGCTTCGCTTCGGCCTGGGCCGGGGGTATGACTACGCACAAATCAAACGGATCTATGATCGTATCAGAACAACTTAAAGACTATAAACAGCGGATCGAGACGTTGGGGAGGTGTCTTTGACCTCCCTGCGAAACGGGAAGAACTGAAAAAGCGGACGGAGCGCGCTGCAGCGCCCGATTTCTGGAACGACGCCAAGGCGGCGGAGGCCTACCTGAAGGAGACGGCCGCCGTGCGTTATTGGGTGGAGGGGTGCGACCGCCTGGATGCCCTCTATGAGGATCTGGAGACGCTGATGGATTTCGGGGAGGATGCCTCGGACGATATCGATGCGGCGGCCGCGAAGCTGGAGGGTGCCATCTCCGATCTGGAAATCCGCAACATGCTCAGCGAAGAGGGCGACAATCTGGGCGCCATTCTCAAGATCAACTCCGGCGCCGGTGGCACGGAGGCCAACGACTGGTCGGCGATGCTCATGCGCATGTACACCCGCTGGGGCGAGCGCAACGGCTACAAGGTCCACGTCTCGGATGTGCTGGACGGCGATGAGGCGGGCATCAAATCCTGTACGCTGGAATTTGAAGGGGAGTATGCCTTCGGCTACCTCAAGGCCGAGAACGGCGTACACCGGCTGGTGCGCATCTCGCCCTTCAATGCGCAGGGTAAGCGGCAGACCACCTTCTCCTCGGTCTTTGTCTATCCGTTGGTGGATGATACGATTGAAATCGAAATCAACCCCTCCGACCTGGAGTGGGATACCTACCGTTCCAGCGGTGCAGGCGGCCAGAACGTCAACAAAGTGGAGACCGGTGTCCGCGTGCGCCACATCCCCACGGGCATCGTGGTGGAAAACACCGAGACCCGTTCCCAGCTGGACAACCGCCAGAACGCGTTGCGCATCCTGAAGTCGCACCTCTACGACCTCGAACTCAAGAAGCGCCAGGAGAAGCAGGCGGAACTCGAAGGACAGAAGAAACGCATCGAGTGGGGCTCGCAGATCCGCTCCTACGTGCTGCATCCCTACAAAATGGTGAAAGACCTGCGCACGGGTTACGAGACCACCGACACGCAGGCGGTGCTCGACGGCGACATCAACGCCTTCATGAAGACGTTCCTGATGGAGAACAGCGGCCGATAACCATGGACCAGGTGGCGCGTGCATCCGCACGGGCACAGGGCCATGCCACGCGGCCGGTATCCGACTCGGCCGGAACGATGACCGTGGCGCTCAGCAGGCCGTGGGTGACCGGCTCTCCGGTCCGCGGATCAATCGTGTGCGCATAGCGCTTGCCCTCTTTTTCGTAGAACTTCCGGTAATCGCCGGAGGTGACCACAGCACAGTCCGTGACGCGCAGCGTATCCTGCAGCGGCAGCACCGCTTCGCTGTCATGCGCGTTCCGATCGGGCGTCTCTACGCCGATCGTCCACTTGTCGCCCCGGGCGCTCAGCCCCTTGCAAAGGATCTCGCGTCCCACTTCCACCAGGTAGTTGCCGCTGCCGGCTGCTTCAAGCAACTGCCCGATCCGGTCGCAGGAGTATCCCTGGGCGATGGCGTTGAAGTTGAGGCGGCAGCGCGGGTCCGCCTTGAGCAGATGGAGGCTCCCGTCAGGGAGGGAATCGATCCGGAATTTGTCCATTCCGATGAACGCACGGACGGAATCGATCTGCGCGCGGGAGGGGATGGCGCTTCCGTCGGTGAATTCGAATCCCCAGAGGTCAAAGAGGGGGGCGGCCGAAGGGTCGAACGCCCCGCCGCTCTCGCGCCAGAGTTCCTCGGAAAGGCGGAAGTTGACCAGGAAATGGTCGTCCAGCGGAAGGTCCTCGCCCGCATTCAGCCGGCTCAGCAGCGAGCCCCGGTTGTAGCCCGAGAGGGAGCGGTCTATTTCCAGCAGCACGGAATCGATCTCAGCCTGAACGGCGTCAGGACGCACGCCGCGGGGCAGCGAACAGATGATGTGCCAGGAGCCGCCCTGCGCAAATCCCTCCATCCGGAAGTAGCGCGTACGCGGGGCGTCGCACCCGGTCGGCAGGAAGGCGGTCAATAGCAGGAGAAAGAGGAGAAATCGCTTCATCGTGGCACAAAAGTAGCATAATACTTGGCAAACGCCCAAAAATTATGCATATTTGCAGACTGTTTGAACCCCGTCCGATGAAAAGACCGTTCCGATATACGCTCCTGACCGTCCTGCTCCTGGCTACAGCCCTCGTAAGCGGCTGCAAGGATGACGAAGAAAGCGACGTAAAGCCTTCGCTGGAAGGATCGATCCAGTTCCCGTTCCCGGCTTATCTGCAGAAGAATTCGCTGGTCACGGTCTCGCTCTCTGGCATTACCTATCCTGCGGAGGTTACCTACAAGTGGGTGGCTTCCAGTATCTTTGCAGATACAGTCGTCTCGCGCACCGTCTCGTTCCGGGTGCCGGACAGCATCGGGGTCTTCGGTATCACGGCCGTCGCGCAGGCGGAGGGATTCTACCAGCAGTCCAAGTCGGTTTCTTTCCATACGATTGACACGGTGGGTGGCGCCGCCCTGACGGGGCTCAAGCCTTCCACCACCTCGTTTACGGATCCGCGTGACGGCGAGATCTATCCGACCGTCAAACTCGGCGGCCTCGAATGGTTCGCCCGGAATCTTTGCTGGGACGGTGCGGGAGATGTCTATCGCGACTCGCCGGTGACGGCCCCTCTCTTCGGCCGCTTCTATACCTGGAAAGAAGCTACCGGCAATGCCTCCGGCAGCGGCCTCGCCGGCGGTCCGCAGGGCGCCTGCCCTCCGGGCTGGAAGGTTCCTACCAAGGAGGACTTCGAGGACCTGGCAACGGCCGTTCTCGGCACGGCTTCGACCTTCAACGATACCTGGGCGACGCTGGGTGACAAACTCTCGGCTCCGGCCTATTTCATCGGCGAGCGGATGTGGCCCTATTCGCCCTACAACGACCACACCAACACCACCGGATGGAATGCCGTTCCCGCCGGCGGCGCCACGATGGACCACGCCAACTTCACTGGATTCGGCAGTTATGCCTTTTTCTGGTGTGCTACGGAAAAAGACGCAGACCGCGCCTACTACCGCTACATTTATGCGGACCTCGGCACCTTCCCGTTTGCTTCTACGAGCAAAACCGACTTCGCCGCCTCCCTCCGCTGCGTCCGGGCACTCTAGCCGTCAAGCCTTCTCGAAATCATCCACGATCTTCGTCACCAGCGGGTGGCGGACGATGTCTTCCTTGCCGAATTCCACGACGCTGATCCCCTTGATGCCGCCCACGAGCTCGATGCTCCGCTCCAGGCCGGAATCCTCCCGGTGGGGGAGGTCGATCTGGGTCATGTCGCCTGTGACGATGAACTTGGAGTCGGCCCCCATTCGGGTGAGAAACATCTTCAGCTGGTTCAGCGAGGTGTTCTGCGCCTCGTCAAGAATCACGAAGGCGTGGTCGAGCGTGCGGCCGCGCATGTAGGCCAGCGGGGCAATCTGGATCACACCGTCTTCCATGAAACTCTGCAGTTTTTTGCCCGGAATCATATCCTGGAGGGCATCGTAGAGCGGCTGGAGATAGGGATCCAGTTTGTCCTTCAGGTCACCCGGCAGGAAACCGAGCCGTTCTCCGGCTTCCACGGCCGGACGGGTCAGGATCAGGCGCTTGACCTCCCGGTTCTTGAGGGCGCGGACGGCGAGGGCGATCGCCGTGTAGGTCTTGCCGGTACCGGCGGGGCCCACGGCAAAGAGCAGGTCGTTCCTGTAGTACTCGCGGACCAGTTTCTTCTGGTTTTTGGTCCGGGCCCGGATGGCGCGACCTTCGTTGCTGTAAACGATGATGTGTTCGTTTCCTTCGCTCAGGTCCACCCGGCCCACCTCGGGGTTGCGCGGGGCGCTGTCGCCTTCGAAGAGCGACTCCACGTCGTATTCGGTCAGGGCCGGTTTCGTGGCCTTGAGGCGGCACAGGGTATCAAAGCGGACCTCGAAATCGTCCAGGTCGGCCTGCGCGCCCACGAGGGTGATTTCGGAGCCGCGTGCCACGGCTTTTACCTTGGGAAAGTGGCTGGCGAAAAGGTCAAAGAGCTTGTTATGGACCCCATAGATATCGACAGGGTCAACTTCTTGAAGAACAATCTTTTTATTCATTAAAAATGCGAATGTTTTCAGTTCCTACACGGGTGCCCAGCCAGTTGCGGATGCGCTCGGTGGTGGCTGCATCCAGCGGAGTCGTACTGCTGATGACCACGATGACCAGGTCGCTGCTCTCCTGCGAGGAGAGGTCGAACCGGCTGCCACGACCCATGCTGAGGGCCGTGATGTCCGGATACTGCGACTGCAGCTCGCGCGCAATCTGGGTGACGGGCAACTCCTTGGCCTGTTCGGCCTTGAGCTGTTCCTGAAGCTTGGTGATTTCCTGGTCGCGCCGCTGCGTTTCCTGGTCGTTCCGGTCAAAGATGCTCTGGATCAATTCGTTCTCGGAGAGATCGGTGCGGGCGAGCCCCGTCTCTTTGATGATGAGCCGGTCGCGGTCGATTCCATGGCTCTCGGCGGAGCGGTAGAGCAGTTCGCGGTCGTTGGCCGATAGCGCGGCTCCTGCCATTTGGATGGTAAGGACGCCCTTGTGCCTGACAAAATCAATGTGCGAATCGTAAATGTAGGTCCGGTCGAGGGTCTTGTTCTCCCGCAGGAAGGCTTTGGCGCTCTGGTTGAAGTTATTCTCCCCGATCACCTGGATGGCGGAGAAGACACTCGGGATAATGATGATGATCAGGCCGATGATAATGCGGCGGCGGGTCTTGCGGGCCTTGGCGGCATCGGCAAACTGCACGACGGGAAATCCCAGCCACTTGACGGCGAGGAAGGTGGCCAGCGCAATGAAGACGCTGTTGATGAAGAAGAGGTAAAGCGCACCGAAGAGATAGTGCATGTTGAAGGTGGCCAGACCGTAGCCCACGGTGCAGAGGGGCGGCATCAGGGCGGTGGCGATGGCTACGCCGGAGATAACCGTGCCTTTCTCCTTGCGGGAGGTCTCGATGATTCCGGCCAGACCGCCGAAGAGGGCAATCAGCACGTCATACAGGGTCGGGTTGGTACGGGCCAGCAGCTCGGTGGGGTTCTCCATGGCCAGCGGGGAGATCAGGAAGTAGAGACCGGAGGCGCCGATACTGATCAGGACCATCACCAGGAGGTTCTTCAGCGCTTCGCGGATCAGGCCCGTGTCGTTGGTGCCCAGGCCGAGGCCGAATCCGATGATCGGCCCCATCAGCGGGGAGATGAGCATGGCGCCGATGATAACCGGAATCGAATTGACGTTTAATCCCACCGACGCGATGATGATGGCGGTTCCGAGAATCCAGACGTTCGGCCCCCGGAAATAAATGCTGCTCCGGATGTTCTCCGAAGCCGCCTGCATATCAATATAGTTACTGATATTCAGCCGGTCTGCGAGCTTCTCCCGAAAGACTTTGAAGTTGATGGCCATACACGTTCTATTTTTCGGTAAAGATACGCTTTTTCTACTTTTTATGCTACCTTTGTCCGAAATCTTCATTGTATGAAACTGATTCGCATCTGCACCCTGATTCTGGCAGCCGCAATGCTCCTTTCCGGCTGTGACCGGATTCGCTCGATGATGGGTAAACCTACCTCCCGGGATCTGGAACGGCTGAAGGTTGAGGCCGAAGCCCAGCGGAAGGCCGAGCGGGATTCCCTCGCCCGCGCGGAAGAGGCTGCTGCCGATACGGCGGCCGTTGCCGCCCCGCAGGCGGCCGCTCCGGAAAAGCCCGCGCCCAAACCGGCCCAAAGCAGTTCCTTTGCACCGGCCACCGGTCTTCTGCGCTACAGCGTGATGGTGGGATCCTATGTCAAAGACTATAATGTCCGCGCCATGAAGCGCCGGATGGAAAAGCGCGGAGAGACGGTTCTCGTCATTCCGTTCAAGAGCGGTTTTACCGGCGTGGCGGTCCTCACGACCGACAATTACGCCGACGCCCGCACCAAGCTCCGCGAGATGATTGCCAGCGGCAGTGTACCTTCCGATTCCTGGATCTACGACACCGCCTGGGCACGCCACAAATAGAAATCACATCAAACAACCAATCCATGAAAAATACCGTTTTTACAGAGAAACACATCGCCCTCGGCGCCAAGATGGCTCCCTTTGCAGGGTATAACATGCCGATCCAGTACACCGGCATCAACGAAGAGCACGCAACCGTCCGCGAGGGCGTCGGCGTCTTCGACGTGTCGCACATGGGAGAAATCTGGGTGACCGGCCCCAAGGCGCTGGCTTTCCTCCAGTATGTCTCGACCAACGATGTGGCAGCCCTCTTCCCGGGCAAGGCGCAGTACACCTGCTTCCCCAACGGCAAGGGCGGTATCGTCGACGACTTCATCGTTTACTGCTTCAACACGGAGAAGTATCTCCTCGCCGTCAATGCAGCCAACATCGAGAAGGACTGGAACCACCTCTGCGCCTACGCGCCGAAGTTCGGCCTTGAGGTCGGCAAGGATCTCCGCAACCTCTCCGACGAAACCTGCCAGCTCGCCGTCCAGGGCCCGAAGGCCATGGAAGTGATGCAGAAGCTCTGCAAGGAGAATATCCTCGATATGGAATACTACACCTTCAAGCAACTTGAGGTGGCCGGCATTCCGGACGTGATCCTTTCCACCACCGGTTACACCGGCAGCGGCGGATGCGAGGTCTATGCGCCCAACGCAGCCGGCGACAAGCTTTGGAAGGCCGTCTTCGAGGCAGGTGCGCCCTACGGCATCAAGCCGATTGGCCTCGGCGCCCGTGACACCCTCCGCCTGGAGATGGGTTTCTGCCTCTATGGCAACGATATCGACGATACGACCTCCCCGATCGAGGCCGGCCTGGGCTGGATCACCAAGTTCAACGACGTGAAAGGCCCCTTCGTGGACAGCGAATTCCTCGCAGCCCAGAAGGCGGAAGGCGTGAAGCGCAAACTGGTCGGCTTCGAACTGGTTGACAAGGGGATCGCCCGTCATGAAATGCCCATCTGCGACGCGGAAGGCAAACAGATCGGCCACGTAACCTCCGGCACCATGGGCCCGACCGTCAAGAAGGCGATTGGCATGGGTTATGTAGATGTTCCCTTCAACAAAGTGGATTCAGAAATCTACATCGACGTCCGCGGCCGTCTGCTGAAGGCCAAGGTCGTGAAGATGCCTTTCTACAAGAAGTAAATGATTCGGAAAACAGCACTTTCCCTTCTGATTCTGTTTTGTGCAGCGGCCCTGGTCGCTGCACAAAATTTTAACGTGGAGCCCGCGTTGCGGCGCCACGTGAACTATCTCTGCGCCGAGGAACTTCAGGGCCGCGCCGCAGGCAGTCCGGGGGAAGCGCTGGCAGCCGATTACGTGTACCGGGCCCTGCGTGAGGCCGGCCTCCAGATGCTTTGCGACGAGGCAGGGCAGGATTTTTCCATGGCCGATTCCACGGGCGGGCTCCATTCGTGCAATATCGTCGGCATCGTTGAGGGCTATGACCGCCGCCTGCGGGATGAATACATCGTCGTGGGCGCGCACCTCGACGCCCTGGGCACCGTGACGGTAACGGTCAACGGCCGTCCGCAGAAGCGGCTTTATCCGGGGGCGGACGACAATGCCTCGGGAGTGGCCACCCTCATAGAACTGGCCCGGCTGGTGGCTGCAAACGACTGGATGTTTGCCCGCAGTGTGGTTTTCGCCGCCTTCGGGGCTGGAGAATGCGGCACGGCCGGAGCGTGGTATTTTGCCAACCGCAGCTTCGGGGAGATGTCCGCTGTCAAGGCGATGGTCAACCTGGATATGCTGGGGCGCGGCAACGACCGCAACCCCTTCTCGCTCTTTTGTTCGCTGCCCGCCGACAAGCAGGAATCCCTGCGCGAGCGGACGCTGGAGCGGCAGCCCGCCGTGCGGCCCGTTCCGCTCGAGGGGATGGTACAGACTTCCGACCATCTGCCCTTCTATGAGCGGGGTATTCCGGTTTTCCTCTTCACCACCGGCATGACGCGGGAATACCGCACCGCAGCGGACACCCCTTCGCTGCTGCTTTACAAGAATATGGAGCGGCAGACCAACTACCTGTTCCATTTTCTGCTGACCCTCGCCGGCGCGCCGGCCGCCCTGCTGGAGAAGGATGCGCCCGTTGCCCCCTCGGCGGAACCGGTCTATTCTCCGGCCGACTGCGATTCCCGCCCGCAGTTCTTCCATGCGGATGAGCGACACTTCCTCAAGACCTGGGTGTACAAGTACCTCCGCTATCCGGAAGATGCCCTCTCCGATGGCGTACAGGGACGCGTGACGGTGGGATTCATTATCGAAAAGGATGGCTCCGTCGGCCATGTGGAGGTCGTCAGCGGCGTGGATGAACAGCTCGACGCCGAGGCCGTCCGCGTGATTTCTGCCTCCCCGAAATGGATTCCCGGCAAGATTCAGGGCAAGGCCGTCCGCACCCGCCTCGTCCTCCCGGTGGAATTCCGCCTGGCGAGCAGGTAGTTCCGTTTATTTCAGAAAACAGAAGAAGACCGCCGCAATCAGACAGGCGAAGGCGGCGATGTGGTTCCAATGAATGGCCTCGCCCTTGAAGACGAAGGTCACGATGAGGGTGAAGACCGTCAGGGAGATAACCTCCTGAATGATTTTGAGCTGCATCAGGGAGAAGGGGCCGCCGTTGATGGCGGAGCCCATCCGGTTGGCCGGAATCATAAAGCAATACTCAAAGAAAGCCAGGCCCCAGGAGGCCAGGATAATCACGATCAGCGGCCAGTCGCGGCCGATATTCATCTGCGTAAGCTTGAGCTGGCCGTACCAGGCGAACGTCATGAAAACGTTCGAAAACACGAGCAGCAAGACGGTCCAGATTCCCTGCATGGAAGTAAGTGTTTTTTAGGGCCGCAAAGGTAACCAAAAAAGTGCTACATTTGCAATTTGTCGTCTATTCAATTAGTTCTACCGATGGAATACAACTTCAAGGAAATCGAAAAGAAATGGCAGGCCTACTGGGCCGACCGCCAGACCTTTCGCGTGGAGACCGATCCCTCCAAACCCAAGTATTACGTGCTCGATATGTTTCCGTACCCCTCCGGGGCCGGACTGCATGTAGGCCATCCGCTGGGCTATATCGCCAGCGATATCTACAGCCGCTACAAGCGCCTGAAGGGATTCAATGTGCTGCACCCGATGGGCTACGACGCGTTCGGTCTGCCCGCCGAGCAGTATGCCATCCAGACCGGCCAGCACCCGGCGATTACCACGGAGCAGAACATCCGTCGCTACCGCCAGCAGATGGACCGGATCGGCTTCTCGTACGACTGGTCGCGCGAGGTGCGCACCTGCGATCCGGCCTACTACAAATGGACGCAGTGGGCTTTCCTGGAGATGTTCGGCCATTGGTACAACCCCGAGACCGACAAGGCGGAACCGATTGAAACCCTGATTGAAAAGTTCAAGGCCGAGGGCCGTTGGGAGGGACTCTCCGAGAAAGAGCAGTCCGACCTGCTGATGCAGTACCGTATCGCCTACCAGGGCGAAACCTCGGTCAACTGGTGCCCGAAACTCGGCACCGTGCTGGCCAACGACGAGGTCAAGGAGGGACTCTCGGTCCGCGGCGGCTTCCCGGTGGAACAGAAAAAGATGAAACAGTGGCAGCTGCGCGTCTCGGCCTATGCCCAGCGCCTGCTGGACGACCTCGAGGAGCTCGAATGGACCGATTCGCTCAAAGAGATGCAGCGCAACTGGATCGGACGCAGCCAGGGCGCCGAAATCGTCTTCAAGGTCAGTAACGGCAGCGAGACCTACGACATGACCATCTTCACCACCCGCGCCGATACCATTTTCGGCGTCACCTTCATGGTGCTGGCGCCCGAGAGCGAGTGGGTGGAGAAACTGACCACCCCCGAACAACGCGCGGCGGTGGAGGATTACCTCGCCCTGGTCAAGAAGAAGACCGAGCGCGAACGGATTGCCGAGACTCGCAAGGCTACCGGCGTCTTTTCCGGCTCGTATGCGGTCAATCCGCTGACCGGCAAAGAGGTGCCTGTCTGGATTTCAGAATATGTGCTGAGCGGGTACGGTACCGGCGCCATCATGGCTGTGCCGGCCCACGACAGCCGTGACTATACCTTCGCCAAAACCTTCAACCTTCCGATTGTTCCGCTGATTGAGGGATGTGACGTCTCGCAGGAGAGTTTTGACGCCAAGGACGGCATCATGTGCAACTCGGGCTTCCTGAACGGAAAGACCGTCAAGGAGGCCATTCCGGCCGCCATCGACTACGTGGAATCGCACGGTCTGGGCCACCGGAAGATCAACTTCCGTCTGCGCGACGCCATCTTCTCCCGCCAGCGTTACTGGGGCGAGCCTTTCCCGATCTACTTCAAGGAGGGGATTCCTACCCCGCTGCCGGTGGACGCGCTGCCGCTCGAACTGCCGGAGATCGACGAGTTCAAGCCTACGGAAACCGGCGAACCGCCGCTGGGACGCGCCAAAGGCTGGACGGTGGACGGCTGGCCGCTTGAGTTGATTACGATGCCGGGCTTCGCGGGCAGCAGTGCCTACTATCTGCGTTACATGGACCCCCACAACGACCAGGCTCTCGTCAGCCGTGAGGCGGATGCATACTGGCGCAATGTGGACCTCTATATCGGTGGTACGGAGCACGCTACCGGCCACCTGATCTACGCCCGCTTCTGGAACAAGTTCCTCTACGACTGCGGCTATGTCTGCGAGATGGAGCCCTTCAAGAAATTGATCAACCAGGGCATGATCCAGGGACGCTCGAACTTTGTCTATCGCATCAAGAACACCAATACCTTCGTTTCCTGCGGTCTCAAAGACCAGTATGACACGACGGAAATCCACGTGCTCGTCAACCTCGTCCACAACGACCGGCTTGACATCGAGGCTTTCCGCAACTGGATGCCCGAATACAAGACGGCCGAGTTTATCCTCGAGGACGGCGAGTACATCTGCGGCTGGGCCGTAGAGAAGATGAGCAAGTCGATGTTCAACGTGGTCAATCCCGACGAGGTGTGCGACCGCTACGGTGCAGACACCCTCCGCATGTACGAGATGTTCCTCGGTCCGCTCGAGCAGTCCAAGCCGTGGGATACCAAGGGCATCGACGGCGTACACCGCTTCCTTCGCAAGCTCTGGGGGCTTCACTTCGACCGCGACACCTTCTGCGTCAGCGACGAGGCACCCACCCCGGCAGAACTCAAGGCCCTGCACAAACTGATCGGCAAGGCCCAGGCGGATATCGAGAACTTCTCCTTCAATACGACCGTGAGCGCCTTCATGATTGCGGTGGGCACCCTGGCGGATCTCAAGTGTAACAAGCGCGCAATCCTCGAGCCCCTGGCCATTGTTCTCTCGCCCTTTGCCCCGCATATTGCCGAAGAACTCTGGAGCCTGATGGGGCACACGGAGAGCATCGCGTACGCCCGTTTCCCCGAATACATCGAAGCCTACACCCGGGAAGACAATGTCGAATATCCCGTCTCCTTCAACGGCAAGACCCGTTTCAAGCTGACCGTTTCGAAGTCCCTCTCGCCTGCCGAGGTGGAGGCCATCGTCCGCGCGGACGAGAATACGGCCCGCTATCTCGCCGGCGGCGCTATCCGCAAGGTGATCGTCGTTCCCGGAAGAATCATCAATATCGTTTGCTGACATGAGCAAGAAAGTATATAGCCTGTTGAAGGACTACCTGGTCATTACGGTGGCCATCCTCATCTACTCGGTGGGTTGGTCGGTCTTTATCCTGCCCCACTCCCTGGTGACGGGCGGCGTGGCCGGTATCAGTGCCATCATCCAGTATGCCACCGGATTCAACATCAGTTATTCGTACGCCATTCTGAATGCAATCCTGCTCTTGCTGGGCATCAAATATCTGGGCAAGGGGTTCGGTGCGAAGACGATTTATGCGGTGGCTCTCATCTCTCTCTGTTTCAGGATTATTCCGGAATGGATCCCCCAGGAGTTTATCCAGGCGGTATCCATCGACAACGGAAAGCTGCTCAGCGCCATTTTCGGCGGCGTCATCTGCGGATTCGGCATGTCGATGATGATGGCAGTAGGTGGCAGCAGCGGCGGTACCGACATCGTGGGGCTGATGGTCAGCAACAAGTACAACATCTCAACGGGCCGTGTGTTGCTCTTCCTGGACATCGTCATCATTGCCAGCTCGCTCATTATTCCGGAAGAATCCGGTTGGGGAGCCCGTTTCGCCACGGTGATCTTCGGTTACGTGATTGCCGGCGTGGAAACCTTCACCATCGACCACATGCTTCAGCTGAGCCGCCAGAGCGTGCAGCTCTTCATCTTCTCCAAGAATTATGAGAAGATCGCCAACCGCGTGATGCAGGAGAGCGAACGGGGCGTGTCGGTCATCTCCGCCAAAGGATGGTACTCTAAGGATGACATTCAGGTGGTGATGGTTGTGGCTAAAAAATCCCAGATCAACCAACTGCTGTCCATCATCAAGCAGGAAGACCCGAACGCCTTCACCTCCATCGGATCGGTGGCGGGCGTTTACGGCGAAGGGTTCGACCGCATCAAGATTCGTTGACCGCGCTAAAGGCGTCGGACGTCCCAGCCGGAAATCAGCCCGCCGTAAATCGGGAACAACACCTTGAAGGTGATGCCGCTCGCGTGGTCCTTGACCCGATACACGAGCAGGCGGTCGGTCTGCTCCGTCAGCACCCAGTCGCCCAGTTCAAGGGCAGGGTAGACCTTGGCGGGGTCGTCCGGCACCATGCCGTTGACGCTCTTGACATGGATCGGCTCTCCCGCAGCCATGCGCTGCATGTTGCGCTCCACAACCTGAATCAGGCGCGGATGGGTAAAGGGATCCAGGGATATTTCACCCGCCTCCACCGCCGGCATCCGGCCGCCGGCGGCCTTACGGATGGCCCGCAGGCTGTCTGCGTATGCCTTGAAGGCCTGGCGTTTTTCGGGCGTGTTGAGGCCGGCCACGGTGTAGAGGCTGATGCCCTGGGCGCCGCCGGCAAAGGCCATGTCCATATTCTCCAGAAGACTCTCCAGGTCGCCGTCCGTTTCACCCTGTCCCAACTCGGCGCCCAGGCCGCAGTAGAGGTCGGTCTTGGGGTTGCGGTCGCGGTTGTTCTGCCGCACGGCATCCAGCACGAAGCCCGGCTCCATGCTGTAGAAATCGGAATAGACCATCGGGAAAACCAGGTCGAGGTCCCAGTCGGCGAAATTCTGTGCCACCATGAAGGAAGCCAGCTTGACCGTGGAGAAGGGGGAAGCGGCGACAGCCTTGCCGTAGCTGTGGGCGGTTTCGGCCGCCAGGTTGGCCACTTCGGTAATCAGCCGTTCGCGGAAACGGCACCATTTCTCGTCGCGGGAGGGGTCGGTCAGGCTGCGGGGATCATAGCCATACTCGGCCTTGAACTGGGCCAGCGCTGCCGGGTGGTAGCCGAAATCCCACTGGGAATACACTTCGGTGTCCTGTGTGATGTTGTAGTTGTAGCTCAATGAAATGGGAAGGACACAGTCCACGATGCGGCAGTAGTCCAGGCAGATGCCGGCAATTCCGTCCATCTGGCAGACGCGCTTGACATTTTCCTTGACATATTCGCGCACCTCGGGCAGTGCGGCGGAGAGGAATTTATAGGAGTTGACGTAGGCCTTGTAATCCTTGAGCGAATAGCCGTCCCGGTTGACATCGAACCACTCCGGATGCTCTTCGAGCAGCCGCTGCCGGTCGCCCCGCGGGTTGAGGGTCCAGATCCACGCGTACAGGGTGATGCCATGCTCCTTGGCCAGCTGGGCCGCCTTGCGGTAGCCTTCATCGTCGGGCAGATAGAGCATCAGACCGTCGATGCCCGCCTCGTCGAGATGGACAAAGAGCGAATCAAGATCCAGTCCGGCCCGGTTTTCCATCCAGGTCCAGAACATCGGATATTCTTGGATTTTTTGCTGCTTTCCACAGGAGATCAGTGCCAGGGCGATTGCCGCCAGTGTCAGAAATCGTTTCATGAATTTCGGTTTTACAGTACGTTTTCTGCAAAACTACGCAATAAATCGCTCTCCCGCCCTCAGTTTTTTAACAATTTGCATCTGAAAGGCCGCTATTTATTGATAATTCGCAGATTAACAGGCGATGAGAACCCTATTATATCGATTATTTTCGGGTTCCCTGCCCAATCGGTAGATTCGTCCCAAAAATGATCCACGACTATGAATCATCCCTTTTTTATCGTTATTCTGCTGTCGGCGATGACCCTGACAATCATCGTCCTGAGCGTGCTGTTGTTCCGAAAGAGAACGCAAAAGGCCTCCCCATCGTCCGCTCCGCAACTGCTCTCCGGCTACGGAACAGTTCCGAAGGGACCGCAGGTCCTGCGCGACGAGCCCGATTCCGATGAAGATGAGGAACTCAAGGAGCGTCTCTACTACCTTTTTGAAAGCGAAAAGCTGTACCTGAGGCCGGATATCCGGATTTCCGAGGTGGCGGACCGCCTGCTGACCAACAAAACCCACCTCTCCAAGGTCATTCGGGTCAAAACGGGTAAGAACTTCTGCCAGTTGGTCCACCATTACCGGATTCGCGAAGCGATGCGCCTCTTCAGCGGCAATCCGCGGCTCTCCATTGTCCAGCTCGGACAGTTGGTCGGATTCAATTCGCTGACCACCTTTACGACGGCCTTCGGCAGAAACACGGGATTCACGCCGGCCGAGTGGTGCAAGAACTATCGCAAAAGCGCGATGAAGGAAATGCACAATGCGCGAAAGGTGGAAAAGAGGGCTTAGGCGATGGTGCATCCGGTTCCTGCGTCGCCTGCTGCAGCGTTTAGGTCATTCGATACCGGACCGTTCCGGCACCGGCCTGGGGGCGGAGGTCGTCTTCCGCCGGATAGAAGCGGCCATGCTGGAGCAGCGGCTTTATCTTCAAAGAGGTCTGACGCTCAATACCCTTGCCCGCGCCGCGGGGGTCAACCGGACCTATGTCAGCCGTGCCCTCTCCGCGCACAAACTCAACTACGCGACCTATGTCAACGGATACCGCCTGCAGTGGGCCGTTCACCTGATGCAGGCGGACCCGCAGGGGAACTTGGAACTGGAAGAGATTGCCTTCCGCAGCGGTTTCGGCAGCGAACGGCGGATGGGTATTTACCTGAAGATGAGTTACGGCGTGACGCTGGCGGTATTTCGCCGGCGGATCAAGGCCTTTGCTCAGGCGAAGAACTTTTCCACCGCCTTGAGCGCGTCAGGCAGTGCGAATACCGCTACGTGATCGTACGGCTTGATAACCGTATCTCCCACGGCGATAATCGTTTCTTGTCCGCGGATGATGCCGCCGATGATGGCGTTGTCCGGGAAATGAAGGTCCTTGATCGGGGCTTTAGTGATCGGGCTGTCCGGATTGACGATGTATTCGATCACATCGGCGTCGGAACCGTTGAGGCACTTGATGGTGCGGACCTTGTCGGAGAGGGTGAAGCGGAAGATGCGTCCTGCGGTGATCAGTTTCTTGTTGATCACGGAATCGATGCCCATCTCCTCGGCCAGCGAGATATATTCGAGATTCTCCACCTCGGCGATAGTCTTGGCCACGCCCATCTTCTTGGCGGCCACGCAAGCCAGCACGTTGGTCTCGGAACTGGAAGTAACCGCGATAAAGGCATCGCAGCTACGGATATCCTCTTCGTAGAGGAAGTCGGAGTTGCGGCCGTCGCCGTTGATGACCATGGTTTTGCGGAGCGTCTCGGAAAGGTATTCGCAGCGCTGCTTGTTGATTTCGATAATCTTGACGAATTCGGCGCTCCGTTCAAAGTCGCGGGCCACCATCTCGCCGATCCGTCCACCGCCCAGAATGGCGATGCGGCGGATCTTGATATCCTCCTTGCCGGAGTAAGCCATCAGTTCGCTGACCGATTCCCGGCGGGCCACCGCAAAGAGCAGGTCGTGGGCCTTGAGAATCGTATCGCGCTGCGGGATGATGGTCTCATCGCCGCGCGTGATGGCAACGGCGCGGAAGGGGAGGTCCTCCTTGGGATAGTTGAAGTCGCTCATCTGCTTGTCAATCAGTTCCGATCCGTCATACAGGCGGAAGGAGACCAGCTGCAGGCGGTTGTTGCCGAAACTCATGAATTCGGACATCTCGCTCTTGCGGAGCAGGTCGCCGATTTCACCGGCAGCGATGCGCTCGGGGTAGAAGAGCAGGTCGATTCCCAGGTCCTTGAAGATAATCTTGTTCTCCGGCAGAAGGTACTCTGCGTTGTTGATTCGGGCCGTGACCTTCCGGGCTCCGATCTCCTTGGCAATAACGGCGGAGATCAGGTTGACATCCTGATACTTGGCGGGGTTTACGGCCACGAACAGGTCGGCGTCCTGTACGCCGGCGCTGCGCAGCACTTCAATCGAAGTGGGTTCACCGAGTTTGGTGAGGACATCCATGGTCTCGCTGACGGTGGCCAGGCGGGCTTCGTCGCTGTCGATGATGGTCAGGTCGTGGTAATCCTCACTCAGCATCTTGGCCAAGTGGCATCCAACTTCTCCGGCTCCTGCGATGACAATTTTCATGGCTGTCGGGTTTTATTGCAATTTGGCTCCGATCAGGGTGAGGAACTCACTGCGGGTACGGCTGTCCGTCAGGAAGCCCCCCGTGAATGCGGAGGTCGTGGTAATCGAATTCTGCTTCTGTACGCCGCGAATCTGCATGCACATGTGCGCCGCCTCGATCACGACGGCCACGCCCAGCGGGTTCAGCGTTTCCTGAATGCAGTCCCGGATCTGTACGGTAAGACGTTCCTGGACCTGAAGCCGGCGCGCGTAGGTCTCCACCACGCGGGCGATTTTGCTCAGACCGGTAATATAGCCGTTTGGAATATAGGCTACGTGCGCCTTGCCGTAGAAGGGCAGCATGTGGTGCTCACACATCGAATACAACTCGATATCCTTGACCAGCACCATATGCCGGTAGTCCTCCTTGAACATGGCCGAACGCAGGATTTCCCGGCCGTCTTCCTGGTAGCCCTTGGTGAGGAACTGCATCGACTTGGCCACGCGTTCCGGGGTCTTGAGAAGGCCTTCGCGTGCGGGATCTTCGCCCAGCAGGCGGAGAATCTCCTTGTAGTGGCGGGCCAGTTCCCGGGTCCGGGTTTCGTCTAAAGCGATTTTATCGAAGTCAGACATAGTCTTTTAAGTATCTCTTGAAATGGCAAAATTAAGAATTATATTTCTATTCGTTCAAAAATTGCTATCTTGGCGCTTGAGGAGGGGCGTTTGCGATGGGCAAGGTAATTGAGATGGAGGCACTTTCCAAGGTGTATTCTACCGGAAAGCTGACGGTCACCGCCATCGATGGAATCGACCTCTCAATAGCACACGGCGAGTATGTCGCCATCATGGGCCCTTCGGGGTCGGGTAAATCGACAATGATGAATATTCTCGGTTGTCTGGATGTTCCCACTTCCGGCCGTTACCGGCTGGACGGAGCGCCTGTGGACGGACTCTCCGACGACGAACTGGCTGCGGTCCGCAACCGGAAAATCGGGTTTGTCTTTCAGTCGTTCAACCTGCTGCCCCGCTACAATGCCGTGGACAACGTAGCCCTTCCGCTGCTTTACGCCGGTGTCCCCCGCGCCGAACGGCGCCTCCGTGCGTGCAAAGTGCTGGAACAGGTCGGACTGGGCGACCGGATGAATCACCTTCCCGGGGAACTCTCCGGCGGCCAGCGGCAGCGAGTAGCCGTTGCGCGTGCGCTCGTCACGCATCCCTCGCTGATTCTGGCCGACGAGCCGACCGGCAACCTGGATACTGCCACGTCGATCGATATCATGCGCCTCTTCGGCGCCGTTCATGCCGCTGGAAATACGGTGGTGCTGGTTACCCACGAAGAGGATATTGCCCACCATGCGCATCGCATCATCCGCCTGCGCGACGGACGTGTCGAATCGGACACGAGAAACTTGAATCCAATCCTTGCTTGACAATATGAAGATTTACACGAAAACCGGTGATTCCGGAAAGACCTCCCTGGTAGGAGGCGAGCGCGTAGACAAGTGCTGCCCCCGCGTCTGCGCCTATGGCGATACCGATGAACTGTTTTCGTGGCTCGGCGTTTTGCGCGCCGATGCCCATGACGCCGGCCTTGCCGAACTCGACGCGGAGCTGCGCGCCATTCAGGACGACCTCATGTTGGTTTCCGCCCATTTTGCCTCCGGCCGCGAGATCCCCAAATTGCCGGTACTCGATGATGCCCGCACTGCTTTTCTGGAGTCGGCCATAGACCGGATGGATGAAATGTTGCCGCCCCTGACGAGTTTTGTGCTGCCCGGTTCCCCGCGCTCCAGCGCAAACTGCCACGTCGCCCGCACCATCTGTCGCCGCGCCGAGCGGACGGCCTGGGCGATGGCGCCCCTCACCGACGCAGACCAAACCGGCATCCGCTATTTGAACAGACTCTCAGATTATCTGTTCACGCTGGCCCGCTTTCTCGGACAAAAAACGGCCTCCGGAGAGGATAGATGGGTGCCGCAGAAATAAAAGTTTTGCGTATATGTATTTTTTATATATTTGCAGCCCATTTTTCAGTTAAGACAATAATTTTTAACACTTTCGTATATGTACTGGACACTTGAGCTCGCATCTAAGCTGGAGGATGCTCCCTGGCCTGCAACCAAGGAAGAACTGATCGATTACGCGACCCGTTCCGGCGCGCCCCTCGAAGTTGTTGAAAACCTCGAAGATCTCGACGACGACGGTGAAATCTACGAAGCCATCGAAGACATCTGGCCCGACTACCCCACCAAAGACGACTTCTTTTTTAACGAGGAAGAATATTGATTTGATAATCAATAAGTTACAAGCATAAAACCAGGGTCTGAGCCCTGGTTTTTTTGTCTTTTTACTGCCCATTTACTTCCCAAAGAAAGAAGAAGTTATCTCGTAAAGAAAGAGGAGGAATAGTTAGAATAGATTGATTATCTTTGTAAAAACACTTGGAAATGGAACATCTCATCACCATAGTAGCATTACTAATGTCTATTAATTGCTGTGCCCAGAATAATACACAGCAATCATCAACGGTGGAAGTTCCAAGTACAATAACCTATAGAGATTCTCTAAATAGGGTCATATGGAACTATGATGATGTTGATGTAAAACCATCTTTTCAAAATGATACGACCTTGCTTTCTTTCCATAAGTGGGTTGATGCAAACATATATTATCCAGAGGACCAACCTGATGCTATAGGATGGGTGATTGCCGATTTTGATATCATGCCTGATGGTACTCTCTCGAATGTAGTGATAACTAGAGGTCTATGTGAATCTATTGACCGAGTTAACCGAGAAGTGTTATTTAAATCCCCTAAGTGGGAACCTGGCAGAAAAGACAACAAACCATGCACTACGAGAATCACGGGCTTCCGTACTAAATGGATGCTTAGATAACACACTTTTTCAGGGATAGTAAAAGGGGAGCCATCATGTAAATTAGAGACTATTAGCCTGCCTCAGACTTTCCCAGTAACTATCCGAGATTTTGAACATTGTTGTAACTGCTTGATAATAAAACAATTATAGACAATACTCCATATATTTGACGAGGAGGAGTATTGATTTGATAATCAGATAGTTATGTAAAAGCCGTGGATGATTCCACGGCTTTTATTATTTGTTCCAGGTGGTTTTGTTGAAGTCGGATTCCCTGGCATTAGTCCGAGTAATTGTTCCATCATCATTGATACGAATGGAGTAATATCCACCTGGACTATTACCATTCTCATCAATCACATCCACTGCGTGGGAAGACATCACAAAAGTGTTCCGGGAAATCCGATTTGATTCTATTGAATCACCCAGGCCATAACCTTCACATGCCAGCTGGACAGACCCTACTGCCTTGCCATTTTTGACCAACAGAGCAATGGCATCACAGTAACCCAACTCTTTCTTATCCTCTACTGTGTATATGTAACAATCCAGTGAATCAGAAACATCAAGAGTCCCACAATACTCATATTCTCTTTCTGAATTCAAAAGCATTTTCACCCATTCACTTCTAGTCTTTTGCCAAATTGAATTGTAACCGTTGACTTCGTCAAGGCTTAGAAACTCCTTTAATACATCCCCGCTGATTTTTATTCCTTCTGGCATTGGAATCTTGGTCACTTGTTTGCCGATAATTCTGTATCCCCATTCCTTGAATTGCCATTTCTTTAAGGGCTTTGCATTATGGGACAGGAAGGCTTGAAGATTCTCTCCTATCAGGTTGAAGTTATCTTCGGTAATCTGCTCCACTGATACTGCAACACTATTTTCATTCTGATGCTTCTTATTTCCACAAGAACAAGCACAAGAAAACACAATGGTCAACAGTATGAGGAGGATTCTTCTAAGCATAACTTTACAAAGATACAAAAAGTGATTGGCTTGGGGAAGTAACTATGTTTTATTATTGTCATTTCAAGGCATCTCTGCCAGCCTCAGACTTCCCCTGTGACTATCCGAGTTTTAGAACACAGGCGTAACTTACTGATAATAAGCAGAATGGAACAATTACACCATATGTTTAACGAGGAGGAATATTGATTTGATAATCAATAAGTTACAAGCATAAAACCAGGGTTTGAGCCCTGGTTTTTTTGTCTTTTTACTACCCAATTACTTCCCAAAGAAGGAAGAAGTTATTTCGTAGTGAAAGAGGAGGAATAGTAAAATAGCAGTTGAAAAACAGTATCTTTGTGATATGAAGAAATTGTTTATCCTCATTGCATTGTTCGTTTCGGTTCAGAGTTTTGCTCAAATCGAAACAGATACCCATGTGTTCTGGCAGCCTGGGGCAAAGCTTACCTTTGATATGTTCCAGGGGAATCTTCCAGATTCTGTCTCTATGAAAAAG
>JAFYEZ010000001.1 GCA_017544005.1 Bacteroidales bacterium
ACAGGAAGCATAGATTGAAAACGCTTCTTCTGACAGTAGCCAATCCGCATTCTCGCATAACATAACCTTCATAAACATCCTCACAAATGTCGATTTATCATGATTATACCAGATTTCCGAACAGGTGAAAAGCCATGCCCACCATTAACTTTTCTATCGATGAAACCACATCCGCAAACGCCCAGGCCGCCGCCACGGCGCTGCGCTCTCTGACCCAGGAATACCAGAAGCTGAACCGGGTGCTGGTGAAAACCGAGAAGCAGCTCCTGAAGTTCGACGAGATCAACCGGCTGGTGGCCTATGCGGACAAGCCTGTTTCCGCCGGCCGGGCCTCCTCCGGACGATCTTCTTCATCGAAGAGTTCTTCCAAGACAACCACGCCCAAGACGGAAACCCCTGCCGCCAAGACCGGCTCCGGGAAGCCCTACACGCCCTCGGAGCACGACACCTCCGCGTCCCTGCCCCTGTATCTCGCCATCAAGGATATCTTCTTCAGATGGGACGATCTCAACTGGGAGGTCATCCTCATGAAGCTCATCGCCGGGGTCAACACCCTCGGCCTCGGGGCAATCGGCCTGGTGGCCGCAGGTCCGACCGGCCTCGCGCTCGGTCTCATGGCGGGCCTCCTTTTCAGCATCCTCGCGGACGCGACCATCTTCAACTTTGACGGCAAGGTCCAGCCGGAGGAACTGCGAAAGGCCCTGTACGCCATCCTCCCGGTGGCGGGTGCCGGGGTCGGCCTGATTGCTGGGGGCCCTGCAGGGGCGCTCATCGGCCTTGCGGTCGGCACCTTCCTGAGCATGAAGCTCATCGGCCTCGACTGGAGCGACGCCGAACGGCAGCTCAACCAGTTCTTCACCGATCTGCACGACTTCTTTGACCTCCGCTTCCAGAGCGTGTCGAGGTTCTTCCACGAGAGCATCGACGGCCTCAAAACCTGGTGGTCGAACCTCAGCTTCCGGGGCTTCCGCCTGAGCCTGCCGCACCTGCAGGTGCAGTGGGAGATGCTGAACGCCAACTCCGCGCTGGCACGCTTCCTGGGCATCAGCGCCGTGCCGCATTTGTCGGTGCAGTGGTACGCGAGAGGCGGCATCGTGAACGGCGCCACGCTCATCGGCGCGGGGGAACAGGGGAGGGAGGCCATCGTCCCACTGGAAAGGCACACGGAGTGGATCCGCCTGGTGGCGGCCGAACTCCGCGCGCAGCTGGAGGCATTAGGCCCCGCGCACGCCTGGGCGCTCTACCCGCTTCCGGCGGCGGCGACCGGTTCCCTCATTCCGCCCTCCGCCCTGCAAAGCGAAAGCCGCCCATCCCTGGACGGCCTTGCCGATGCAATTGTCAGCGCAGTTTCCTCGCTGCAGGCGGACTCTCCCGAGCCCGTCATCCGCGTGTACCTGGACGGTAAGCAGATCAGTGACGCGGTCACCAAGTACCAGCGCCGTGACGCGAGAGCGCAGGGCTGACCCGTTTCCAAATCAGAAGCGGTCGAGGTTTACTGCCTTGCGCACCGCAAATCCTTTAATCTTGTTGATGGTCCGCTTATCCCTGACGATGAGGCTATCCAGATCGTCCGGGTATTTGGTCAGGCGCTCGAAGCCGTTTTTGGTGACCAGCACCGTGTCGGAATGGCGGAAGCCGCCGATATCATCAAAGTAAAGCGCGGGCTCGATGCTGATGACCATGTTCTCTTCCAGCACATGATTGCCGCCGGCGCTCAGCCA
>JAFYEZ010000015.1 GCA_017544005.1 Bacteroidales bacterium
ACGGTATCCACCGGCGTGGCGGCCATCAGGCTGTCCAGGCGCTTCTTGACGTTGGCCCGATGCTCCTTGCCCGCATCGTTGTTGATGTACTCCATGAATTTCTCGCCGGTGTCGAAGCTGTACTGCAGGTCAGGCTGCAAGGCGGTGAGGGAGTTGGTGAAACTGGCCATGCTGATGATGCAGCGCTGCACCGTGCTGACCTCCACGCGCACCCTCTTGCTGCCCTTGCGGAATATCTGCGGATTCCGCGCATACATCCTCTCCGCCAGGCGTTTATGCTCGCGTACCCCGCGCGGGGCGAGCCGTCCGTCCATCCCGTCGTAGTGCTCCAGCACGAAGCGGGTCTCGGAGAGCAGGCTGTCGCCGCTCGCGGTGAGGATGCCCTCGTCCTTGGCGGCCTGGAGCTTTTCAATCACCTTCTTATAATCCTTGTCTCCCCAGTTGGAACGGGAGCCGTGGCGCGCATAGACGGAGATATATACAGGCTTGTACCCTCTCGGGGCCGGGCTGTAGTCATAGTCGGGGAATTCGTAGGAATTCATATTGACGCTGGCCCGGGTGAGGTCTTCCTTGATCAGGCGTATGAATTCGGGATTGGCGCCCGCAGGAACGTCATCGACCAGGGCCTGTACGTTCTGTGCAAAGGCCATGGTCCCGGCAGCGAACATTGCCGCAGCAAGCAGCAAAACAGTCTTCTTCATATTTTTTTCAGTCTTTGGTAAAATTAGGGAAAATAATGGAATTCTGCCTAACTTTGGGTCGATTATGGAAGAGAACGCACTTGAGGTAGCCTCGCTGGCCGGACACATACTGCTCGAGAACGGGGCGGAGATCGCCCGCGTGGAGGAGACGATGGAGCGCATCGCCTCCCACTACGGCGAGGAATCCGAGAATTTCTTCGTGCTGAGCAACGGCATCTTCACCACCGGAGAGTCCGGTTACGCGAAGGTGGAGTTCATCCCGTTCAAGGGGGCTCAACTGGAGCGGGTGGTGGAGGTCAACCAGATCTCGCGCGACATCGCCTGCGACCGCTACACCCTTGCCGAGGCCAGGCAGAAGCTGCTCGAGGTGCGCAGCAATCCGGCCAAGCCCAAGCTGGAGCAGATCATAGGCTCGGCGGTGGGCAGCGCGGGATTCTGCATGATCTTCGGCGGCGGCCTGCTGGATGCGGCGGCGGCTTTCGTGGTCGGCGCGCTGCTATGGACCTTCGTGGTGTTCGTGAGCGTCCCCTATCTTTCCAAGATCCTCGGCAACATCGCCGGCGGGGTGGTGGCATCGCTGCTCTGCCTGCTGTTCCATAAAGTGG
The DNA here is from genome assembly GCA_017544005.1 of Bacteroidales bacterium. Lineage (GTDB taxonomy): Bacteria > Bacteroidota > Bacteroidia > Bacteroidales > UBA932 > Cacconaster. The sequence goes on from JAFYEZ010000015.1 coordinate 1,307, forward strand.
GCTTCGGGAGCAGCCTGGGCAACATGATCGTGGGCTCGCTGATCCCGCTAATCCCCGGCGTCGCCTTCACCAACGGCATCCGCGACCTCGCCGACGAAGACTACATCGCCGGGGCCACCCGCCTGCTGGATGCCCTGATGGTGTTCTTCTGCATAGCCGCGGGCGTCGTCATCACCTTCATGATCTACAGGCTCGCTGCCGGATCGATGCTGGTGGTAGACGGCGTGGAGCCCGATGCGCTCACCGGCGGGCTGCTGTTCCAGGCGCTTGCCGCGTTCGTCGGCACCCTCGGCTTCTCGGTCCTCTTCGGGGTCCCCGGCCGGGAGTACCTGCGCACCGCGGTAGTGGCCACCGTCGGCTGGATGACCTACCTCCTGCTCGTCCGCTACACCGTGCTCGGAATCGCCGCCTCCACCTTCTTCGCGACCATGGTGGTGGTGCTGCTCGCCCGGCTTTTCGCCGTCTGGTTCCGCATGCCCGAGACGGTCTATCTCATCACCGGCATCTTCCCGATGATTCCCGGCGGCGGCATCTTCTGGACCACTTTCTTCCTGGTTTCCAACCGCTTGCCCCTCGCGATGCACAGCGGAATGACCGCCCTCGCCGTCACCGCCGCCATCGTCCTCGGCATCGTCCTCATCAGCTCCCTCCCCCGCAAGCTGTTCCACCGGTAGGGCGGGCGGCGGAGAGAATTATCCGTTTCATTGTTTTTGAAACCGATAATCCGCGGTAGCTTTGCAGTGGTATTCTGCAAACCGGAATAACCTGCACTGCTATGAACACTTCGGAAGCCATCTTCTCTAATTACGCACCCTTCTGGCACCTCTGGACACCGGAAAACCACGAGGTCATCTTCAGCGACGAGGAAACGTTCCACGCCGGAATGAACATCTTCGCGATTGCCGCAATCTGCAGCCCGGATGTGAAAATCGTCACTTTCGAGCTGATGTCCAATCACTTACACATCACCCTGTCCGGCACAGAAGAGGCGGCGAGGGCATTCTTCCTCCTGTTCCGTGACTTTCTCGCGAGATACCTCAGGCGGCAAGGCAGATCGATTGACTTTCAGTCATTCGAGTGCAGCCTCCGCAGGCTGACCACCTTGGACGACCTGCGCAACGTCATCGCCTACAACAACCGCAACGGCTTCCTGGTCAACCCGGACGAAACCCCGTTTTCGTATCCCTGGGGCGCCAACAGCTACTACTTCAACCGCCACGCCGCCGAAAGGTTCCGGGAGAGCGGCCGGAATATGACCTCAAGAGAACGCAGGCAGTACGTTCAAAGTCGTGTGGCCGAAAAAATGAGCGGACAACTGACTCTGCTTGACGGGCATATCTGTCCGCTGCAATACTGCGACATTGAACTATGGGGAC
>JAFYEZ010000016.1 GCA_017544005.1 Bacteroidales bacterium
GTATAGCCGCATCATCGAACAGGACAGCGCACTGGAGCGCCGCTTCCAGACGATTCTGGTGGAGCCCACCGACTTTGACCATACGCTTGCCATCCTGGAGGGCATCCGCCCCCGCTACGAAGCCTACCACCACGTCACCTATACCCCGGAGGCCCTCAAGGCCTGCATCACCCTCTCCAGCCGCTATGTGACGGAGCGATGCCTGCCCGACAAGGCCATCGACGCGATGGACGAAGCGGGTGCGGCCGCCCGCCTGAGCGCCGCACCGGTGCGCGATGATTCGCAGGCCGACCGGCTCCAGACCCTCCGCCAGGCCAAGCGGGAGGCCGCCCTGCGGGGCGATTTCTCTGCCGCGGCCGGACTGCGCGAGGCGGAGCGGCAGTCCGCTGCGGCCGACCGGAAAGCCGAATCTGCCGACGAGGCGCCCGTCACCGTGACGGAAAACGACATTGCCCGCGCGATCTCCGTGATGACCCGCATCCCGGTATACAAAATCGCGGAAGACGAGGGACACCGGCTGCTCGAGATGGAGGCCGCCCTGCGCAAGGTAATCGTCGGACAGGACGAGGCGGTCAGCAAGGTGGTGAAGGCCATCCGCCGCAACCGCGCCGGGCTCAAGAATCCCGACAAGCCGGTGGGAACCTTCCTCTTCCTGGGCCCGACCGGCGTCGGTAAAACACAATTGGCCAAGAAGATCGCAGAGTGTCTCTTCGGTTCGGAAGAGGACCTGATCCGGATCGATATGAGCGAATATATGGAGAAGTTCTCCGTCTCGCGCCTGATTGGCGCGCCTCCGGGCTATGTGGGCTATCAGGAGGGCGGCCAGCTCACCGAACGCGTGCGTCGCAAACCCTATTCGGTGGTCCTGCTCGACGAGGTGGAGAAGGCCCATCCGGACCTCTTCAACCTGCTGCTGCAGGTGCTGGACGAGGGTCGGCTCACCGACAGCCGCGGCCGCCGCACCGATTTCCGCAACACCGTGCTGATTCTCACCTCCAACGTGGGCAGCCGGGAGGTCAAGGATTTCGGGACGGGCATCGGCTTCCAGACGGCGGCGGACGACCCCAAGGCCGCCCAGCGGCGCCTGATCGACAAGGCCCTGGGGAACCTCTTCTCCCCGGAATTCCTCAACCGGCTCGACGAACAGATCTATTTCGGCCCGCTGAGCCGCAAGGACATGCTGAAGATTATCGACATCGAGCTTGAAGGGCTCAAACGGCGGATGGCCGCCGCCGGCTACGCGCTGGAGATCGAGCCGGCCGCCAAGAAGTTTATCGCGGAAGTCGGTTACGATCCAAAGTTCGGCGCCCGCCCGCTCAAACGCGCCATCCAGCGCTATGTGGAAGACCTAGTTTCCGAAGCCATTATCAGCAAAAACCTGCACGCAGGCACCCTGACCGTCACTTTGGAGGGCGAGTCGACCGCCGTCCGTATCTAAAAAAAGTGTATCTTTGCCTCCGTTAGCAAGCTTGATGTATGAACGGAGAACTCCTCTGCAAAAATCGATATAGGGTGGTCAAGTCCCTGGATTGCAGCGAAGTGGATGCTGCCCAGCGGATGCGCCCCGCCGCTTTTATGGAAATCGCGCAGGAAACCGCCTACCTGGCGGCCAACGCCATGGGATTCGGCTACAACGACCTGATCGGCGCCCGGCAGGCCTGGGTGCTTTCCCGAATGACCTACAAGATTCTCGAAGCTCCCAAGTGGCGCGATGTCGTGACGTCGACCACCTGGTACAAAGGTGAAGCGGGCCCCTTCACGCTGCGTGACTTCTCCCTGTGCGACGCCTCCGGCCGCCCCCGGGTGCTCGCCACCAGTTCCTGGGTCATTCTCGACGTGGATACCCGCGCCCTGGTCCGCTACCGCGACCTGGCCGTCCCGGTTGACCGCGAACGGGTCTGTCCGGACCACGCCATCGAAGAACTGGCCGAGCGGGTAATCATGCCCCGCGACTGCGAACCGGAACTGGTCGGAGAACACACCGTCAGTTACTCCGACACCGATTTCCTGGGCCACACCAACAACGTCCGTTACGTGGTCTGGGCGATGGACCACCTGGACTATCAGGAATTGCTCCGGCGACCCGTCCGGGAGGTATCCGTCAACTACAGTCACGAGGTCCGCGCCGGCGAGCGGGTCCAGCTCTGGCGTCACCGCAAAGAAGACACCGTCTGGTTCGACCTCAAAGTGGCCGGCACCCAGGCGGTGTCCATCTGTATGAAATTCTAAGCTTTAGGCAATTCCTGCAATCAGGCGCATCAGGGTTTCCTTGGCGTCGCCCAGCTCCAGATAAACGCCCTTTTCACGGGTGTAGAGCGGGTTTTCGACACCGGCATAACCCGGCTTGAGGTCGTAGTTGCAGACGATAACCTCGGGCGCCTCGTCCACATTGAGGACCGGCATGCCGTAGATCGGGGTGCCTTCCGCATTGCGGGCAGCGGGGTTCAGCACGTCGTTGGCACCGATGACCACGACGGCATCCACCTTCTTGAAGTCATCGTTGATGGCCTCCATCTCATAGAGTTTCTCATAATCGACGTCGGCCTCGGCCAGCAGCACGTTCATGTGGCCGGGCATACGGCCAGCCACCGGATGGATGGCGTAGCGGACGCGGGCGCCACGGCTCTCGAGCTTGTCCGCCAGCTGACGTACCTGGTGCTGCGCCTGAGCCAGTGCCATTCCGTAACCGGGAACGATGATGACATCTTTGGCAGCGGAGAGGACGCTGGCAGCGGTCGGTTTTGCATCGGCAGCGGGCTGTGCTGCGGCTGCACCGGCTATCTGGCCGTCCAGGGTTTTGACGCGGGCCTCCAGGTCGGCGACCATCGCCTCCAGTTCCTTGATTTTCTTTTCAAGATCCATAACTCGTTTGACTAATTCTTCGTTTTCTTTGACAGGGATTTGCGGTTGTTTCGGAGCGGGTTTACCCTTTCCGCCCACGAGGATGCTCATCAATTTGCGGTTCATGGCCCGACACATGATCTGGGTCAGCAGGAGGCCGGAGGCACCGACAATGCCGCCGACCGCCACCAGGAACACGTCGCTGATGGCCATACCGGCAATCGAGCCTGCCACACCGGAAAGCGAATTGAGCAGTGAAATGGTAATCGGCATGTCGGCGCCGCCCACGCGGACGGAGAACCAGAGGCCGAAGAGGGAGGCTGCGACCAGCGTCCCCACGAGACACACCGTCATGGCGCCACCGCGAACGAAAAGGCCAGCGATGACAAAGCCGAGGGTGAGTACCAGGAAGAAAAGCGTGCAGAGGGAATGACCCTTCCAGATGAGGGGCTTCTGCGGCAGGATGCGGTGCAGTTTACCGGCAGCTACGAGGCTGCCCACCAGCGTCACCATACCGACCGCTACGGCCAGCAGCGCGGTGAAACGCACGAAAGGCGCGTATCCGTTCGCCGCGATGGCCAGCTGCTGCTCTGCGGAAAAACCGATCCCCAGCGCGGAGAGGATGCCCACCAGCGCCGAGGCACCACCGCCCAGTCCATTGAAGAGGGCCACGGTCTGCGGCATCTGGATCATCTGCACCCGCGTAGCCATCAGGCTGCCCACCAGAGCGCCGATCAGAATGGCGACATAGATCGTCCAGACCGATACGACCCCCGTAAAGAGCAGCGTGGCCACCACGCCGGCGAGCATGGCGAAGGCCGAGAGGAGGTTTCCCGCCACGGCCGTCTTCACCTTGCTCATCATCGAAATGCCGGCCAGCACCAGAAGCGCCAGGATGGCACTGATAACAATTTGAATGACTGACATTTCGATTACTTTTTCTTCTTGTTGAACATCATCAGCATCCGGTGCGTCACACCGAAGCCGCCGAACACGTTGACGGCCGCCAGCGCGATGGCCAGGCCGCCGACAATCTGCGCCAGAGGACCGCTACCGGCAAGAAAAGCCAGGCCGGTCGCGCCGATGGCACCCACGATCGTCACCCCCGAGAGGGCGTTCATGCCCGACATCAGGGGCGTATGCAACAGGCTCGGCACATTTCGGATGATGAAATAGCCGAGCACAGTGCAAACGACAAATACGGAGATCAGAATCAGCGGATGGATCATAGGCCCATAGCCTCGCGTGCACCCTGGTGGACGAGCTGTCCGTCGATGCAGACGAGGGATTTCTGAATGATCTCATCGTTCCGGTCAAGCACGATCTTGCCGTCCTTCACCAGGTAGTTCATGAGGTTGTAGAGGTTGTTCGAGAACATCCAGGTAGAGCTGGTCGGCAACAGGCCGGGGATGTTCTTCACACCCATCAGCGTGACGCCGTATTTCTTCTCGATACCGCCCTTCGGGGTCAGTTCGCAGTTACCGCCCTGGTCGATCGAGATGTCGACGATGACCGAGCCCTTCTTCATGCCCTTGACCGTATCTTCAGTGATGATGATCGGGGCGATCTTGCCCGGGATCAGGGCAGAGCAGAAGACGATATCCATCTCCTGGATAGTCTCCTTGAGGGCGTTCTGCTCGTTGACGAGCACCGTGTCGGGAAGACGGTTTGCATAGCCGCCTTCTGCGATAGCCAGGTCGGCGGGAACGGTGGTGTCGATCACCTTGGCACCCAGCGAAGCGGCGTTCTCAGCAGCCATCGGGCGGATATCAGCCGCGTAGGTAATGGCGCCGAGGCGCTTGGCGGTAGCCAGGGCCTGCAGACCTGCAACACCGACGCCGATGACCATCACCTTGGCCGGTTTGATCTGGCCGACAGCGGTGAACATCTGGGGAACGAAGGTGGTCATCAGGTTGGCAGCCATCAGGATGCCCTTGTAACCTGCGCACGTACTCATCGAGGTGAGCGCGTCCATATTCTGTGCACGGGAGATACGCGGAATGCCGTCGAGGGTGATGGCGGTCACGCCCTTGGCGGAGAGGGCCTTCACCATCTCGTGGTTCACCGGAGAAGCCGGGTGGATGAAGGTGATGAGCACCTGTCCTTTGTGCATCATGTCCACTTCATGTTTCTTCTTGGCCTCGTTCATCAGCGGCTCTTTCACCTTGAGGATCATCTCGGCGCGGTCGTAAATCTCCTGCGGATCGTCGATCAGCTTGGCACCTGCCTGGATGTATTCTTCGTCGGTATAGAGGGCGCCGTCACCGGCGTGGCGCTCTACGAGCACCTCGAAACCTTCCTGAACGAATTTGCCCACAGTTTCGGGCGTTGCGGCAACACGAGCTTCGTCGTGCATGATTTCCTTGGGAATACCAATAATCATAGTCTTATAGTGTTAAAGTGTTAAAATCCGATATTCAAAATATCGTGTAAATGTACACATATTATCATTACGCGCTTTCGAATCGCAGCCATTTTTTCTTACTTGATTTCAACACGTAACGCACAGCGGCCGTTGCAAAAAGTTTACTATCTTTGCGCCGTCGTTCGACAGACAAGCATTGGGGATGTTCTGGTTTTGACGGTAAATGATGTCGGACGGTAAGCATGCCGAGCGTCGTGGCCCCGCTCGTGAATCTCAGACCTCAAGCCATAACTGGCAACTACAACTATGCACTCGCTGCCTAATCTGCCAAGCGGATTAGCTTAATCGAGCGGCCCAGGGCCGCCTCGACGAGTATCCCGCCGGCGTTCCTGGCCTTCCCTCGCCGGCCTATGGGGTATCATCCAGGAAGGATGCGGGCGCCGACGCTTCTACAGCGCCTCAAGTTTCAGAAGCTAAGGGATCGATGGCCCGCCCTCCGGCAGCCGCTCCCCGACAACCAAAGGTGGGATAAGCATGTAGAAAGCCGTAAGGCACTTTATTCGGACGGCGGTTCGACTCCGCCCATCTCCACAAAAAATAGCTCGCAACCGCGAGCTATTTTTTGTGGAGAGCGGCCGCAAGCGACCTTTTTTTTTACTGGGGCAAGCCCCAGACCCCCCGCTCCCGCTTCGGGGCAAGCCCTCGCTCCGCTAGGCCGCTGACGCGGCCCATTATACGCGTACTTCGACTTACTTTCAACTACTTGTACTTCAACATGGTGACGATGCCGTCCTTGGTGCAGACCAGCAGGTGATGCAGGCGGACGGGTACCACGGAGTTCACCAGGGCGGTAGAGACTTTATGCCGCCAGAGGAGCTCTCCACTCCCCGCCCCCAGCGCGACAATCATGCCCTTGTCGGAGGGAACGACCACCAGCGTATCGGCCACCGCAGAGGGGGTCGGCGAGATGTCATAGCCCAGCGTGGTCTCCCGATTCCAAAGCTCCTGAGCCTCAGCGCCTGTGGCTATCGCACGCAGGGTTCCGAACATATCCTTGACAAAGATCCGGGAGGAATCGCGCGAGAGGGCGATCGACTCACGGCCGCCGGGGGCGGTCCAGAGTTCCTTTCCGGTCGCGGCATCCAGGCAGACACTCTTTCGGTGGGGCGTTACGAGATAGAGGCGGCCCGCCGTCTTGACGGGATGGACCGCCGCGGGAGAAAAGAGCCGGGTACCTTCACTCTTCCAGGTCCACTGCAGTTCTCCGGTAGCGGGATCCAGGCTGTAGAGGGTATTCGCCCAGTCGCCGAAAACCACCTGGGCATCATCTACATAAGGTCGGCACTCGACGAAGCCTTCCACAAAACCGTATTTCCAAATAAGCCCGCCGCTGGAGAGATCCAGGGCGCGGAAAGCGCCGTCGGAAGCGCCACAATAGACCCGCCCGTTCCGGATGACCGGCGAGGCCACCACCGCCTTGCCGCAGGCATAGCGCCAGATCAGCGAGCCGTCGCGGATGCGGAGGCAGTAAATGAATCCGTCGGTGGAGCCCACCACGAGGCGGTCGTACCCCAGGGCCGGGGTGGAAAAAATCTTGCCTCCGGTGGCATAGGTCCAGAGTTCCTTGCCACTAAAGGCGTTGAGCATATGCACGACACCCTGCTCGTCCGCCACGGCAACCTTGTCGCCCCGGATGGCGGCACCGCTGCCCACATCGCAATGCAGATTCCGTTCCCATTTGACGCGCACCTGGGGAAAACTGTCATTGACGGCATACCGGGTCCAAGGGTAATCCTCCGGCAGATAGTGGCGCTCATCCGCGTCCGGATCGGGCCTCCAACGGGGTGCATCCGTCAAGGCGGTGGCATACCATGCCTGCGGCGGGAAAAGGGCGCGCGAGCGTCCGAAGGTCTTGGTCGCACATTCGTAGATGCAGGCTGTCGGCATCCACCTCCACGATATTGTAGCACACCGTCCCCTTTTTCTCCAGCGCGGCGGAGAGGACGCAGGGAATCCCGGAGCAGGTCATCTCCTTGCGTTTGTGGAGATGTCCCCCCATGAGCAGCTGGATGTTGCAGCGTTTGAGAATATTGAGGGCCTTGAAATAGTTGAGGATGTTCTGATCCTGCGGATAATGGTTCACGAAGATCACCCGCTGCCGGGCCGGGAGGGTTCGCACGGTGGAATCGAGCCAATGCAGGCTCTCCGCGGGAATCTGTCCCGGCGCCATCCGCATCACGGGGCCGCTGCTGCAGCCCAGAAACCGGATGCCGCCCGCTTCAAAATCGAAATGCTCGTAGCCGAAGGTCTTGAAGAAGGTATTGCCGCCGCTCTCGGACCACTTGGTATCGTGGTTGCCCGCCACCACATAATAGGGGCAGTGCAGGCTGTCCAGCAGGGATTTGGCCAGCTGGACCTCGGCATCCGAACCGAAGTTGGTCACATCGCCCGAGACGATTACAAAGGCGAGCGTGGGGTCGGCATTGATGCGTGCAATGCAGGAGAGCAGGTCGTCCCGCTGCCGGGCGTTCTCGGAAATATGGGTATCGGAGAGCCAGGCAAAACGCACCCCCTGCGCCCCGACTCGGGGCAGCGGAAGCAGGCAAAGTGCCAGACAGAGTATCAGGCAGCGGCGGTTACGCATCCTCGGGATCGACAAGAATCTGTTTGAGCTTTTCCATGCCCCGGGTGGCCGGCTCCTGAATCTGGCGGAACCAGCGATAAGGGATTGAAATAGGCTTGGGATCAATCAGATAGATGGGATTCCCCACCGGGAGATACTGGTAGAGACCGGCGGCAGGATAGACATTCAGAGAGGTGCCGATAATGAGCAGGATATCGGCTTTCGAAACCGCACGGGCCGCGCGCTCCAGCTCGGGAACCGCCTCGCCGAACCAGACGATATGCGGCCGGAGCTGCACGCCGTGCTCGTCGGTATCGCCCAGGTTGATGTCCCGGTAGCCGATATCGCGGACACCGCCATCGAGCGTATTCTCGGGACGCACCTTGGTGAGTTCTCCGTGCAGGTGAATCACCTTCGAGCTCCCGGCCCGCTCATGGAGGTTGTCCACGTTCTGCGTCACCACCGTCACGTCAAACCAGTGTTCCAGCTCGGCGATGATCTCATGGGCGCGGTTGGGCTTGCACCCTTCGAGCTGCCGGCGCCGCTCGTTGTAGAATTGCAGCATCAGACCGGGGTTGCGGTACCAGCCGTCGATGGAGGCGACATCCTCCACCGGATAGCTCTCCCACAATCCGTCGCTGTCCCGGAAGGTGCGAATCCCGCTCTCAGCGCTGACGCCCGCTCCGGAAAGGACCACGAGTTTCTTCATATCTATTTGAAATATCGGTTTTTGAGCCAGTACTCAAAGACAGGATCCAGAATCTGCGGTTCGTCGTTCCGGTCAAAGGTGACCAGCTCCTTGTTGCGGAAGGCATCCTTCAGACGGAAGACATTGGCCGAAGAGTTCAGGTGGTACTTGGCCAGAATTTCGGAACTGCTCAGGCGGCGCGCACCGTCACAGATGGCCCGCAGGAAGTTGATCTGGTTGGGCGTGAGCTCCAGCATCGTGCGGATGAACTGCGGGGAAACCACCTGCAGCAGCGCATCGCGCGTCTGGGCCACGGCATTGCGGTTGACGAATCCGATCGGGAAGGTATAGCAGATGGAGCACATCATCTTGACATACCAGAGATTGCCGCCGGCGATGTTGTAGATCTCCTCGGCATCCTCCCGCTCGATAACGCGGCCCAGGCTCAGGAACGCGCTGGTAATGTAGTCCACCACCGATTTCTGAGGGACGGGACGCAATTCCACCACGTCCGTGAGGTAGTAGAAGAGTTGTTTCTCTTCAAAAACGCTCTTCATGATATTGACGGCGGAGCCGGTGATGATATAGCGGACGTTGGTCTGCTTGAGCCAGGTCTTCACCAGGTCCTCGAGGCGGAGCTGTTTATCATCAATCGCTATGACATTCTGAAACTCACGCAGATAGACGACCACCATACACCCGGCCTCGCGGGCAATGATGCTCGGCAGGTCCAGCACCTTGCTGTCGGGGATGCTCTCCGACTCCACGGCAAAGGGAAGGATGGCGTCGCGGTTCATCTGCTCAAAACACTCGAGCAGCCTGCGCTTGAAGCAGGCGATGAACTCCGCGTAGGTTCTGACATTGAACAGGTCAATCTCGCAGAGGCGGAACGGATGGCCCGCCGCCTTGATGCGGTGGAGCGCTTCACGGACGACCGTATTCTTCCCGCTCTTGGGCGCCGCATAGATGGCTACACCTTTTTGTTTGGTGATCAGCGAATCCATGACAGCCTGAATCTCCTCCTTGCGGCCGATAATCTTATTGCCGGAGGCGGGACGGTCAAACGGGAATAGCATTTCCATAGTCAGAAACAGTTTCAGTCAGTTTTCAGTAACAAAAACAATACTGTTACAAAGGTATAGAATAATCCCTTGTCTTGCACCAAAAAAGTGAAGAAAAATTTAGACTGTAAACAACTCCCTGAATCCCAGAACAATGGTTCCTAGTCCAAGGAAGAAGATGATGATGCCCGAAATGCGGTTGAGAATCAGCAGGCCGCGCAGGGTGAAGTGCTTGCGGAAGAGATTGACAATGGAACTGAGCCCATACCACCAGAGGGCGGCGCCCAGCCAGACGCCCAGCACCATCAAGGCGATAGCCAGCGGATTGGTAGCGGTTTCGGGGCTGATGCCGGCAAAGGCGAAGGCGCCCAGAATCATCACCAGCGCACCGGGGTTGGAGATGGTCATGGCAAACCCTTGAAGCGCATCCTTAAAGCGATCGCGAACAGGAAGTTTAAGCGGTTTGTTGCGCTGTTGGCGGAACTGTTTCACCGGATTGCTGAAGGCCAGATGCACGCCGAAGAAGGTAATGATGACCCCGCCGATGAACATCACCCAGATGCGGTGCGCATTCAGGAACTCGCTGACGAACGAGAGGGAGAACAGGGCGACGATCGAATAGAGGAAATCGGTAAAAGAAGAGCCGATACCGAACGTGAAACCCGCCCAACGGCCTTTGTTGATGGTTTTCTGGATACACATCACACCGACCGGTCCCAACGGGATGGTGACCATGAGGCCAATGATGATGGCTTTGATAAAACCGATAAGCATCCAGGATGATTTTAGCCCGACAAAGATAAATAATTTCTCTATATTTGCACACAACGAAAACGAAACGACTATGACGAAATCCCATAATAAAGCCAAATGGGCCGTGTGGGGCCTGCTGCTTCTCTTCGTGCTGCTGAGCAGCCTTCCCTTCCTGTTCGAAGGATGCGGTCCGCTGGCGCTCCTGAGCTTCACGCCGCTCTTCCTGATTGACGAAATCTGCCGGAGGGAGGGGCTGCGCGGAGCCGGATGGTACGGCTTCCTCGCCCTGCTGCTGTTCAACATCGCTACCACCTTCTGGGTCTGGTTCGTCTCCCCGGCCGGCTCGGTGGCCGCCATCCTGCTCAATACGCTCTTCATGTTCATCCTCTTCGCGCTCTTCCGATGGTGCAGACGGCTCTGCCGCAAGGGGGCGAAGTGGCTGCCTTATCTCTTCTTTGCCGCCATCTGGCTCGCCTGGGAACACATATACTTTAACATAGACCTGACGTGGCCGTGGCTCACCCTGGGCTATGCGTTCGCCACCTCGCACAAACTGGTGCAGTGGTATGAAGTGACGGGTGTGCTGGGCGGCTCGCTCTGGATTCTTTCAGCGAGCATACTTGCCTTCTGCGGCATCCGGGAAGCGATGGACGGCCATCGCAAGGCAGCCGGGTGGCTCGCAGGCGCGCTGGGCGCCGTAGTCCTGATTCCGACCGTCTGCTCGCTGATCCGCTACTACGGCTATCAGGAAAAAGGCGAGGCCATCGAAGTCGCACTCATCCAGCCCAACGTGGATCCCTTCGAGCGCCACGGACATGGCACCACCACCCAGCAGGAGCTGGACGAACAGATGATCCGCCTCTTCGAACGGGTCATCACCCCGCAAACCCGCTACCTCATTACGCCCGAGACCGTCACCTACGGAATCAGCCTCAACAACGTGGCCGCCAGCGAATCGTTCGAACGCTACAAGGCCTTTCTGGAGCGCCACGAAGGGGCGAACCTGCTCTTCGGATCGCTCACCAACCAGCCCTATTTCTGCGAGGAGCGGCCGACCCTGACCGCCCGCAAGCTGCCCTGGTACTGGATGGACCGCTACAATTCCGCGCTGCTGATGGATTCCCGAAACCTCTATGGATTCTACCATAAATCCCGTCTGGTTCCCGGTACCGAGTGCATTCCGTTCCTCAACCAGGCGCCCTGGCTGGGTACCCTCGTGGAAAAGTTCGGCGGAGCCTCCGGCAGCTATGGTCGCATGGAGAAGATGCTGGTTCTCAGAGGAAACGATGGGATTGGCGTAGCCCCGATGATCTGCTATGAATCCGTCTATGGCGACTATTCCCGCGGAGCGGTCCGCGACGGCGCGGATTTCATGGCGGTGATGACCAATGACGCCTGGTGGGGCGACACGCCCGGCTACCGCCAGCATTTCCGCTATGCCGCCCTGCGCGCCATCGAGAACCGGCGCGACGTGGCACAGGCCGCCAACACCGGCTATTCCGGGTTCTTCAATCAGCGGGGGGATGTCCTCCAGCGCTCGGCCTGGTGGACGGAAGAGGCCCTCTCGGGCGAGGTACACCTGAACAAAGAACTGACCCCGTTCACCCGCCACGGCGACGTGATCGGGCGCTGGGCGCGATGGATCAGCCTTTTGCTGGCGCTGCTTTCTCTTGCTTCTTTTGTTTGGGGTAAGAAATCCGCGCGTGGTAAATCTGCAGCAGATAATTCTTAAGCGACTCCTTGACCCGTCCGATTTCCCGCAGCGAAATGTCTGCCTCGTCGAACTGGTGTTCTTCCATCTTGCCTGAAACAATCTTCTCGACCAGCGCCGAGATGCTCTCCGGATTGTAATTCTTCAGCGTCCGGGAGGCCGCTTCGATGGAATCTGCAATCATCAGGATGGCCTGCTCCTTGGTCTGGGGCAGCAGACCGTCGTAGGTAAAGGGCGCCTTGTTCTCGGGATCTCCGCCCGCATTGCAGTACTGCGTGTAGAAGTAGCGCATCAATCCGCGGCCATGGTGGGTGCGGATAAAATCGATGACAACCTCCGGCAGGGCGTTCTTCTGCCCCATCAGCACGCCGTCGCTCACATGGCGGATAATGTCGTGCGCGCTGGCCTCGGGCGTGAGCTCTTTGTGGTAATCGTCGCTCACTCCGGCCGTCTGGTTTTCGACGAAACAGAGTGGATTGTCCATCTTGCCGATATCGTGGTAGAGCGCGCCTACGCGGGCCAACATGGCATAACCGTCCACGGCACGCACCGCCGCCTCGGCCAGATTGGCCACCTGCAGCGAATGCTGGAAGGTGCCCGGAGCCTTTTGCGAGAGCTGCATCAACAGTTTGTTGTTGGTATCGGTCATCTCCCAGAGCCGGGTGTACGACACAAATCCGAAGATCTTTTCAAGCAGATAAACAAACGGATAGAGCACGACCACCAGCAGCGCGTTCCCGGCGATCAGGGCCAGGTGAAGCTTGCGGAACAGCTCCCCTTCCCCACCCGAGATCAGCACGAAGGCCGCATAGAGGATTCCGCTTGCCACAAAGAGGATCAGGGCATTCAGGAAGAGTTTCCAGCCGCGGTTGAAATGACTGAAGGAGAGCAGCGCGATTCCGCCCGTCACCAGGTTGGTCATGAAGAGCTGCACGCCATACTGCGGAACCATCAGCAGCGGCAGCAGCGCCACGCTGTAAACCGCCACCGAGACGGGACGGTTAAAAAAGGAATCGAGATACACGAGCAGCACCACGTAAGGCACCAGGAAGAGCCACTGGGCGCCTGCCCGGGAGACCAGCGCCGTAGAGAGCGAGGCGAGCAGTACGATCAGCAGCAGGAAGAGCAGGCGCGGGAACTCCCGCCAGATGCGGCGTTCGAAGACCAGAATGGCGAAGGCCAGGGTCACGAGCAGCGCCACCACCAGCAGAAGGCGGCCGAAAAAGAGGGAAAGCGTCTGGCCGCCCAGACCAAAACTACGCTCATACTCAGCCTTGTAGGAATCGAGCAGCTGCTCGATATCCGCCGTAACCAGCTCGCCCTTCGAAACAATCAGCTGGCCGGCATAGATGGTTCCTTTGGTCGGGGAGATATAGTCCACCGCCTCCTTGTGGAAAAGCGCGGTGGTATTTTCATCATAGATCAGGTTGGGAATCACGTAGGAATCCAGGTCGATGGCCGCCGCGAGCGAATCCACATAGGCCTGCGGGAACTGGGCGGAAAGCCCGCTGCGTAGCATAAAACGGGCGTTCTGCTGCGTATAGACATTCTGGACAGGAACCTCGCTGAGGCGTTTGTCCTGCTTGACGAGCAGCACCTGACTGCGCGCTCCCTCCGGAAGGGTGGCAACGATGCCGCTGCGATACAGCTCCCGCAGTTGATTGAGCACCACGCCGGAAAAGGCCTGGTCCACGCCGTTATCTGCGCAGAAACGCTTGAATGCATCCGTTTTGGTCGTCAGAATCCGGTCGTCGCTGAGATAGCACGGCACCACCTCCGAAGCTCGGGCTTCCTTCTCGCGATACATCTCCGCATCGGTCTTGAGCACCGGGAAATCGATGGGCGAGATGAGGGTTTCATAGATCCAGGGGCTTCCTTTCTGATACTTATACATAAACTGCCCGCGCGAGGGGAAGAGCAGCAGCATCACCGCCGCCACGACGACAAATGCAATATAGGGACGTAGTCGGGACATGTCGAATCACGATTATATGTACAAAGGTATGAAAAAATGCGTTTCACGGAACGGCGGAGCCGCGGAGGCCTGGGGCATCCGTCAAAGAGCCCCCCGGAAACAAAACAGGCCATCTTGCGATGGCCTGTTCCGTGTGCTCCCTCAGGGGCTCGAACCCTGGACCCCAACATTAAGAGTGTCGTGCTCTACCAACTGAGCTAAGGAAGCGTCCGTTTTGGGACTGCAAATGTAGATATATTTTTCGGCTCTGCAAATATTTTTTTCAAGAATTGCTAACTTCGCGGAAGTAAACCCTTTTTCCATGAAATACCTGCGCAAACTCTCGGCACTCCTCTGCCTGCTTCTTTCCGTTTCAGCTCTTTCCCACGCCCAGACGCCGAAGGGCCATCTGGTGATCATTGGCGGCGGTGGCCGTACCGAGGCCATCGACCAGGCGCTGGTCAGCCTATCGGGCGGAGCTGACGCCAGGATGCTGGTTATCTCGACCGCCGGAGCGAATCCTGCCAAGGATGGCGAAAAATTCATCAAAGAGATGAAGAAAGCGGGGATAAAGAAACTCGCATGGATTGCCCCCACCCGCGCGGAGAGCGAGAATCCGGACTATGTAAAGAAAGCCCTGGAAGGGGTAGGCGGCGTATTCTTCACCGGTGGCCAGCAGAGCCGCATCATCGACACGCTGCGCGGCACGCTGCTGCACAGGCAGCTGTACCGGCTCTATGAGGAGGGCGGTATGATCGGCGGGACCAGCGCCGGGGCGGCCATGATGAGCGAGGTGATGATTACCGGCGGACGGACGGACCATTCGGACGAGGGATTCAAATCCATCTCGCGCAACATAGTCCGCTGCACGGAGGGGATGGGATTCATTCAGGGCGTCATCATTGACCAGCACTTCCTCAAGCGCAGCCGGGAGAACCGCCTCTTTTCCATCGCGTTCGACCATCCTGAGGCCGTCTGCATCGGAATTGACGAGGCCACCTCGATTGTCGTCTCGAACGGGGCCGACTTGGAAGTGGTAGGCCGCAGCAGCGTAATGGTCATCGAGCCCGACCCCGCTTCCGTCAAGGTCAGCGCCCGGGGAGATTACGGTGGGCAGGCCCGGGTGCTCCTCCTTTTCGAGGGGGACCGCTACCACGTGAAATAAGGGCGTACGTGCCCTTTCAGCGTGTGTGACGAAATCGCTGTGACGAAAATTTCGTCACTAAATCTGCAAATAATTCCATTATTTACGAAAATTTGTCACATAACAGTGGCAGTAATCCCACTCTTTTGGCTGGGATAAGTACGAACCCTATTTTTGCGCCGCGTTTCCGACAAAACGGGGCGCAGTTTGTGTATGAGAAACTATATTGAAATCATTCAGGACAGCATCCGCACCCACTGGGAGACGAATGCATTGAGCGATCTGGGCGGCGAGACCTTCAAGTACCGTCAGATTGCAGAAGAGATTCGTCATCTTCACCATATTTTTGAGAATGCAGGCCTTCAGGCTGGCGACCGCGTGGCTCTCTGTGCGAAAAACTCCTCGCACTGGGCCATCTCCTTCCTGGCCGTAGAGACCTACCACGCCGTGGCCGTGCCCCTGCTGAACGACTTCCTGCCCGCCAGCGTCATGAAGCTCGTGGACCACTCCGAGAGCAAGATGCTCTTCACGGACCGCAGCATCTGGGAGAATCTCGATTCCGCACAGATGCCCGGCCTGCAGGTCGCCATTGACGTGGACGATTTCTCGCTGCTGATGGGCGATGCCGCCATCACAGATATCCCCAGCGAAATGTCCGGCAAACCGATGGAGCCCGCCGACGTCGTCTATCCGATGGGATCGCTCGACGACCTGGCCCTCATCAACTACACCTCCGGCACGACCAGCGCGCCGAAGGGCGTGATGCTGACCTTCCGCAACATCTCTTCGAACATCGAATTCGCCCTCTCGCACATTCCCAACGGACCGGGCGACGAGATGATCTCGATGCTCCCGCTGGCCCATATGTACGGCCTGGCCTTTGAATTCCTCTATCCGATAGCCGGCGGCTGCCACGTCCATTTCCTGGGCAAGACCCCCTCGCCCAAGGTGCTGCTCGGCGCCATGGCTACCGTCCGCCCCTACCTGCTGATCACCGTGCCGCTGGTGCTCGAGAAGATCTTCCGCAACGCGGTCTTCCCGACCCTCAACAAACCTGCCGTCAAGCGGCTGATGAAGATTCCTTTCTTTGAGGCATTCCTCAAGAAAACCATCCGCAAGAAGCTATTGAAGACCTTCGGCGGCAAGGTCCGCTCGATCATCGTGGGCGGTGCCGCCATCAACAACGACGTGGAGATGTGCATGAAATCCATCGGCCTGCCCTACCTCGTGGGCTACGGCATGACCGAGTGCGCCCCGCTGCTCAGCTATGAGGCGTGGGAAAAGTTCGTTCCCAAATCCTGCGGCAAGGCCGTGGACGGCATGGAGCTCCGCATCGACTCCGAAGATCCCCAGCATACCCCGGGCGAAATCCTGGCCAAGGGCGTCAATGTGATGAAGGGGTATTATAAGGATGAGAAGGCCACCGCAGCCGCCATCGATTCCGAAGGCTGGCTTCACACGGGCGATATGGGCGTGATTGACGCGCGCGGCAATGTCTTTATCAAAGGCCGCTGCAAGAACCTGATTGTGGGCGCCAACGGACAGAACATCTACCCGGAGGAGATTGAGGACAAGCTCAACTCGCTGCCGCTGGTGGTCGAATCGATTGTCGTGGAGCGAAACAACCAGCTTGTGGCGCTCGTCTTCCCGCTCATGGAAAAGGGCCGCAAGGCGCTCAGCCAGGAAGAAATCGCTGCAAAGATGGAGGAAAACCGCATCCGCCTCAACGAGATGCTGCCGGCCTACAGCCGCGTAGCCAAGGTCGAACTCCGCGATGCGGAATTCGAGAAGACGCCGAAACGCTCCATCAAGCGCTTCCTCTACCAATAAGCTTTTCGATTATTGTTTTTCAGCATCCGCTACCAGCTCCAGCTGCCGGCGGATGCTTTCTTTATGGATGGTCTCCATCACCGCGGTGACAAACGCGGCATCCAGATCCAGCAAACGGCCTTGCTGCGTACGCTTTTCGATGATTTCGCGGTAGCGGTCGCTCTGCAGAACCGGCATGTTGTGCTGCACCTTGTAGGCGCCGATTTCGCCGGTAATCTGCTGCCTGCGGGCAAGCAGACGCAGCAGTTCTTCATCGATTCCGTCCACCTCCCCGCGCAGTGAGGCGATATCCGAAGGCAGGGAGCCCTCCTCGCGCACCGAAAGATTCCGCAGGAGTGCAATCAGGTCCGCGGGAAGCAATTGCTGCTTGGCGTCGCTCAGCGCGCCATCGGGATTGCAGTGCGCCTCGACAAAGAGGCCGTCGTACATCAGATCGAGCGCCTGCTGGGCGAGCGGGGCGACCAGTTCCCGCCGGCCGCCCATGTGGCTCGGATCGCAGAAGAGGCGGATATCGGGATAACGGCGCTTCATTTCGATGGGGATATGCCAGAGGGGCTCGTTGCGATAGAGCTTCTGCGTATAGGACGAAAAGCCGCGATGAATCAGCCCGATCCGGGTTACTCCGGCGCCGGAGAGCCGCTCGATGGCGCCGCACCAGAGTTCGATGTCGGGATTGATCGGATTCTTGACCAGCACGGGCACAGACACCCCTTTCAGCGCTTCGGCCAGTTCCTGGACGGCAAAAGGATTGGCGGTCGTCCGGGCCCCGATCCAAAGCAGGTCCATTCCGGCCCCGAGGGCCTCTTCCACGTGCTGCGGCGTGGCCACTTCCGTGCAGATCTGCATGCCGGTGAGGGCGCGCGCCTCCTGCAGCCACGGGAACGCCCCCGACCCCACGCCCTCGAATCCGCCGGGGCGGGTACGGGGTTTCCAGACGCCGGCGCGGAAGATCCGGATGCCGCCCGCAGCCAGCGCCTGGGCCGTGGAAAGCACCTGCTCCCGGCTCTCAGCGCTGCAGGGGCCCGCTATGACAAGGGGCTGTTTCATATCTTTTCGAGTACGCTCTCCTCCACCCAGCCCTGACGGCCGTCGGCGAGTTCAATCTTGATCCATTCGCCCAGCGAATCGAGCAGTTCCACCTTGGTTCCCTCGTGCAGCACGAAGATCGACTTGCCGCCGTCGCCCGGGGAACTCTTCACCGTGGAGACAGGCTGAATCATCACCGCAGCGTCGCTGCGCAGCGCATCGGCCTTCTCACTCAGCGAGAAAACCAGCGTAATCAGGGCGAATGCCGCCACGACGCAGGCCAGGATAAAGGAGGCCTTGCGGGCGCCGGAACGGGCAAAGAAGCGGAAGCCCAGCATCAGGAGCGCCACCACGACCGCCAGGCCCAGGGTCAGCCAGGCCCAGGTATCGGCGGAGCAGGCATACTTGACCTTGTTCACCCAGGCAGCGAGCAGGAAGGGCGGAATCTCATCGATCCGATCCAGCGTAAACTGCCGGCAAATATCCAGGTTGTTGCGGGCGTCCGCATGCGAAGGAGCCAGTTTCAGGCACTTCTCATAGTAGAGAATGGCGTGGGGAACATCTCCTGTTTTGAAATAGCTGTTGGCGATATTGTAATAGAGGTCCGCGGAGACCAGGCCGTCGGCTTCGATGGCCTGCCAGGAGGCCAGGGCCGTGGCATAATCGGCCTCCGTATAAGCGGTGGCCGCCTCACCCCAGCGGGAATCCTCGCCAGCGGCGGAGGCAGTCAGGGAGAGACTCAGCAAGAGGGCTGCCAGGGTGGCTGCCTTGCGGAGGGGCTTCTTCGATTTGTTGTTTTTCACTTGTCCTTCCAGTTGGGAAATGACCGAGAGCGCCTCACCGTAGAGATCCTCCCGTTCGGATAGTTCAGTATCAGGTGCGTAGCGTGCAAAGTCACACGTATCGAGGATGGTGATCAACCGGTGGGAAAGCTCCTCGGAAACGCCCCGCTCGGCAAAGGCCTCCGCGATGCGTTCCTTGGAGAGATCCGCTGCCGGAATCACCAGTTTGTCAGAGACATACCCCAGTACCGCCTTGTGCAGTTCCTCGTAGTAGGCGCTGTTCAGGTTGCGCTTGAGGTAATCGCCGGCCATGTGGAGTCTTGCCCGGGCAATCTTGTTGGCCTTGCGGTTGCGGGTTCCCACCACGTCGCGTCTGCGTGCAGCGGCCGCCCGGAACAGGAGGGAAAGAACCAGCGTTACGGCAGCAATCGCCACCAGCAGCAGCCAGAACAGAAGCGATCCGGCAAAGAAGGCTCCCTCCTTGCGCAGCCCCGCGGCACCGGTATGGATGAACCGGATATCCTCGGCCAGGTTGCGGACGCCCTGCCGCGACACGCCAGGTGCCACGACACCGCCGGATTCCACCTCCTCCCCTTTTTCTACCGTGACGGCGATCGGCTCGGAAGCGAGCGTTTCATAGCGTCCTTTCGAAATATCGTAATAGGCGTAGCGAACCGGCTCGATCTTGAAATCGCCGTGGCTGCGCGGGATGAAGGGGAATTCGAAGGTCTTGGTGCCCGAAGTTCCGTCGGCCGAGATTTTCTCGGTGCTCTTGAGGTCATACACCTCGAAATCCGGCGGGAAACTGATCCGCGGAGCCTCGAGCATCGAGATATTGCCGCGGCCGGAGAGGGTCACCACCAGCGATGCAGCCTCGTGGGCCTTGAGATTCTTCTTGCTCAGGGCCACATCCATCTTGAAATTGCCCACTCCTCCGGCAAAGGAAGCCGGAGCCCCGGCGGGCAGCGGTTTGACCTGAATCTGGATGGGTTCGGTCCGCAGCCGCCTGCGCTGGGTCTGGTAGGAATCGAAGAAACTGTCAAAGAAGGAGCGCGGGGCGCTGTTGCTCTGCACGCGGATCTGGCAGACCATTTCGGCCGGATCAATCGTCACCGCGCCCGTCCGCTGCGGAATCAGCATGTAGCGGCGCAGCAGGGCGGCATTGTAGATCGTACCGCCGACATTCTCCCGCTCGAACTGGATATTCTGGGCCGTTTCGGTCTCCTTGCTCCAGAAACCGTTGAAGGTCGGGAAATGGACATCCTCAAATCCAACGACGTCCACACGGGTATAGAGTTTCAGGGTCGCCACGAGCGGTTCCCCCTTGACAACCTGACTCTTGGAAAGGGAAAGACGGAGAAAGATATCTCCGTTTGCCGTGCCGGTCTCCTCCTGGCGCGTTTCCTCTCCTACAGGGGCCACTGCATCATCCGGGTCGGAAGCCGCAGCGGCGGCCTGCTGGGTGCGCTTCTCGCCGCTCACCACCTCGATGGTGAAGGTTCCGCTCGAGCAGTTGTCCTTGCCGACGGTGGCGGTAGCCGCAGGCAGGGTAAAGGTGCCGGCCGCGTTGGCCTGGACGATATAGGTATAGGTCTCCTGATGCGTGGAGGTCCGCTTTCCGTTGATGATGCTGGTGCTGGACATCGAACCGGACTGCGGTCCCCAGAGTACCGTGAAGTTCTCCGAACCGGGCCAGTTGAAGTCGGACATCCGGCCGTCTGCGGTAAAGACAATCCGGAAGTTCTCATCGGTCGTCACCACCTTCGGCGCATCCACCGTCAGCGTATTCTGTGCCAAGGCGGCCCATACGCCGCACAGCAACAGCCATCCTATGCTCAGCAGTTTCTTCATAGCTACCAATTCTTTTCCTTTTGTTTCGATTTCAGAAGCAGGGCCTTCTCCTTCTTGACCTTGTCCTGGGTCTCCTTTTCCTGATCCTGGATGGCCTGCAGCATCTGCCGTGCATCCTGCTGGCTGATCTGAGGCTGCTGGGAATCTTGCTGCGGCTGATTCTGAGGATCCTGCTGATCCTGGTTCTGGTCTTTATTCTGGTCCTGATTCTGATCTTTGTTCTGATTCTGATCCTGGTTCTGGTCCTGGTTCTGATCTTTGTTCTGATCCTGGTTCTGGTCCTGGTTCTGATCTTTGTTCTGATCTTGATTCTGATCCTGATTCTGCTGCTGATCCTGCTGATTCTGCAGCATCAGCTGGGCGTAGGCCAGATTGGACTTGGTCTCTTTGTCGGACGGATTGCGGAGCAGCGCCTTCTTGTAGGCATCGATGGCGCCCTGCCAGTTCTGCTGCGCGAGCAGCGAATTGCCCATGTTGTGGAAGATGCGCGCACCGTAGCGGGGATTCCCGGCCAGCGAATCGGCCACCGCCGCATAGGCCTTGTCGGCCTCCGGATAGTTCTCCATCCGGTAATAGGTATTGCCCAGGTTGTAGCCGGCCGCGTGGGAGAGCGAATCTGCCAGCTGGGCTTTTTTGTACAGGATCTCCGCCTTCTCATACTTTTCCCGGCCAAAGGCACGGTTGCCGCGGCGGACGCTGCGTTTCTCGCTCTGGGCATCCAGCACCGGGGCGGCCATCAAAACCAGCAGCAAAAGCGTTACGAAGCGTTTCATTGGATATCCTCCTTGAAGAATTTGCGGCGGCTGCGCGTCTCGGGCACCAGGAAAGCCAGGATAAAGAAGAACAGCGCAATCCCGAAAAAGTACATATACTGTTCGTCGAAATCTTCGAACACGACGGACTGGAACTCCTCCTTGTCCAGCGCGCGGATGTTGTCAATAATCGGATTCAGGCCGAATTCGCTGTTGCCGGCACGGACATATTCGCCTCCGCCGACACTGGCAATCTGGCGCAGAATTCCTTCATCCAGCTTGCTGACCACGATATTCCCCTCTTTGTCCTTGATCAGGTCGCCATCGAGCGGAATGGGCTTGCCCGCCGGAGAACCGACTCCGATACAGTAGATCCGGATCCCCTCCTCCGCCAGGCTTTTGGCTGTCTCGATCACATCGCCTTCGTGGTCCTCGCCATCGGTAATCAGGATGATGGCGCGGCTCTTCTGGCTCTGCGAGCTGAAACTGCGGGCGCTGGTGGAGAGGGCGTCGGCCAGCGCGGTACCCTGCACGGGTACGGAACCGGTCGTGATGGTATTCAGAAAGATTTTGGCCGATACGTAATCGGTGGTAATCGGCAGCTGGACAAAGGCTTGTCCCGCAAAGACGACAAGACCGACGCGGTCGCCGGAGAGTTTGTCCACCAGACGCGAAATGGCCAGTTTGGAGCGCTCCAGGCGGTTCGGCGAATAATCTTCCGCCAGCATCGAGTTCGAGACGTCCAGGGCGATCATCACCTCGACGCCCTTGCTTTCCCGCTCCTTGAGGCGGGCCCCCAGCTGCGGGCGGGCCAGGCCGATGGCGAAGAAGAGGAATGCGACGGCAAAGAAGGAAACCTTCAGCCATCCCTTCCCGAGGGAGGCGCTGGGCATCAGCTGCCGCACGAGGGCCGGGTCGCCGAAGCGGGCAATCCTGCGTCGGCGCAGCCGCAGCGCAAAGGCATAGGCCACGAAGAAGAGCGGCAGCAGCAGAATCAGCAGCAGCGCGTGGGCATTGGCAAAGTAGATCATAGCGGCAACCTCCTGATAAAGAGTTTCAACACAAAGGCCAGCAGCAGCGCCACGAGGGCCGCTACGGCGTATTTCAGAAAGAATTCCGTATAGACGGGGAAGCTCTCGACGGTGGTCTTGCTCTTCTCCATCTCGTTGATCTCACTGTAGATCTCCATCAACTTGGTATTGTCGGTGGCGCGGAAATACTTGCCGCCGGTCTTGGTGGCGATCTCCTGCAGCAGCGGCTCGTCAATCTCCACCTTCAGTTGCTGAAGTTCAATGCCCCACGGGGTCTGCACGGGATAGGGAGCCATTCCTTTGGCACCCACGCCGATCGTATAGACGCGGATCCCGTAGAGTTTGGCGATATCGGCCGCCATCGCGGGCGATATCTCGCCGCAGTTGTTCACACCGTCGGTCAGCAGGATCACCACCTTGCTCTTGGCGTCAGAATCCTTCAGGCGCGCCACGGCGGTGGCCAGGCCGTTGCCGATAGCCGTGCCGTCGTCGATGAGCCCCGTCTCGATCTCCTTCATCAGGTTGATGAGGGTCACGCGATCGGAAGTCAGCGGCGACTGGGTGAAGCTTTCGCCGGCAAAGACCACGATACCGATGCGGTCGGACGGGCGCGAGGCGATGAATTCGATGGCGATATCCTTGGCCGCGCCGATCCGGTCGGGCTTGAAGTCGCGGGCCAGCATGGAGGTCGAAACGTCCATGGTCAGCACGATATCAATACCCTCGGTATCCACCTTCTGCACCTGATCGGAGGTGCGCGGGCGGGCCAGGGCAAAGATAATCAAGGCCAACGCTACGATAAACAGCGCAAAAGGCAGGTGGCGCAGATGGACCCGCAGGTTGCGCCCTGCCCCGCCGGAGGCCCACTGGCGACTGTCGGAGACCGTCATCCGGGGCGAGGCGCCGCGCAGGTCGCGCAAAATGTAGAGCGCGATGAGCGGCAGCAGCAGGAATTCGAGCCAGAGCAGATAAGGATACTCAAAAAACATTATTCATCCTCCATCTTTTTCTGTTGTTCGGCCTGCGCACGGGCCTGCTCCTCCTCCAACCGCTGCTGGTAGGTGGTATTGATGAACCGGACCGCAGTCGGGATGGCGGCATCATTCTCCTCCTCGGTAGCGTTATGTTTGGCAAACTTCACAAAGTCAGCCAGTTCAAAGAGGTTCTTCACCTCGCCGAGCAGCCGTTGCTCGATCTTCTTTGCCCGGAGGGAATCGAAGATTTCCGTGGTGGTCTGCTCCAGGGCAGGCACCTCATAGAAATCGGCCATATACTGGCGCAGGGTCTCGGTGACCTCGGAGTAGAACTGTTTCTGGTGGTTGTTCTGGCAGAGTTTCTTGCCGCGGATCCGCTCGAGACTGCGGAGCGCGACGATATGCGGCGCCTCCTTCTCCCGTTTTTTGCCGAACAGGCTGCGGTTGCGGTAGCGATAATTCAGCCAGCGCACCAGCAGGACGATCAGGGCGGCGAGCAGCAAGCCACCGACCACCCAAGGTGCCACCTCGCTGAAGGTCAGCGGGTAGCGGATCTGTCCTTTGATATCATAGGGTTTGAAGGTAGCCGTATCGATCGGAATCGTAGCCACTTCCAAAGCCGGCGCTTCATAATAAAGGGTATCCACACTGCCGTCCGTCCGCTGAATCATGGCAACCAGCGGCGGCAGGAAATAGGTCCCGGCATCGAATGCCGTCAACAGCATGTGGCCCTCGACATCCAGGTAGTTCCGACGCTGCCGGAGCGTATCGACGGCAAATTCCTCCACGGTCACCACCCCTTCGGCAACCGGATCGTCCGGATGCTCGAACCAGAACTCCTCGCCGGGGGCAATCCGCAGCGGAATGCTCCAGCGGACCTGATCGCCGATCAGGATGGAATCGCGGCTCAGGCGGCTCGCAGGCTGCCCTCCCTCCTCCTGCTCCCGGGCAGGAAGCTGCAGGCTGAGGGCAAGCAACGCCGTGCATATCCATATCAATCGTTTCATCTGCTAAGCCCTGCTCTTAAAGAAAGCTATCAAATCTTTGACATAATCACTGTCCGTGGCAATCCGCACCGAATCCACCTTGAAACGGCGCAGCAGACGGTCCGCCTGCTCATCCACCGTGGCGCCCCAGTGCTCATAGCTGCGACGGACCGCCGCCGAAGCGGTATCCACCCACAACTGGCGGCCGGTCTCGGCATCGCGCAGATGCACCAGCCCCACGTCGGGCAACTTCCGCTCGCGCGGATCGTACACGCTGATGGCCGACAGGTCGTGCCTTCCTGCGGCAATCTTCAGCGCCTCCTCATACCGGGGATTCCCCCCGGCATCCACATCCATCAGGTCGGAGAGCAGAAAGGCGGTGCAGCGCCGCTTGAGGGCGTTGGTCAGGAAGCGGAGGGCTTCGCCGATATCGGTGCCCTGCTCCTGCGGCTCGAATTCCAGCAGCTCGCGGATGATGCGCAGCAGGTGGCTGCGCCCCTTCTTGGGCGGAATGAACTTTTCGACCTTGCTGCTGAAGAAGAGCGCGCCCACCTTATCGTTGTTGATCGAGGCGGAGAAGGAGAGCACGGCGGCAATCTCGGCCATCAGTTCGCGCTTGGTGCGCGCCTGCGTGCCGAAAAGCCGGGACCCGCTGACATCCACCAGCAGCATCACGGTCAGCTCCCGCTCCTCCTCATAGACCTTGACGTACGGGGCGCGGAGGCGGGCGGTGACGTTCCAGTCCATGCTGCGGACATCGTCACCGTACTGGTACTCGCGCACCTCGCTGAAGGCCATTCCCCGTCCCTTGAACGCGGAGTGGTATTCTCCGGCGAAAATCTGGTGGGAGAGCGCCTTCGTCCGGATCTCGATCTTGCGGACCTTCCTGAGCAATTCGTTGCTGTCCATTAGGGAACCTCTACGGCGTTAAGAATCTCGGAGATAATCTCTTCTGTGGTGACATTCTCGGCTTCCGCCTCGTAGGTGAGGCCGATACGGTGGCGGAGCACCTCGTTGCAGACGGCGCGCACATCCTCGGGGATCACGTAGCCGCGGCGCTTGATGAAGGCATAGGCCTTGGCCGCCAGCGAGAGGGAGATGCTGGCGCGCGGCGAACCGCCGTAGGCAATCATGCCCTTGAGCTTGCCCAGTCCGTAATCCTCCGGATGACGGGTGGCGAAGACGATATCCACGATGTATTTCTCAATCTTTTCGTCCATATAGACATCGCGGACCACTTCCCGGGCACGGACGATATCTTCCGGCTTGAGCACCGTAGCGGGCTGCGGGAAGTCGTGGAGGTTGTTCATGCGGATGATGAGCTTCTCCTCCTCCTTTTTCGGGTAGGAGACCACCACCTTGAGCATGAAACGGTCCACCTGCGCCTCGGGCAGCGGGTAGGTACCCTCCTGCTCGATCGGGTTCTGGGTAGCCATCACCAGGAACGGCTCCGGCAGCTTGAAGGTTTCGTCGCCGATGGTCACCTGCCGCTCCTGCATTGCCTCGAGCAGGGCGGACTGCACCTTGGCCGGGGAACGGTTGATTTCGTCGGCC
Organism: Bacteroidales bacterium; assembly: GCA_017544005.1. GTDB lineage: Bacteria > Bacteroidota > Bacteroidia > Bacteroidales > UBA932 > Cacconaster. Next base: position 25,927 of record JAFYEZ010000016.1, read on the forward strand.
AGGACGAAGTTGGCAAAGACGGGGCCCTTCTTGATCTGGAACTGCTCGCTCTTCTGGCTGTAGATCATCGTACCCACGACATCGGCCGGAAGCAGGTCCGGCGTAAATTGGATTCGGCTGAATTTGGCGTCCATGATATGGGCGAGCGTGTTGATAGCCAGCGTCTTTGCCAGGCCCGGCATACCCTCGAGGAGGATATGACCGCCTGCCAGCAGGCCAATCAGCAGGCTCTCCACGAGCGGCTTCTGTCCCACGATCACCTTGTTCATTTCCAAGGTAATGGCATCGACGAAAGCACTCTCCTTCTCGATAAGCTCATTCAGTTCTTTAATGTTTACGCTATCCATACTTTATGTTTAAAATGTTTTGTAAATTTGTCGTCTGTATCCGTGCAAAAATAACACTTTTATGCGACTCTTCCTCTCCCTCTCCTACAACGGTTCCCCTTTCTGCGGGTGGCAGTCGCAACCCGGCGGACGGAGCATCCAGGGAGAGTTGGAACGCGCCCTTTCCATCGCTTTCGGAGAGAGTATCGCCGTGGTCGGCGCGGGGCGGACGGATGCCGGGGTGAATGCCCGGAACTATATCGCCCACTTCGACCTGACCGCCGACGAAGTCAAAGAGCCGAGTCAAAAGATACGCAAATTAAATGCCATACTGCCCCGGGAAATCCGGGTTTTTGACATCTTTTGCGTTTCACCCGACGCGCACGCGCGTTTCGACGCCGTCAGCCGCACGTATCGTTACTATCTGCACACCGCCAAAGACCCCTTCGCGCACCTCTCCTACCTCTATACATTCCCCCTCGATATGGAGGCGATGAACCGCGCGGCGGCCCGTCTGCTGGGCGAGCACGACTTCTCCTCCTTCGAGAAGGTCGGAAGCGACAACGGCACCTCCCTTTGCACCGTGACAGAGGCCCGCTGGGAGGCGCTCGACGAGACCCACCTGGTCTTCACCGTCACGGCCAACCGGTTCCTGCGCAACATGGTGCGCGCCATGGTCGGTACCCTGCTGGAGATCGGCCGGGGCCGCCACGACGAAGCGTGGATGGACGAAGTGCTCGCCGCCCGGGACCGCGGCAGCGCCGGACAGTCCGTACCCGGAGAGGCACTATTTTTGGAAGAGATCCGGTATCCCTATCCCCTGACAACAATTTAAAATCGATACACTATGCTTTTTACATTTCTCCAGGCCAGCGAAGAACTCTCCTTCTCCATCTTCCAGATGGCTGCCAAGGGCGGCTGGCTGATGATCGTTCTGCTGCTGCTCTCCATCATTGCCATCTACATTTTCGGCAGTAAATGGTGGGCCATCCACAAAGCCGGACAGATCGACAAGAACTTCATGAAAGACATCAAGGACTACATCCTCGAGGGCAAGGTCCGCTCCGCGCGTGCCCTCTGCAAGCGCAACGACTCCCCCATCGCCCGGATGGTGGACAAGGGCATCACCCGCATGGACAAGCCCCTCTCCGAGGTACAGGCGGCCGTCGAGAATGTCGGCAACCTGGAGGTGGCCCGGCTCGAGAAGGGCCTTCCCATCCTGGCGGCCATCTCCGGCGGTGCCCCGATGATCGGATTCCTCGGCACCGTGATCGGTATGGTCCAGGCCTTCTTCAATATGGCCCAGGCGGGCAGCAACGTGGACATCTCGCTCCTCTCGGGCGGTATCTACACCGCCATGATCACCACCGTGGGCGGTCTGATCGTGGGTATCCTGGCCTACTTCGGCTACAACTACCTCACCTCCCGCATCTCCAGCCTGGTCTTCAAGATGGAGAACACCACCGTCGAATTCCTCGACACCGCCCTCACCAAGCAGGAACAGACCCCGGAAGCCGAATAAACACGCAGGATTATGGCCATCAAACGATCCACCAAGGTTGACGCAGGCATCTCGATGTCCTCGATGACGGACATCGTCTTCCTGCTGCTCATCTTCTTCCTGGTGACCTCCACCCTGGTCAACCCCAACGCCCTCAAGCTGCTGCTTCCCAAGAGCACCGGCCAGGTGTCGGCCAAGGCCACGGTGAGCGTCTCCATCAAGCATTATCCCGAAAAGGGTCCCGACGTGGTCTCCTACCATATCAACGGCAACCAGAAGCCGGTCGCCTTCAGCGAGATCGAACCGGCCGTCCAGGAGCTGCTGGAAGGGCAGGAAGACCCGACTTTCTCCATCTACGCCGACGAATCGGTTCCCGTCAAGGAGGTCGTCGCGCTGATGAACATCGCCAAGCGCAACCGCTACAAAGTCATCATGGCGACCTCACCGGAATAGTCCGGCGGCCGCCCCTGAATTTCCGGCATGAAACAGGCCAACCATCCCGTCCTCTTCGGCATCGCGCTCACCGTGCTCTTTCACGGCGGGTTGGCCTTCTATACGGTCCATTCCGGGCTCAAATACATCTATCCTCCGCCGGAGGAGAAGGCCATCACGATGGAGTTTCCGCCGGAGGAGGAGCTGAAACCCATTGAGGTGGGCTCCTCGGAAGAACTGCGCAGCCCCGAACCGGAGCCGGAACTCCTGGAGAACCCGGTCCGCAAGGCCGAGGCGCCCGTCAAGGTAGAAACGCCCAAGCCCAACGAGGCCGTAGAGGCTACGCCCGGGCCTGACGGCGATGTGGAGACGCCGGAGGTCGTCAAACCCAAGGAGATCAACCGCCGCGCCCTCTTCTCCGCCGCCGACAACCGAAAGAAGGATACCCTCGCGCCGCAGGTCAGCCGCGAGGCCACCGACGAGATCGGCGAAGGCCACAGCCACGGCCTCACCCCCAACGGCCCCACTGACGGCACCCCGCAGGCCCAGCTCTATGGCCGCGAGCCGGTGGGCAGCCTTCCCCGGCCCTCCTACGACGTGCAGGACCGCGGCATGATCACCGTCAACATCTGGGTCAACCACGAGGGCAAGGTAGAGCGCGCCGAGATCGACGTGCAGCACACCAACATCAGCAGCGCCCGTCTCCGCGAGAACACCCGCCAGGCCGCCCTATCCGCCCGCTTCAGCGCCGTCACCGCCGGAGCGGACCTCCAGAAAGGCTCCATCACCTATATTTTCAAGCTGAAGTAAGGCTACACCTCCGCCAGCGCGGCGAAGAGTTCATCGAGGGTGTTGCAGAAAGTGAGGAGGTTGCGGTCGATGAAGCCTTCGGCCAGCATCGTGTCGATCTGCTGCCGCAGCGGGTCGTAGTACCCGTTCTCGTTGAAGACAAAGAGGGGCTTGCCGCCGTTGAAGCGCAGCTTGGAGCTGGTGGCGTAGCAAAATAGTTCATCCAGGGTTCCCCAGCTGCCCGGCAAGGCGATACAGCAGTCGCTGAGCAGCTCCATCACCCGCTTGCGCTCAGGCAGGTCTGCCACATAGAAAACCCCGGAGAGATCTTCGCGCAGCAGGTTGCCCTTGCGGTGCCAGGCATCCTCCGGATTGCCGTGAAAACCGCGCGGAAAGACGCCCAACGAGGTTCCTTTTTCCGCAGTAAAGCCGTCGGCGAGAGCCTTCATCGTGCCCACGTCTGAACCGCCATAGACCAGGGTATAGCCTTCACGGGCCAGGCGGGCGCCCAGCGCAGAGGCATGCTCGCAAAAAGCAGGATTCTGTCCGGGATGCGAGCCGAGGAAGACGGCCACCGCGGGGCGGCAGGCAGCGCGCTCGGCACGGATCAGCTCCGCCAGTTGCTGCAGGTCCGTCTCGAAATCGGCCTGCCAGGGGACATAGGTCCGGTGAGCGGTCTCCCGGTAGTGCGGCTCCCGCGCGGCAAGCATCGCCCGGATCTCCTCGGCCGAGCGTCCGCGGGAGAGCGGACGGGGCTCCTCTTCCAGCCACTGAAGCAACTGGGCCTCAGGCGTCTGCAGCCAGATGACGCAGCACTTGGCATGCACCAGCTGTCGGTTTTCAGAAGAAAGCAGCGTACCGCCGCCCAGAGCCAGGATGGCGTCACGTTCGCGGTAGAGGACGGCGCAGAGGGCTTCGCGCTCCCGGATGCGGAACGCGGCTTCGCCCTCGGATTCCATAAGTTCGCCGGCCGGACGCCCCGCACGGCGGGCCATCTCCTCGTCCAGATCGACGAAGTTCATTCCCAGCCGTTCGGCAACCGCCCTGCCCAGGGTGGTCTTGCCGCAGGCCATAAAACCGGTCAGCGCGACGATCATCGCTATTTAGAATAAGGTAGGTTCGAAAGGATCGCCCTGCGGAAGCGGTGCGATGGTGGGCTCCTGCGGAGCGGGCGCAGATGCGGGCTCAGCCACCGGGGCTTCGGGTGCCTCTCTCTCCGGCGCCGTATCGGGCTCTTCCGGCGCCTCCGGGCGCTCCTTCTCGAGCGGCTCGATAAACTCGGCCTTGCTCACGTCGGTATTGCCCAGCCGGCGGCCCTTGGCCCGCCAGCCCTTCTTCTCCACGAATTCGTCCACGTCCACCGCTTCGGGCTCGCGTTTCGCCTTGGCCTTGTAGGTGACCAGCACCTGCGGGAAGTCGTCATCGCAAAGGGCCACGAACTTCGATCCCGGCTCCTCGGCGATAAAGCTCAGCGGGGTCACGGAGTTGTTCAGTTCAAAGCAGAAACGCTTGACATAGAACATCTTGACCGATCCGTCATAGTAAAGAGCCGTGAAGACTTTCTCCGGATCGAACTTCTCAATACGGTCAATCTCGCCCTGGTAGCGGTTGGTCAGGTCGTAGGTGGTCAGGTACCAGGTACCGTTCTTGCAGGTGACCAGGATGCGGTCGTCCTGCAGGAATTCGCCCAGATAGATACCCGAACCCGACTCGTTGAGCCGGTTGACGTCGGTATCGAACCAGATATCCTTGCCGCCGAGGGTCGAGATACCCTTGGTCTTGAGGGTGATGCGCTGGATGGAGTTCTTCTTGGTGACGAGGTTGCCCATCGAGGCGCGCCCCTTGATGGCCAGCGCGGCAAAATCGAAGTCTTCGGAGAGTTTCTTCAGCTTCGGCTTCGGACGGTAGGCAATCCGCACGGTCTCCGCCTCGCCGTTGGAATTGGCGGTGAACCAGACGGCGTAGGAATCCGCCGTGCCGCGGGTGAAGTCGTATTCTTTGTCGCGGGTAATGCCGGTGATGGAGAAGCGCTTCGCATAGTAAGGTCCCTGCCGGCCGTCGCGGTAGATCACATTATAGACGGTTCGCTCGTCTTTGCGGTTGAAGACCGCCGCATGGATGATGTCGCGGCCTACGAACAGCTTGTCCTTCACCTTGGTGACCAGATACTTGCCGTTCTTCATAAAGACGATGATCTCGGCGATATCCGAGCAGTCGCAGATGTATTCGGCGTTCTCAATCTTCTTCTGGTCGATTCCGATAAAGCCGTCCGCCTTGTTGTCGTAGAGCTTGGCGTTGGCCGCCACGGCCTTCTCGGCCTGGATCTGGTCGAAGGCCGTGATCTCGGTCTGGCGCGGATAGGCGGCGCCGTATTTCTTCTTGATGGCCTGGAAATAACGGACCGTGAAGTCGGTCAGGTGCTCCAGGTTGTTACGGACTTCGTCGATGTTGCACTCGATGCCCTGGATCTTTTCCTCGGCCGCCTTGATGTCAAAGCGGGAAATCTTGCGGACCGGCTTCTCCACCAGCTTCTCGATGTCTTCCATCGTGATGGGGCGGCGCAGCAGGCTCTGGTACTTGTCCATCTCGGTCTTGACATCCTGCAGCTGGTCTTCCCAGGTGGCGGCGTTGTTCTCCAGGATGTGGAACACCTTCTTCTCGAAGAAGATCTTCTCGAGCGAAGCGTAGTGCCAGTCGGCCTCGAGTTCATCCAGCTGGATGTTCAGCTCCTGCTCAAAGAGGTCCTTGGTGTGGAACGCATTGTAGCGCAGGATCTCGTCCACCCCCATAAAGTGCGGATGACGGTCCTTGATGACGCAGGCGTTCGGGGAGATCGACACTTCGCAGTTGGTGAAGGCGTAGAGGGCGTCGATGGTCTTGTCGGGCGAGACGTCGTTCTGCAGCTGGATCACGATCTCCACCCCTTCCGAGGACATGTCGTCGATTTTCTTGATCTTGATCTTGCCCTTGTCGTTTTCACGGGTGATGGAGTCGATCAGGCTCTCGGTGGTCTGGCCGTAGGGAATCTCCCGGATGGCCAGGGTGCGTTTGTCCACCTTCTCAATGCGGGCGCGGACGCGGACCTTGCCGCCGCGCAGGCCGTTGTTGTATTTGGAGCAGTCCATCAGGCCGCCCGTCGGGAAGTCCGGATAGAGTTCGAAAGGTTTATCGCGCAGCACCGCGATGCAGGCGTCCAGCAGTTCGTTGAAGTTGTGCGGCAGAATCTTGACCGACAGGCCGACGGCGATGCCCTCAGTGCCCTGGGCCAGCAGCAGCGGGAACTTCATCGGCAGCACGACCGGCTCCTTGTTGGCGCCGTCGTACGAAGGGACGAACTGCGTAATCTTCTTGTTGAAGGCCACCTCCAGCGCGAACTTGCTCAAGCGCGCCTCGATATAACGCGAAGCAGCCGCCTCATCGCCCGTGAAGATGTTGCCCCAGTTTCCCTGGCAGTCAATCAGATAGTTCTTCTGCCCGAGGCCCACCAGCGCGTCCTTGATGGAGGCGTCGCCGTGCGGGTGGTATTTCATCGTATCGCCCACGATGCCGGCCACCTTGTGGTAGCGGCCGTCGTCCGCCTTCTCCATGGCATGCAGAATACGGCGCTGCACCGGCTTCAGACCGTCCTCGATATGCGGAACGGCGCGGTCCAGGATCACATACGAGGCGTAATCCAGGAACCAGTCCTTGTACATGCCGGAGAGTTTGTAGCGGTTTTCGCCTTCCGCCACCAGCTTCTCAAACCGCTGGGAAGCGGCATCGCCTTCGCCCGCCTCGTCGTCCAGGGGCTCGTCCACAGGCTCATCGCCGGCCTCTTCGGCCGCCACGTCCAACGCCTCGTCCAGCTCGGCTTCCATTGCGTCGTAATCTTCTTCTTTACTCATCGCTCGGGGTGTGGGTTAATCGTTTCTAGTCAAGGATATAGCCGAACCGTTTCAGCTTGCGGGCATCCTCCCGCCAGTTCGGTTCCACCTTGACAAATATCTGCAAAAATACCTTTTTTTCAAAAAAAGTCTCCATGTCGAGACGGGCGGCGGTAGCCACTTTTTTCAGGGCGGCGCCGCGCGCGCCGATGATGATGCCCTTCTGGGAATCGCGCATCACGTTGATGACGGCATCGATATCATACCGCTCTTCGCCCTCCTTGAAACGCTCGATAACCACCTCGGTACAGTACGGAATCTCCTTGGTGTAATTCAGGAAGATCTTTTCGCGGATGATTTCCGAGGCGAAAAAGCGCATCGACCGGTCGGTGAAGGTATCGGGATCGTACCACGGCGGACTGTCGGGCAGCGCCCCGATGACGGCCTCCAGCAGGTTCTCGAGGTTGAACTTCTCCCGGGCTGAGATGGGGAATATCTGTGCATTCGGAACCAGATTCTGCCACTCCTTCATCAGCGCAAGCACCTGGTCCTGCGCGCCGAGGTCGATCTTGTTGATGGCGATCACCACCGGGCAGGTGACCTTCGAGAGCTTCTCCACGTACTCGCGGTTCTTGTCTTTCTTTTCCACCAGGTCGGTGACGTAGAGAATCACGTCTGCATCGCCGATGGCGGTGTCCACGAAGTTCATCATGCTCTCCTGCAGGCGGTAGCTGGGCTTGAGAATGCCCGGGGTATCGGAGAACACGGCCTGGTAGTCCGGACCGTTGACGATTCCCATGATGCGGTGGCGCGTCGTCTGCGCCTTGGCCGTCACGATGGAGAGCTTTTCCCCCACCAGGGCGTTCATCAGCGTGGACTTGCCCACGTTGGGATTGCCGATGATGTTGATAAAACCCGAACGCATGGCGCTAGTCGAACTGGCCCATCTTGAAGCGGGCGATTTCCGTATCGGTCAAAAAACGCCAGCTGCCGCGGGTGAGAGCCTTCTTGGTGAGGCCGGCGAAATAGACGCGGTCCAACTTGCGGACATTGTATCCCAGGTGTTCGAAGATGCGGCGCACGATCCGGTTGCGGCCGGAGTGGATCTCGATGCCCACCTGGCTCATGTCGTCGTCCACATAGGAGAGCGAGTCGGCATGGATCTCGCCGTCTTCCAGCTCGATGCCCTTGAGGATGGCATCGAAATCGTTCTTCTTGAGGTTTTTATCCAAAAATGCGTGGTAGATCTTGCGGGCGCCGAAGGCGGGGTGCGTCAGTTTGTCGGCCAGGTCGCCGTCGTTGGTGAACATCAGCACGCCGGTCGTCGCCTTGTCGAGGCGGCCCACCGGATAGACGCGTTCGGGGCACTTGTCGTGTGAGATGAGGTCCATCACCGTCTTTTCCGCGTGCGGATCCGCCATGGTCGTCACGTAGCCTTTGGGTTTGTTCATCACCAGATAGACCTTCTTCTCTCCCTTGAGGCGGGTGCCGTTGAAACGGACGTCGTCATCGGGCTTGACCTTGACGCCCAGTTCTGTCACAATCTTGCCGTTGACTGTCACCAGGCCCGCCTGGATAAAGTCGTCGGCCTCGCGGCGCGAGCAGATGCCGGAATTGGCGATAAAGCGGTTGAGCCGGAGGGAATCATCGGCCGTATAGATCTGGACCTTGGCGGCGGGCTTGCGCTCGCGGTTTTCGCGGCGGTGCTTCAGGTAGCCCTCGGTGTGCTGGAAACGGCCCTCCGTGGCGGGTTTGCGGTCGGAAAGCGGCTTGCGATCCGTCGCAGGTTTGCGGCCGTAGGACGGCTTGCGTCCCTCTGCCGGTTTATGGTCTGCGAACGGCTTGCGTGCAGCCGGCTTACCGTCAGCGAACGGTTTCCGGTCCGTCGGCTTGCGGTCAAAAGGTTTTCTGTCGGTGGGTTTGCTGCCGCCACTGCTACGGCGGGCTTTATACGGAGCCCTTGCGGGCTTGTCGGCGCGGCCTGTCACAGGTGTGCGACGACGGGGTTTGTTCTCCATGGAATCAATCAATAATTTCAAACTGCAAAGTTAGTTCAATCTGAATTATTTTCCTACTTTTGAAGGTCATTTGAAGCGAAGAAAAGAGGATGAAAGGACAACTCACCGCCGCGCTCGCCGCCATTCGGGCCAATCGCCTGCGTTCAGCGCTCACCATCAGCATCATTGCCATCGGTGTCACCGCCCTGGTCGGCATCGAGACCGCCATCGGCGCGCTCCACCGGCAGCTGGCCGGCAGTTTCGGCCGTATGGGGGCCCAGCGCCTGGCACTGGTCCCGGATCTGCCGGACCCGCATCAGGAATTCCCCCGCCCCTTCTCCTGGCAGGAGGCCTCCGCTTTTGCCGCCGGTTTTGCCTCGTTTGATGCGCCCCTTGTGAGCCTGAGCGCCCCCATTACCCCCATCGCTGTCATCACGGCAGGCGGCCGGCGGACAGACCCGGTGGTCCAGGTTCTCGCCGCAGACGAGGCCTACCTGGCCGTGGCGGGAGAAGACCTTTCAGAGGGCCGCGGATTCACCGCGTCCGAATCCTCTTCGGGGGCAGCCATCTGTGTGATAGGCAGCAGTTTGTCCCGGAAACTATTCGGGGAAGAATCTGCCGTCACAGGCCGCGCCCTCAACTTCTCGGGCGTGAACTATACGGTCGTGGGCGTACTCGCCTCCGGCGGATCGTTCTTCGGGCCGGGCAACGGGAACACCCTGATCCTGCCGCTGGCGGCCGGACGTCGGTGGCTGCCGGAAGAAACGGCGCAGTGGCAGATTACCCTGCTGAGCGATGCCGCCCGCGGCTATCCGGAGTCGTGGCTGCTCGAGGAGGCCCGCACCCGGATGCGCGCGCTGCGGCGACTCGCCCCGGGCGCTCCGGACGACTTTGCCATCCGCCAGAGCGACGCCCTGCTCGAGCGACTCTCGGCGCTGGAGGAAAAGCTGTCGCTGGCCGCCCTGGCCATCGGGCTCGTCACCCTGCTCGGGGCAGCCGTTGCACTGATGAATATTCTGCTGGTTTCGGTCAAGGAACGCACCGGAGAGATCGGGCTCCGCAAAGCCCTCGGCGAGCGGACGGCCTCCATCCGCCGCCAGTTCCTCACCGAATCCATCCTGATCGGTCAGCTGGGCGGCGCAGCCGGAATCATCCTCGGTCTGCTGGCAGGCTGGGGCGTATCCCAGGTGCTCGGGGGCGGCTGCCCGGTTCCCTGGAAATGGCTCGCGGTGGCGCTGGGCCTCTGCTTCCTGATCAGCCTTCTGGCCGGAAGCCTTCCGGCTACACGCGCCGCCCGCCTCCAACCCGTGGAGGCGCTCCGAGGCAGATAACCGGTCTGATTCTAGAGCTTGGTCCAGTAGGCCTTCTCGCCGATACCGAGGATCGTTCCCCGCAGGCAGAGACGGCCGTCTTCCAGGAATTTGACGGTGACGTTGGCACGGATGCCGCGCTGGGGGTCGTAGATCTTGGTGCCGTCCCACTGCTTCTTGGCCGCATTGTATTTCAGGCCGTGGAAAAGAACCACTTCATCGCAGGGCACGCTCCGCAGCGACTTGTCCGGATTCTTGACATCGAGGGCCTTCTTGCCGGTCTTGGCGTCAATCGGGTTCTCGATCCAGTAGATCTGGCAATGATAGGTACCGTCCGCACGCTTGGAAATCTCGGCCCGGAAGCGGTCGCCGCCCTGCACGGACTCATATTTGCCGAGGATATTGTCGGCGGCATTATTGAGGGCGTTCTGGGCAAAAGAGAAGGGGGCGGCCCAAAGAAGCGCCGCCAGAAGAATCATCAGTTTTTTCATTTTCAACGGTTTGAAAGGTTAGAACAAGGTCGTCTTGTCCTTGATGTCGCGGACCCGCAACTGGATGTTGGCGATGCCGCGATAGTAGTTCTCCGCAATCGAGTAGCAGATATCCACGGGATTGCCGGCCTGCATGTGCTCTAAATGGTCGGACAGGTTGAAAGCGATGGCCGAAATGTGGCGATACGGCTCGTCCTCCTGGATCAGTTCCAGGCGCAGGTGCTTGAGCGTGCCGGAATCGGCGGAGCCCACCTTGCGGCCGTTGCCGTTGTCATAGACGTTCTCCGTGACGAAGACCGGCGAAGCGTTGCCGGGGCCGAAGGGCTGGAAGGACTTGAGCAGGCGGAAGAACTTCGGGGTGATCTGCTTGAAATCCAGGTAGGAATCGATATCGATGACCGGCGTCAGCTGGGCGTCGGCGATCTTGGCGGCCACGAAGGCTTCGAACCGCTCGCAGAAGGCGGGGAAGTTCTCCTCGCGGATGGTCAGGCCGGCGGCGTAGGTATGGCCGCCGAAGTTCTCCAGCAGGTCGGCACAGGATTCGATAGCCTCGTAGAGGTCGAATCCCGCCACGGAACGGGCGGAGCCGGTGATGAATCCGTTCGATTTGCTCAGCACGATGGTGGGGCGGTAGTAGGCCTCCACCAGGCGGGAGGCGACGATTCCCACCACGCCCTTGTGCCAGTTCGGGTTATAGACCACCGTCGACTTCTTCTCCGCGAAACCCGGAATATGCTTGACCATTTCCAGCGCCTCCTCGGTGATCTCGCGGTCGATCCGCTTGCGGTCGTCGTTGTGGGCGTTGATGGCCAGGCCGTTCTGCAGGGCGTCCGAATCGTCGCGGGCGGTGAGCATGTCCACGGCCGTGCGGCCCGACTCCATGCGCCCCGCCGCATTGATGCGCGGCCCGATCTTGAAGACGATATCGTCGATCGTAATGTTGTGTTTCTCCAGGCCGGAGAGCTTGATGACCGACATCAGGCCCTTGCGGGGATTCTCATTGAGCTGCTTGAGGCCGTAGTAGGCCAGCACGCGGTTCTCGCCGGTCACCGAGACCAGGTCGGAGGCGATGCTCACCACCAGCAGGTCGAGCAGCGGCGAAACCTTCTCGAACGGGATGTCATATTTCTGGGCGTAGGCCTGCACCAGCTTGAAGCCCACCCCGCAACCAGAGAGGTCGTCAAAGGGGTAGTGGCAGTCTTCCCGCTTGGGGTCCAGCACAGCCACGGCAGCCGGAAGGACCTCGTCGGGCAGATGGTGGTCGCAGATGATGACGTCGATTCCCAGCCCCTTGGCATACTTGACCTTCTCGACTGCCTTGATGCCGCAGTCGAGGGTGATGATCAGCGTGCAGCCGTGCGACTTGGCGCAGTCGATTCCCTTGTAGGAAAGGCCGTAGCCCTCGTCGTAGCGGTCCGGGATATAGTATTCGAGCTTGTCGGTATACGCACACAGGAAGGTGTATACCAGCGAGACGGCGGTCGTTCCGTCCACATCGTAATCGCCATAGATGAGGATCTTCTCCCCTTTCGTCACGGCCGTGTGGACCCGCTCCACCGCGGCTTCCATATCTTTCATCAGGAACGGGTCGTGCAGCATCGAGAGGTCGGGCCGGAAGAATTCCCGCGCCTTCTCGAAGGTGTCGATGCCCCGCTGTACCAGCAGGTTGGCCAACACCTGGTCAATTCCCAGTTCGGTGGAGAGCTGTCTGACCACCGCCGGGTTCCCCTGTTCCTTGACAATCCACTTCTTTTCCATAATCGTGCAAAGGTAGCATTTTTTTGCTATTTTTGCAACCTGTAAATGATAACTGAAAGACCGTATGGATATCCAGGATTTGAACGAACAGGAGCAGAACCGGAGGGCCTCGCTGAATGCGCTGAGGGAGTTGGGAATCGACCCCTATCCGGCTGCCGAATACAAAGTGAACGCGACGAGCGCCCAGATCAAGGCGGAGTTTGACCCGGAAAAGGGCAACTTTGCCGATGTGGCCATTGCCGGCCGCATGATGAGCCGCCGCATCATGGGCGCCGCCTCCTTCATTGAACTGCAGGACGAACAGGGCCGCATCCAGGTCTATGTCAAGCGGGACGAAATCTGCCCGGGCGAGGACAAGACGATGTACAACACCGTCTTCAAGAAGCTGCTCGATATCGGCGACGTGATCGGCATCCGCGGTTTTGCCTTCTACACGCAGACAGGCCAGCTCTCCATTCACGCCAAGGAACTTACGGTGCTGAGCAAGTCGCTGCGCGTGCTGCCCATCGTCAAGGAGCAGGACGGCAAGGTATTCGACGCCTTCGCCGATCCGGAACTCCGCTACCGCCAGCGCTATGTGGACCTGATCGTCAATCCGCAAGTCCGTGAGGTCTTTATCAAGCGCGCAAAGATTGTCGCCACAATGCGCGAATACTTCAACGAGGCCGGTTGCCTCGAGGTCGAAACGCCGATCCTGCAGAGCATTCCGGGCGGCGCCACGGCCCGTCCCTTCATCACGCATCACAACGCACTCGATATTGACCTCTACATGCGTATCGCCAACGAGCTGTACCTCAAGCGACTGATCGTGGGCGGCTACAACGGGGTCTATGAATTCGCCAAGGATTTCCGCAACGAGGGCATGGACAAAACCCACAACCCCGAGTTCACCTGCATGGAGATCTACGTGGCCTACAAGGATTACATCTGGATGATGGCCTTCGTGGAGAAGATGCTCGAAAAGATTGCGCTGAACGTCAATGGCACGACGAAGGTGGAGATTGCCGGCAACGAGATCAATTTCAAGGGCCCCTACCGCCGTCTTCCTATCCTGGACGCCATCAAGGAGTATGCCGGCGTGGACGTCAAGGGCATGGACGAGGCGCAGCTGCGCTCCACCTGCCAGAAGCTGAACGTGGAGATTACCCCCTCCATGGGCAAGGGCAAGCTGATCGACGCCATCTTCGGCGAATACTGTGAGAAAAACCTGATTCAGCCCACCTATATCATCGACTATCCGGTGGAGATGTCCCCGCTGACCAAGCGCCACCGCAACGATCCGACCCTCACCGAGCGGTTCGAGCTGTTCGTCTGCGGCAAGGAGCTGGCCAACGCCTATTCCGAGCTGAACGACCCGATCGACCAGTTCGAGCGGTTCCAGGAGCAGGCGCGCCTCAAGAGCAAGGGAGACGACGAGGCGATGTTCATCGACATGGACTTCGTCCGCGCCCTCGAGTACGGCATGCCGCCGACCTCGGGCCTCGGCATGGGAATCGACCGCCTGACGATGTTCATGACGGGCCAGACCACCATCCAGGACGTTCTCTTCTTCCCGCAGATGCGGCCTGAAAAATAGCCGGCGATGGCGGAGGCGCTCACCATAACCTCGCTCCACAATCCCAAGATCAAGGATTTGCTCCAGCTCATCGAGAAATCGAAAGAGCGGCGCGCCCGCGGCCTTTTTGTCGTGGAGGGACTCCGCGAAGTGACCCGGGCGCTGGCGGCCGGCTACCCGGCCGAGACGGTATTTCTCTGCCGGGAGATTCTCTCCGAGCCACCGGCCGTCGATCCGGACAAGGTATTCACCGTCTCCAGGGAGGTGTACGACCGGATTGCGTATCGAGGTGGCACGGAAGGCATTGTGGCCGTTCTGCGCACCCGGGAACGCACGTTCGAAGATCTTCCGCTTGGGGAAAGGCCGCTGATTCTGGTGCTGGAAAGCGTGGAGAAACCGGGCAATATCGGTGCGGTGCTCCGCAGCGCCGACGCGGCGGGAGTGGATGCCGTCCTGATCTGCGATCCGCTCACCGATCTCTACAATCCGAACCTGATCCGCGCCAGCCTCGGTGCGCTCTTCTCCGTGCCGACCCTCTGCTGCACCTCCCAGGAGGCCGCCGCGTGGCTCAAACGGCACGATATCGCCATCCTGACAGCCCAGCTGCAGGATTCCAAACTGTATTATGATACGGACATGACCCGCCCCACCGCCCTTGTGATGGGAACGGAAGACAAGGGGCTCTCCCCCTTCTGGCGGGAGCAGGCCGACGCCCATATCCGGATTCCGATGGCCGGTGCGATGGACTCCCTCAACGTGTCGGTTTCCGCCGCCATCCTCTGTTTCGAAGCTGTCCGCCAGCGCGCCGCCCGATGAAACGTTTCGGACTGATTGGCTCTCCCATCGCACACAGCCTCTCTCCCGCGATGTTCCGCGCCGCCTATCCGGAGTGGGAATACGACTTGATTGAAACCCGGGATTTCGAGGAGGCCTGGCAGATCTTCCGCCGTAATTACACGGCCGTCAACGTCACGGCCCCCTTCAAACTGCAGGCTTTCGAACGCGCCGACGAAGCGGATACGGTGACGCGCCAGATTGGTGCGGCCAACATCCTGCTCAACCAGGAGACAGGCGTCAAGGCGCTGAATACCGATTTCTGGGCTGTCTGCCAGCTGCTTCGCCTGAACATGCCGCCGCTGGAGACGCCCAAGGCGCTGGTGGTGGGCTGCGGAGGCGCCGGACGGGCCGCCGCCCTGGCCTGCACCAACCTGCATCTAGAAACGGCGGTGGCGAACCGGGATTTCGACAAGGCGGAACGCTACTGCAGCCACGCCGGCGGCATGGAGCCGCTGACGCTCGAAGAGGCGGAGAGGCGCCTCCCCGAGTTCGGCATCGTCATCTACACCCTTCCCCTGGAGATTCCCCTCGCCGGGATGATCCGCGAGCGGGAAGAGATGATCGCGCTGGAGGCGAACTACCTGAATCCCTGCCTCAGCGGTCCGAACTACATTTCCGGAAAGCAGTGGCTCGTCGCACAGGCCGCTGCAGGTTTCAGAGTGATGACTGGAAGGATTCCCGACTGGGAACGTCTCAATACCATTCTCTAATCCTTTATTCACTTTTTTTTATGAACAACAGCTTTTTTTTGCAGTGCTCGCCGCGCTGCTTGCCGTTTCACTGATTGCCGTCACCCTCGCCCTGGTTTTCTGCCACCGGCACGGCTCCGTTCTCTCCACGCAACTGGCCCTCAGACGGGCCCGGGAAGCGCAGCTCAAAATTGCCATCGACGCCATGATGGAACTCCTGCGCAACATTATCGACGCCGTCCAACTGAGCGGAGGACGGGCGGAAGTGCTGATGAGAGACCTGCGCAGCCGGCTCGTCGTGGAGATTGACAATGACAAGAGCCTGGTCAAAGACTGCCGGCTATTTGCGGACCTCCGTTTCAACGGACTCGCCGACTATCTCGAACGGCATTATCCCATCCTCAACAAGCAGGAAATCCTGCTCTGCAGCATCATCAGCCTGGGAATCCCCTCCGACAACCTGCGCTGCCTGCTCGGGCACAACCATGCCGGCAGCCTCTACAACCGGACCACCCGCATCCGCAAAAAGCTCGGCATCACCCGGAGCGGCATGCTGCTCGACGAATACCTCTACCAACTCTCGCTCGAACTCGAAAAGGAACGCGTAGAAGAAGATTATTTCAAAATCAAAGAAAAATAAATTATCTTTGCTTGTTGCGAAGCAAATGCGAACAAATAAAGATACCAGATATGTCAGTCAACAAAGTCATCCTCGTAGGAAATGTCGGGAAAGAGCCCGAAATCAGACACTTGGAAAGCGGAGCGTCCGTCGCTTCCTTCTCCCTGGCCACTACCGAGCGTTACCGCGACAAGAGCGGCAATGTCCAGGATCTCACCGAGTGGCACAACATCGTAGCCTGGCGCCAACTCGCAGACCTGGCCGGCAATTACATCCACAAAGGATCGCAGATCTATGTGGAAGGCCGCATCCGCACCCGCTCCTGGGACGACCAGAACGGGCAGAAACGCTACCAGACCGAAATTCTCGCCGATGTCATCCAGCTGCTCGGCCGCAAGGGCGACAGCCCTGCGCCTGCCGGCGGCGCCTACATTGAAACGGCTGCTCCCGCTCCGCGCCCTGCGGCTCCCGCACCCGCACCGCGCCCGGCCTCCACGCCGATTATCTCCTCAGAAGAACTTGCCCAGGAAGACGGCACAGACGATCTTCCGTTCTAATGGTTTAACAGATATCTATTTGTCATGAAGAATCGATTCTTTACCATTTTTGCCCTGCTCTGCACGGCGCTCTTCTCCCTGGCTTCCAGCTGCGGAAAAGACCCGCATGGCCCGACTCCCGTCGATGAAGATGCCATCATCATCCGCTACGGACTCAGCAACTGCTACCTGGTGGACACGGTCTCGGCTTCCATCTCGTTCGATGTCAAGGCATATCCAGTCTATGCAAAGAACCACATCACCGTCAGCAAGACGGAAGACACCCAGGCTGTGCCCGCCGCAACGGTCCAGACACTCTGGCTGGAGGATGGTTTCACCTTCGATACGCCGACCATCAGCGACAAGGTCGTGACGGTCTCCAATTTCAGCGGCTACGGAAACGGCGCAGTAGCTATCTACGATGCCGAGGGCAACATGCTCTGGTCGTACCACATCTGGCGTCCGAAGGACGACCCGACGCAGGTCCTGCGCTTCGCCTCGATGGGTGCCCTGGTGATGCCGATGCCTCTGGGCGCCACGGAAATCTGGGACGGTCAGCCGGTCATCAGCAAAAAGAACCCGAACTATGCCGCAACCGCCGGCCTCTACTACCAGTGGGGCCGCAAGGATCCGCTGGGCCATCCTGACCTCAAGACGAACGGTCTGATCACGACCCGCAGACCCGGCGGCGCAGTGATCGACTGGGCGGCAGACACCACCAGCAACCTGGAAATTCTCCGTCCCTTCATTATCGAGAAGCGCGCGGAGCTGCTCTCCAAGGCCGGTGTCGATGCCTCCACCCTCACCCCGGCGGAACTGGCCAGCTACGATTCACTGGCCCGCACCTCCCTGGATCAGATTGCCATTCTGACCCAGTACGCCCACCAGCACCCGACGACCTTCATCAAGAGCGTCAACAAGCAGACGGATAAGACCGCGTGGTATTTCTACGATACCGAGCAGTACAACAAGACGATGTGGTACGAACTCAAGTCCTGCTTCGATCCCTGCCCGGAAGGTTATATGATGGTCAACACCAACGTCCACCGCGGATTCCTCAACAAGCCTATCAGCGAGTACGACGACCACGGCAACGAAATCACCGACTATACGGCAGAGGCTTATGACGAGATCAATGCTTCCAACAAGTATATCTCCACCTACAAAGGTTTCAACTTCTTCTATTTCGGTGCGATTGATCCCACGAAGACCACGCTCTACGCAGCTACCGGCTACCGTGCCGGCGCCACCGGCGCCCTGACCGGAATCGGTACGGAAGGCCGCTATCTCTCCTACACCTCCACGAACACCTACTACTGCCGCACCCTCCACTTCCGCGACAAGTGGCTGCGCGCCCGTTGGGGATATTACATCGGCGGTACCGCCGCAACGGTCCGCTGTATGGTCGAGATGAAATACAGCGACGACGAGTAACGGACTCCCTCTCAAGAGAAAAGGCGCCTCGCGGCGCCTTTTCTTTTTCTCTTTCCTTCGATTCCTACTTCTCTTTCCGGATATTCGGCAGTTCCAGGCCGTAGCCTTTGCGACGGTCCTCTTTCTTGAGCAGCAGGCTGAAGAAGAAGGCCAGCACGCCGAAACTGGAGAATACGATCATCGGAACCAGGTAGCCGCCGGTGGACTGGCGCAGCGAACCGATAATCATCGGCACGAAACAGAGTCCCACGTTCTGTACCCAGAAAATCAGGCAGTAGGCGCTGCCGAGCACCTTTTCGTCGATAATCTTCGGGACCGAAGGCCACAGGGCGGCGGGCACGAGCGAGAAACTGACGCCGAGCACGACGATCAGCAGCACGGCGAGCCACTTGTACGGGAAGATCGGCAGCAGGAAGGCGAAGCTCAGGTGGCAGACAATCATGATGATTGAGCCCACCATCAGCATCGAAGCACCCTTTCCCTTGTAATCCAGGAAAATACCCAGGAACGGGGTGAGGCACATGGCCAGAATCGGGAAACAGCTGAAGAGCCGGGCCGCCGAAGCCGCCTCGATCGCCAGCGTCTCCTCGAGGAAATTGGTGGCGTAGCGCTGGAACGGGAAGATGGCGCTGTAGTAGAGCACGCACAGCAGAGCCACAATCCAGAACATCTTGCTCTTGAAGATGGCGCCCAGGTCGCGGACATGGAACTCATCCTCCGGGGATTTCTCCTCGGTGGCCAAACCGGCGGCAACCAGCTGGTTGTCGAATTTCTTATCCATGATGCCGAAGATGATGAAGTTGATCAGGCCGATGCAGAGCAGTGCGCCGCAGAAGCCCAGCGGAGCCAGCACGGAGCCGCCCACCCGACTGGAGATGATCGGAGCGATCCACATCACGGCGAAGACGCCGAGACGCGCGATGGCCATCTCAAGACCCATGGCGAGCGCCATTTCCTTACCTTTGAACCACTTGGCGAGAATCTTGGAGACATTGGTTCCCTCCATCTCGCAGCCGCAGCCGAAGATCATGAAACCCAGCGAGGCCATCTTGGCCGAACCCGGCATGGAAACCCACCAGCTGTCCAGCCAGTGGCAGAAATCGGTGGCCTGGAACCATTCGGTGATGCCGACGAATTTGATGGCGGCGCCCAGGACCATCAGCCCGGCCGAAAGGACGCCGGAGAAACGGACGCCGAGTTTGTCGAGGATGATGCCTGCAATCAACAGAAAGCCAACCACATTGAGAATATACTCAGAAGCGGCATAGGTTCCGAAGACGCTGCTGTTCCAACCCAGGTTCGACTCCACGAGCGACTTGAGGGGAGACATCACATCCACGAACATGTAGGCGAAGAACATCATCGACGCCACGAGGATGAGGACGGTCCATCTGGCGACGGGACTGTCGTTCATCAGTTTGTGAAGTTTTTCAGTCATACTTATAATAAATGATAGGAATTAATCGGATTGAATCGGTCCGGCGAATTTAAGGATTTTTTCCCAAGTTGGGAATTAAGTCTTACTTTTGCACCGTCTATGGCCCTGCTGGAACAGATCAATTCACCCGCCGACATCCGGAACTTTTCGGATGAGCAGCTCCGCACACTCTGCGCCGAGCTGCGGGAGTATATCATCGAATGCTGTGCGGAGAATCCCGGCCACATCGGTTCCAGCCTCGGCGCCGTGGAGATCGCCGTGGCGATTCATAAAGTATTCAACACCCCGGAGGACCACCTGATCTGGGATGTCGGCCACCAGGCTTACGCCCACAAGATCCTGACCGGACGCCGGGAAGCTTTCCGCAACAACCGCAAACTGGGCGGTCTCAGCGGCTTCCCCAAGCGCAGTGAGAGCCCCTACGACGCGTTCGGCACCGGGCACTCCTCTACCTCCATCTCGGCCGCCCTCGGCATGGCGGTAGCAGACAGGCTTCAGGGGAAAGAGCGCCGCACGATTGCCGTCATCGGGGATGGCGCCATGACGGGCGGCCTGGCTTTCGAAGGGCTCAACAACGCCGGCAGCCTCAAGACGGACCTGCTGGTGATCCTCAACGACAACCAGATCTCGATCGACCACAATACCGGCGCCCTCCACAACTACCTGGTGCGCTTCACGACGAGCCACCGCTACAACCTGCTCAAACGCAAGGTCTGGAACACCATGGGCGAAGGGCACAGCCGCAACTTCCTGCAGCGCATCGTCAAGGGATTCAAGCGGTTTCTTCTGCGCAGGCAGGGCGACACCATCAACCTCTTCGACGCGCTGGGATTCCGTTATATCGGCCCCCTTGACGGCAACGATATCGTCCGGCTGACCCGGACGCTCGAGCGCATCAAGGACCTGCACGGCCCGCTGCTGCTCCATGTCATCACCACCAAAGGCAAGGGATACGCCCCGGCCGAGGAGAACCAGACCCTCTGGCACGCCCCGGGCACGTTCGACCCCAAGACGGGCCAGCGCACCGGCAAACCTTCCGACCGCGCCAAGTTCCAGGAGGTATTCGGCACGACGCTGCTGGAGCTCGCCCGGAAGGATCCGCGCATCGTGGGAATCACCCCCGCCATGGCCAGCGGCTGCAGCCTGGACCTGATGATGAAGGAGATGCCCGAGCGGACCTTCGACGTGGGAATCGCCGAACAGCATGCCGTCACCTTCTCCGCCGGACTGGCGGCGGAAGGGATGCTCCCTTTCTGCAACATCTACTCCTCCTTCTCGCAACGCGCGTTAGACAATATGGTGCACGACGTGGCCCTGCAGCAGCTGAAAGTGGTGCTTTGCCTCGACCGCGCCGGGCTCGTGGGCGAAGACGGCGCCACCCACCACGGCGCCTTCGACCTGGCCCTTTACCGCCCGGTCCCGAACCTCAGCATCGCCGCCCCGATGGACGAGACCGAATTGCGCAACATGCTCTATTCCGCCACGCAGGAGGAATGGGCGGGCGCCACGGTCATCCGCTACCCGCGCGGCTGCGGCTGCGGTGCCCCCTGGCGCGGAGAGCCCTTCCGGTTTGTCCCGGTCGGCCAGGCACGCCGGCTGCATGAAGGGCGGGGCATCGCCGTGCTGAGTATCGGCACGGCGGGCATCGAAGCGGCGGAAGCGGTCCGCAAAGCCTCGGAGGCCGGCATCGACGTCCTGCACTACGACATGCGTTTCCTCAAGCCCATCGACGAAGAGGCCCTCGCCGAGGCCTGCAGCAGGGCCGCCCACCTGATCACGGTGGAGGACGGAACCGTCATCGGCGGCCTGCACGGTGCCGTGGCCGAATATCTCTCCGACCACGCCTGCGCCAACACCCTCTCTCCGATGGGGATTCCGGACCGTTTCATCGAGCAGGGAAAACCCGCTGAACTTCATCAGCTTTGCGGTTTTGATGCAGAACACATCCTGCAACGGATTTTCGCGCTTTCGGCCGAAAAATCGTGAAAATAATTTTGCCGATTCACTTTTAATACCTATCTTTGCGGCTCTCAAACGGTGAGGCCGACGTAGCTCAGCTGGTCAGAGCAGCTGATTTGTAATCAGCAGGTCGTGGGTTCGAATCCCTCCATCGGCTCGAAAAAAACACTTGGGCAGATACCAGAGTGGCCAAATGGGGCAGACTGTAAATCTGCTGGCGCACGCCTACGGTGGTTCGAATCCATCTCTGCCCACAATGATTTTGCGGAAGTAGCTCAGTTGGTAGAGCATCAGCCTTCCAAGCTGAGGGTCGCGGGTTCGAACCTCGTCTTCCGCTCAACAAGTCTGCCAGAGTAGCTCAGGGGTAGAGCGCTTCCTTGGTAAGGAAGAGGTCGTGAGTTCAATTCTCACCATCGGCTCCAAACGAACAAACATAAAAGAAACAAACTATGGCAAAAGAAA
>JAFYEZ010000017.1 GCA_017544005.1 Bacteroidales bacterium
GCACTCATCGAGGCTGAACTCGAAGCCCAGAAGGCCGAGATCATCAGCAAGCTCGAGAAAGGCCAGATTCTGGAAGGTACCGTCAAGAACATCACCTCCTACGGTGTATTCGTCGACCTAGGCGGCGTGGACGGTCTGATCCACATCACCGATCTCTCCTGGGGCCGCGTCAGCCATCCGGAAGAGGTGGTCTCCCTCGATCAGAAGATCAATGTCGTGATCCTCGAATTCGACAAGGAGAAGAACCGTATCGCCCTCGGTCTGAAGCAGCTTACCCCGCACCCGTGGGAGGCGCTCGATCCGAACCTCAAGGTGGGCGACAAGGTAAAAGGCAAAGTGGTCGTCATCGCAGACTACGGTGCATTCGTCGAGGTCCAGCCGGGCGTCGAGGGTCTGATCCATGTCTCCGAAATGAGCTGGTCCCTCCACCTGCGCAGCGCTCAGGACTTCCTCACCGTCGGTCAGGAAGTAGAGGCCGTGATCCTCTCGCTCGACCGTGAAGACCGCAAGATGTCCCTCGGTATCAAGCAGCTGAAACCGGATCCGTGGGCTACCATCTTCGAGAAATATCCGATCAACTCCCGCCACACCGCTACGGTCCGCAACTTCACGAACTTCGGCGTATTCGTCGAACTCGAGGAAGGTGTTGACGGCCTCGTCCACATCAGCGACCTGAGCTGGACCAAGAAGGTGAAACATCCTTCCGAGTTCACCGCCATCGGTGAGCCGCTGGAGGTTGTCGTGCTCGAAATCGACCAGGAGAACCGTCGTCTCAGCCTCGGTCACAAGCAGCTCGAGGAGAACCCTTGGGAAGCTTACGAGAACATCTACACCGTGGGTTCCGTCCACGAGGGTACCGTGAAGACCTTCGTTGACAAGGGCGCCATCATCACCCTCGACGAGAACATCGAAGGCTACTGCTCGATGCGCAACATCGTCAAGGAAGACGGCAGCCAGCCCAAGGAGGGCGACAAGCTCCCGTTCCGCGTAGAGGAATTCAGCAAGAACGGCAAGCGCATCCTTCTCTCGCACACCAAGACCTACGCAGCTGCCAAGGCTGAAGAGGCTGCCGAGAAAGACAGCGAAGCCAAGTCCACCCAGAAGGCCGTGAAGAAGATCAAGGCCAACCTGGAGAAGACCACCCTCGGTGACATCTCCGCTCTCGCTTCCCTGAAGGACGAAATGGAGAAGAACCAGTAATGGAGTTCTCCCTGACAACCCTGGGCACGGCTTCTGCCAAGCCGATGGTTGACAAATATCCGAGCGCTCACGTATTCAACGTACGTGGGCGCTTGTTTTTGGTAGATTGCGGCGAGGGAACCCAGGTGCAGCTCCTGCGCAACCGGATTTCGATGATGAAGATCGACAACATCCTGATCTCGCACCTGCACGGCGACCACATTTTCGGCATCTTCGGCCTGCTCTCGACGCTGTCGATGATCGGGCGCACCGCCCCGCTGCACATTTACGCCCCGCGCGATTTCGCCTCCATCCTTCATTTCTTCCTGGGCCATTTCGGCGAAGGAATCAAGTATGAAATCGTCCACCATCCGCTTCAGGGCAAGGCGCCTGAACAGATCTGCGAACTGCGCACGGTGGATGTCTTCGCCTTTCCGATGAACCACGGAATCGACACCTACGGATTCCTGCTGCGCGAAAAATGGCCCCTCGACCGCGAGGGCCGTCCGATGCGCCGCGGACGCAGCGCCGCCTATTGCAGCGATACGGCGCCCTTCCCGGAGGAGGCCCAGTGGCTGAAGGGGGTGGATTTGATCTATCACGAGGCCACCTATGGCGAGGAGATGCGTGACAAGGCGCTCGCGCGTTTTCACTCCACCGCGGCCCGCGCCGCGCAGGTGGCGCTGGAGGCCGGCGCTTCCCAGCTGGTCCTCGGCCACTTCTCCTCGCGTTACAAGGATCTGAACCCCCTGCTGGAGGAGGCCCGCGCCATCTTTCCGAACACCGTACTGGCCGAAGAAAACGGCCGTTATCTGATTCCCGTTCCGGAACGTTTATAGCATTTTTTGCTATCTTTGCCGGTCATGAAACACAGAACGCTCCTCTCCGTCCTGCTTTTGTTGTTTTCCCTCTCGGCGTTTGCCCAGGGGGAACGCATTAGCCGTCAGGAGTATATCGAGCGTTACAAGGCGGTTGCCATCCGCCAGATGGTGGAGTTCGGCATTCCCGCCAGCATCACGCTGGCGCAGGCCTGCCTCGAGTCGGGCGACGGCAACAGCACGCTGGCCATCGAAGGGAACAACCACTTCGGTATCAAGTGCCACGGCTGGCAGGGCGCCACGATCCATCATGACGATGACGCCGCCCAGGAGTGTTTCCGCAAGTATGACAAGGTGGAGGATTCCTACCGCGACCATTCCGAGTTCCTGCGCTACCGCGACCGCTACGCCTTCCTCTTCGAACTGGATCCGAAGGATTACCGCGGCTGGGCCTACGGCCTCAAGAAGGCGGGCTACGCCACGGCGCCTGAGTATGCCCAGCGGCTGATTGCCATCATCGAGGGGAACAACCTCTCGCAGTATGATGTCGTCCCCGGCGAGACGCCTGAAATCGAGGCGATTCCTACGCCGATCACCGCTGAAAAATCGGTCCGGATCACACCGGACAAGGGGAGTCCGCTCTACCGGATTTCACTCGCCCGTCAGATTTACAGCCGCAACGGCGTCTCCTATATTCTGGCGGAAGGATATGATACCTATGAGACGCTGGCCAAGGAGTTCCGCCTCTTCCGCAGCGAGTTGCTCCGCTTCAACGACATGCGTACTCCGCTTCCGATTGTGGCCGGGCAGATTATCTATCTGGAGAAGAAGCGCACCCGCAGCGCAAAATTCCTTGAAATGCACGTAGCCGAAGAGGGCGAGACCATGTACGACCTCTCGCAGCGATACGCTGTCCGGCTTCGCAATTTATATATGTATAACGACATGAAGGAGGGAGAGGAGCCGGTTCCCGGTCAGAAGATCTACCTCCAGCCCAAGAAGCACAAATAATATGGCCAAGCCTCGCAAAACCAAGAAACACTGGAAGATCTCTATCGGAATCGTCATGATCATCCTCGCCATTGGGGCCGCACTGATGGGACTCAATTACTACGGAACCTTCCTCTATGACAACATCAACGAGGTGATTCCCGGCCGGGGCATCGTGGAGGTGAGCAAGAACGCTACCTATGAGGATCTCTGCAACGCCATGATCGAGAGCGGCGTGCTTGACAATCCCAAGACCTTCCTTCGGGCGGCCAAGTATTACAAACTCAAGGACAACTTCAAGCCGGGCTGCTACCGTTTCGTGCGGGGCATGAACAACAAGGCAATCGTCCGTACCTTCGCCTGCGGCTGGCAGGAGCCGGTTCAGCTGACCTTCAACAGCCATGTCCGCTCGCTGGAGCGACTCTCCGGAATTCTGGGTGAAAAACTGGAGGCGGATTCCGCCGCTTTTGCCAAGGTCCTGCTCGATCCGCAGACCGCCCGTGCCTACGGGTTCCAGAAAGAGACCTTCCTCTCGATGTTCATTCCGAATACCTACGAAGTTTACTGGACCATCACGCCGGACAATTTCGTCTCCCGCATGTACAAGGAGTGGGAGGCGTTCTGGACGGAGGAACGCACCCAGAAGGCTGAGGCCATGGGCCTCTCCAAGACCGATGTCAGTACCCTGGCCTCCATCGTGGTGGAGGAGACCCGCTTCGCCGACGAGATGCCCATCATCGCCGGCGTTTACATCAACCGCCTCCACAAGCGGATTCCGCTGCAGGCCGATCCCACCGTCAAGTTCCTCGTCCGGGAGGAGGGCGTCACCCGCATCCTGAACCGGCACCTGAAGATTGATTCTCCCTACAATACCTACAGATACAGGGGATTGCCTCCGGGCCCCATCACGATGCCCTCGATAACGGCCATCGATGCGGTGCTCAATTACACCCGCCACCACTTCTACTACTTCTGCGCCCGCGCCTCTTTTGACGGGCGGCACGAATTCGCCAGCTCCTACAACGACCACGTGAAGTACGCAAACGCCTACCACGCCGCCTATAAGGAGTGGGAACGGGAACGTGCGGAGGCCCAGGCGGTCGCCGCATTGGAAACGGTGGCGGTGAATACCGAACCTACATCCGCTCCGGGAGCGTAATGCCCAGGATGCCCATCGCCTTGACCAGCACCGAGGCGATCAGACGGATCAGTTCGAGCCGCTGCGCCCGGACGGCCTCGTCTTCTTCGCGCAGGATCTGCGTGTCGTGGTAATACTGGTTGAATTCCTTGGCCAGATCATAGGCATAATTGGCGATGATGGCGGGTGAGAGCGCCTCTCCCGCTTCCCGGATTTTGTCGGGATAGGTGGCGATCAGGCGGATGATGCTCTCCTCCTTGGCGATGACCGGCGCTCCGCAGGCCCCGATCCGGCATCCCTGCTCCGCTGCCTTGCGGAGGATGGATTTGATGCGGGCGTGGGTGTACTGGATGAACGGGCCGGTGTTGCCGTTGAAATCGATGGACTCCTTGGGATCGAAGAGCATCGTCTTCTTGGGATCCACCTTGATGATGAAGTATTTCAGCGCACCGAGGCCCAGCGTGTGGAAGAGTTCGTCCTGCTCCGCCTCGCTCATGCCTTCGAGTTTGCCCAGTTCGAGCGACGTCTCGCGGGCCGTGTTGTACATTTTCTCGATCAGGTCGTCGGCGTCGACCACCGTTCCCTCGCGGGATTTCATCTTGCCCTCGGGCAACTCCACCATGCCGTATGAGAGGTGGTGGATGGCATCGGCCCAGGAGAAGCCCAACTTCTTGAGGATCAGCTTCAAGACCTGGAAGTGGTAGTTCTGTTCGTTGCCCACCACATAGATATGCTCATCCAGGTTGTATTCTTCAAAACGCTGGCGGGCGGTGCCCAGATCCTGCGTCATATAGACCGAGGTGCCGTCGCCGCGCAGCAGCAGTTTCTGGTCGAGACCGTCGCCGGTGAGGTCGCACCAGACGCTGCCGTCTTCCTTCTTGTAGAAGATGCCGCGTGAGAGTCCCTCAGCCACCAGTTCCTTGCCGCCTTTGTAGGTCTGGGATTCATAATAGGTCCGGTCGAAGCTGATGCCCAGCGAGCGGTAGGTCTCGTCGAATCCTTCATAGACCCAGCCGTTCATCTTTTTCCAGAGCGCCACGGTGGCTTCGTCGCCCTGTTCCCACTTGACCAGCATGGCCTGCGCCTCCTTGAGAATCGGGGCGTTCTTCTCGGCCTCTTCTTCCGGCATTCCGCCGGCCACCAGCTGCGCGACTTCGGCCTTGAGCAGGTCGTTGAACTTCACGTAGTAGTCGCCGATCAGGTGGTCTCCCTTCTTGCCGGCCTGCTCCGGGGTGATGCCGTTTCCGCACTTGAGCCAGGCGAGCATCGATTTGCAGATGTGGATGCCGCGGTCGTTCACCAGGTTGACCTTGAGGACTTTGTGTCCGTATGCGGCGAGCAGGTTGGCTACCGAGGCGCCCAAAAGGTTGTTGCGTACGTGGCCCAGGTGGAGCGGCTTGTTGGTGTTGGGGGAGGAGAACTCCACCATCACGGTCTTGCCCGTGGCGGGCAGCTGGCCGAAGGCCGCATCGGCCGCCAGGCGCCCCAACGTGTCGCTCCAGAAGGAGGGAGCCAGTTTGATGTTGAGGAATCCCTTGATGACATTGTATCCTGAAACCTCCGCGTCGTTGGCCTTGAGCCAGCTTCCGATGGCCTCTGCCGTGGCTTCCGGGCTCTGGCGGCTGGTGCGCAGCAGCGGGAACACGACGAGGGTCAGATCGCCTTCGAATTCCTTGCGGGTGGCTTGGAACTGAAGCATGGAAACGGGGATTTCAGCGCCATAGAGCGCCTGGACTGCCCGGAGGCAGGACTGGGACAGGTATTGTACAGGATTCATTTCTGGGTAGGATTGGCAAAAAAGGTTTTAAAGGCCGCCCGGGCTTTGGGGGCGAGCAGAATCAGCGTCGGAATCGTGCAGAAGGCCATCAGGGCAAAGGCAATGTCGATGATGCTCACGGCCACGCCCAGCGGAATGACGGCCCCCACGATCAGGACCAGCAGGTAGGGCCAGTTGTAGTAGTGGGCCTTGTCGGCTCCGATCAGGAAGCCCAGGCACTTCTGTCCGTAGTAGGAATAGGAGAACATCGTCGAAAAGGCAAAGCAGAGGACGATGACAAACAGCAGGTAGCGCCCAATGCCGGGAATGGCTGCATCAAAGGCGGCCAGCGCAATGCTGAGCCCCTGTGCGGAGCTGAGTCCGCCCCCGGCGGGGAGGATGGTGGGATCGACACTCCGGCCCACCAGGATGGCGATGGCCGTCAGGGTGCAGATGAAGCCCGAGTCGATGGAGGGGCCCAGCATGGCCACCAGTCCTTCATGGACCGGTTCTTTGCTGCGGGAGGCTCCGTGCATCATCGAGGCGGAGCCGATGCCTGCCTCATTGACGAGCGCGGCCCGGCGGACACCGGTGAGGGCCACGAAAATGACGCCGCCCGCCACGCCGCCGCCTACGGCCGACGGGTTGAAGGCACCGACGAAGATGTCGCGGAAAACCCCGGGAACGGCGCCCAGGTGGCTGAAGATGATGTAGAGAATCAACAGGAAGTAGAGAATCACCATCACCGGGACGATCCGCTCCGCCACGCGGGCGATCCGTCGGATGCCGCCGAAGATGACAATCGATACAATCAGGCAGATGGTCAGGCCGATTCCGAAACGCAGGCCCACCGTGCCGCTTCCGCCCGCAAAGAGGGAGACGACAGATTCGGTGAGCTGGTTGGCCTGCATGAGGCAGAAAGAGCCGACCAGGCCGGCGATACAGAAGAAGACGGCCAGCGGTTTCCACTTGGGGCCAAGCCCGGTGGTAATCATGTACATCGGGCCGCCCTGCAGTTCGCCTGCGGAGTCGCGGCCCTTGAACATCACGGCCAGCGTGCCTTCGAAGAGTTTGGTGGCCATGCCCACGATGGCGCTGATCCACATCCAGAAGATTGCGCCCGGACCGCCGATGCAGATGGCGATGGCCACGCCGGCGATATTGCCCAGCCCCACGGTGGCAGCCACGGCGCTGGCCAGGGCCTGGAGGGAACTGATCTGCCCGTTGCCGCCTTCATCCTTCCGGCGCAATTCGCCGATGGCGCGGCCGTAGCGGCGGATGGGGGTGAAGCCCGAATAGATCAAAAAGAAGAGTCCCCCGCCGATGAGCAGGAAAAACAACGGATAACCGCACAGGAAATCTCCGAATGCGACAATCCCGTTTCCGATGGCGGACCAGAACTCCATCGCCTCCGGTTAGCCGAGGTAACTCTTGAGCAATTTGCTGCGGGTGCTGTTGCGCAGGCGACGGACCGCCTTCTCCTTGATCTGGCGGACACGTTCGCGGGTAAGACCGAACTTTTCGCCGATCTCCTCGAGGGTCAGTTCCTGGCAGCCGATTCCGAAGAAGTAACGGATGATGTCCCGTTCGCGTTCGGTCAGCGTCGAGAGGGCGCGTTCGATTTCCGTATTGAGCGACTCGTTGACCAGACCCCGGTCTGCGTTGGGGGAGTCGGGGTTGACCAGCACGTCGAGCAGGCTGTTGTCCTCCCCGTCCACGAAAGGAGCGTCCACCGAGACGTGACGGCCGGAGACGCGCAGCGTGTCGGCAATCTTCTCGGAAGGGATGTCGAGCAGGTCGGCCAACTCGTCGGGCGAGGGCATGCGCTCATGCTCCTGCTCGAACTTGGAGAGGGCCTTGTTGATCTTGTTGAGGGAACCCACCTGGTTGAGCGGCAGACGCACGATGCGGCTCTGCTCGGCCAGGGCCTGCAGAATGGACTGACGAATCCACCACACGGCGTAGCTGATGAATTTGAAGCCGCGGGTTTCATCGAACTTCTCAGCTGCCTTGATCAGGCCGAGGTTGCCCTCGTTGATCAAATCGGGCAGGCTGATGCCCTGGTTCTGGTATTGCTTGGCAACGCTGACCACGAAGCGGAGGTTGGCCTTGGTAAGTTTTTCGAGGGCGGCCTGGTCTCCCTTGCGGATGCGCTGTGCGAGTTCAACTTCTTCTTCTACCGAAATAAGCTCTTCGCGACCGATCTCCTGAAGGTATTTGTCGAGGGAAGCGCTTTCGCGGTTGGTAATGGATTTGGTGATCTTTAGCTGTCTCATCTTTTCAAAAATTGCATCTATTATACGCAAGATTTGAAAAAAAGTTTCAACCCCTTAGAGCGTAACGAAAATTTCTTTCCGTTCCCCGCCGCGGATCACCGTGATGACGGCCTGCTCGCCCGGGCGGAGCTTGCTCATCTGCTCCTGGACGGCGGCGGAGTTGCGCACCACGTTGAGGTTGATTTCCGTGAGGATATCCCCGGCTTTGATGCCTGCCTTGTCGGCCGGACCGTCCCGGCGGACCTCCTCCACATAGACGCCGCTGACCTCCAGCAGCCCCAGTTTCTGGGCACGCTCGGCGTTGATTTCAGACATTGTCACACCGAGCATGGCCCGCTGGACGGAGCCGTAGTTGATGAAATCGTCGGCAATCTTCTTGACGATGTTTACCGGTACGGCGAACGAATAACCGGAGTAGGATCCCGTCAGCGAGATGATGGAGGTGTTGATGCCCACCAGCTCGCCGGCCGTATTGACGAGGGCGCCGCCGCTGTTGCCGGGGTTGACGGCCGCATCGGTCTGGATGAAGGATTCTACGCGGAACTGACCGTCGTAGTTGGGAAGGGAGCGGCCCTTGGCGCTCACGATGCCGGCGGTGATGGTGGAGCGCAGATCATACGGAGAACCGATGGCCAGCACCCAGTCGCCCAGCCGCAGCTGGTCCGAATCGCCCATTTCGATGCAGGGCAGATCCGTGGCATCGATCTTCAGCAGGGCGATGTCGGTGGCCGGGTCGGTACCTACGAGCGTAGCCGGGTACACCCGGTCGTTTTCGAGCGTGACCTCAATCTGGTCTGCGCCGTTGATCACATGGTTGTTGGTGACGATATAGCCGTCCGGACGGATGATGACGCCCGAACCGAGTCCCACCTGTTCCTGCGGAATCTCCGCGAAACCGAAGAGCATGTCGAAGAGCGAAGAGGGGCGGCTGGCCTTGGCCCGCTTGACCACTTTGACATAGACGACGGTCTGCACGGCCGTTTCGGCGGCGTCGGAGAAGGAGGCCACGCCCGTGGCGGAAATGACACGCCGGGTGTCATTCTGACGGACGGTACGCTCGCCCGTGGCAGGTGCTACGGCGGAGAGGCGGTGTTTGACGACAGAATCCGAAACGAGCCAGGCGGCTCCTGCAGAAAGGATAACGGTGAGGAGGATGATGAAAAGAGTTTTCTGTTTCATATTTCGCAAATTTTCTTGTCGGGAAAACTCAAATTATATGCCAAATTTACGTATATTTGTAGGCTGAATATTTTTGAAACAAAAGCGCATTACATATATGAAATTCACAGTATCAAGTTCCGAACTCCTCGAAGGCCTGGTATCGGTCTCGAAGGTCATCTCCAACAAGCCCACCCTCTCCATCCTCGAGAACTTCCTCTTCGAACTCAAGGACAACACCCTGACGGTCACCGCTTCGGACGGTGAGACTACGCTCAAGAGCAACATCGCCATTGCCCAGGTGGAGGAGGAGGGCCGCACCGCCGTCCCCGCCCGGCTGCTCACCGATTCCCTCAAAGAATTTCCGGATCAGCCGCTGACCTTCAAGCTTTCCGGCGAAAATACGATGGAGATCACCTGGAGCGCAGGCGCTTCCAAGCTCCCGTGCTACGATGCTGCGGATTTCCCGAAACTGCCGGAACTGGGCGGCGTCTCCGAGAGCCTATCGATTGCGGCTGAAACCCTCCTGACGGGCATCAACAACACCATCTACGCCACGGCCGAGGAGGAGCTCCGTCCGGTGATGAACGGTATCTTCTTTGATATCGACGCCCCGACAACCACCCTCGTCGCTTCTGACGCCCACAAGCTCATCTGCTTCGAATTTACGGGCGCGCAGGTCTCCCAGAAGTCCTCGTTCATCCTGCACAAGAAGCCGGCAGCCGTGCTGCGCAGCATTCTGGCCAAGGTAGAGGGCGATATCTCCATCCAGTTCGACAACAAGAACGCCTACTTCAACTTCGACAACAACATCCTGGTCTGCCGTCTGATCGAGGGCACCTATCCCGCATACCGGACCGTCATCCCCAAGAACAACACCAACAAGATGACCATCGGCCGCGCTGAACTGCTGAATGTCGTCAAGCGTATCGCCGTCTGCTCCAACCAGATTTCCAGTCAGATCAAGCTGAAACTCTCCTTCAACCAGGTTCTCGTTTCCGCCCAGGACCTGACCTTCTCCATGTCGGCCTACGAGACGCTGCCTTGCCAGTATGACGGGGAGGAGATGGAGATTGGTTTCAAGTCGAACTTCCTGCTGGAAATCCTCTCCAACCTCCCGTATCAGAACATCTGCATGGAACTGGCAGACCCTTGCCGCGCCGCCCTCATCGTCTCCGCAGACGAGGCGAACCCCGACGAGAACGTCTCCGCCCTGCTGATGCCGGTGATGATCAACGCCTAGCCGAAGCTTCCCATGCAACTGAACCTGAAGCGACCGCTCGTGTTCTTCGATATCGAGAGCACGGGCCTGAACATTGCAACCGACCGCATCGTGGAGATCTCTATCGTCAAGGTCTCGCCCACGACGCCCGGCGCCCCGAATGACGTGGAGGTCAAGACCCGCCGCATCAATCCCGGCATGCCCATTCCGCCGGAGGCGCAGGCCGTTCACGGCATCACGGACGACGATGTGAAGGATTGCCCCAAGTTTGCCCAGATCGCCAAATCCCTGGCCCAGATGCTGCAGGGGTGCGATATCGCCGGATACAACTCCAACCGCTTTGATATTCCGCTTCTGGCCGAGGAGTTCCTCCGCGCCGGTGTAGACTATGACTTCCACAAGCGCAACCTCGTGGACGTGCAGAATATCTTCCACAAGAAGGAGCAGCGCACGCTCAAGGCGGCCTACAAGTTCTACTGCGGGGAGAATCTGGACAACGCCCACTCTGCCGAGGCGGACACGATGGCCACCTACCGGGTGCTGGAGGCGCAGCTGGACCGCTATGCCGCCGATGAGGAAGAGCCGCTCCAGAACGACGTGGAGTATCTGGCCAAGTATTCCACGGTGAGCCGCTATGTGGATTACGCCGGCCGTATCGTCCTGAACGACCAGGACGAGCCGGTCTTCAACTTCGGCAAGCACAAGGACCGTCCCGTCCGGGAAGTGCTCCGCAGCGAGCCGAGTTATTACAACTGGATGATGGACGGGGATTTTACCCTCGACACCAAGCAGCAGCTGACCCAGATCAAACTCTCGATGCGATGAACATCGTCGTCGTCCGCCCGGACGGCTCCTTCTACACCCGTCCCGACACCACGCTGGTCCGCGGCGCGCGTGACTATTATCTCCCGGACGACCTCACTTCGGTGACGGCCTGCCGCTGCAGTTGGATTTCCCTGAAAAAGTCTGCCAAGGCGGTTTCCGCCCGCTTTGCCCCCCGCTATTATGAGGCGATGGGGGAGGGTGTGCTGCTTTATGGCGAGGGAACGATCTCGTATCTGGACGCCTCGACCTGCATCTTTCCGGAAACACGCCCGGCCGAGGCACTTTCGGAGGAGGAGCACGGCCGTATCGCCGGAGCGCTGGAGAAGGTCACCCGTCACCAGTTGCTCAGATTGGCTGATCTGCTGGTTTTTGAGGAACCCGGATCCGTCAGCCTCACCCGGGGGACGACGGTGGATCTTTACGCCGGTTTTCCGGCGCGTTGCTTCAAGATCTGCTGAGCGGCGCTGGCCCCGGCGAGGGCACCGGTGGAGAAGGCAATCTGCAGGTTGTATCCCCCGGTATCTCCATCGAGGTCGATCACCTCTCCCGCAAAATAGAGCCGGTCGTTCAGCCGGGAACGCATGGCCTTGGCAATCAATTCTTTCTGTGATACGCCACCGGCTGTTACCACCGCCCGTTCGTAGCCGGTATGGCCGACAATCCGCCAGCGCCATTCCTTGAGTCTCCGGGCCAGGTTGCGGCCGTTCAAATCGGGATTTGCGTGCAGAAACGGGGCAATCAGCCGGCCGGGCATCAGTGTTTGCAGCAGGGCTTTCAGTTTGGTTGCGCCCAATTCCTCCCGCGTGGCGTGGAGCGCTGCCAGTTCGCGGTCGAGGCGGGCCTCCAGCTGGGGCATCGAAAGGCCGGGCTTGAGGTCGAGAACGACCTCCACCCGCTGTTTGCGGCGCAGGGCAGCCACCGCTTTGCGGCTGATGCGGAACCCCAGCGCTCCTTCGATTCCTCCGTCCGTGAAGGCCATCTCACCCTCTTCCAGCTGCACCGGATCCCGGTCAATGAAGAGCTGGAGCGCCACATTCTTTAATTCGATGCCGATCAGGTCCCGGTCGTAGTGTTCGGGCATCAGGGCTGTCAGGGAGGGGAAGGTTTCGACGATGCTGTGGCCGAAATCCCGGGCAATCTCGTAACCGCGGCCGGTC
This sequence comes from Bacteroidales bacterium, assembly GCA_017544005.1. Taxonomy (GTDB): domain Bacteria; phylum Bacteroidota; class Bacteroidia; order Bacteroidales; family UBA932; genus Cacconaster. The sequence goes on from JAFYEZ010000017.1 coordinate 12,520, forward strand.
GAACCGGTGGAGGGGTAGGAGAGACCGCCCGTCGCGACAATCACCGCCTCCGCCCGAACCGTCTCGGTGCGCAGAAGCGGCTGGGAGAGGGCCAGGGTGCAGCAAAGGGCATCCGGAGCCGGCTCCACGCGAAGCACCTCGCAATCGTAGAGAATCTCCACACCCAATGCGAGGGCATGGGCCGTCAGGGCTTTGGAAACGTCGCGCGCCTGCATCGACCGGGGATAGACCCGTTCGCCGCGTTCGACGACCGTCTCCAGCCCGATCCGGTGGAGCATCTCGAGCAGGGCTTCGTTGGAAAAATGATAAAAGGCGCTGCGTAAAAACGCGGAAACGGGATGGACGTGCGGGGCGAACTCCGTCCAGGGACGGGTATTGGTGATATTGCATCTTCCCTTGCCCGTAATGTTGATCTTCTTGCCGCAGAAGCTGTTCTTTTCAAAGAGTGCCACGCGGACACCCGCCTGGGCTGCGTGGATGGCGGCCATCAATCCGGCCGCGCCTCCACCGACAATGGCGATATCGTATTTCCGCTGCATGACTACCGATCGATGACGCCGCTGCCCGCCAGTTCCCCGTCCGGGGCATACCAGGCGGCGAACTGTCCCGGCGTTATGCCGCGCTGCGGCTCGTTGAACAGGATATAAAGGCCGTCGGGGCGGCAGATGAGGCGGGCCTCCTGAAGCGGCTGGCGATAGCGGATGCGAACCTGGTAGGGTCGTTCTTCCCCCTCGCGCAGGGCGCATTCCTTCCGGATCCAGTGGACCTCTTCCGGCGAGATTCGGAGCGCCTCGCGCCACAGGCCCGGGTGGGAGTGGCCTTCGCCCACGAAGATCAGGTTGCGCGCCATGTCGGTGCCGATCACGAAAAGGGATTCGGCGTGCCCGCCGATATTCAGCCCCTTGCGCTGCCCCACGGTATAGTACTGGGCGCCGATATGGTGTCCGGCCAGGGTGCCGTCTTCCCGATGATAGACAAAGGGTTCCGCCTTTTCCTCCAGCGTGTTGCGGGGCGGCAGGGCCTCGAAGTAACTGCGGGGAATCTCAATCACGTCCCCCGCTACGCTGCGCAGTTTCTGCTGTAGGAAGAGGGGCAGATCCACCTTCCCCACAAAGCAGATGCCCTGGCTGTCTTTTTTGTCGGCACTGGGCAGCCCGGCTTCGTGCGCGATGCGGCGGACCTCCGGTTTACAGAGTTCCCCGATGGGGAACAACGCCCGCGAAAGCTGTTCCTGCGAGAGCTGGCAGAGAAAATAGCTCTGGTCTTTGTTCGGGTCCAGGCCGGCCAGCAACCGGTAGGAGGGCGATCCGTCGGCCCCGGGAACCGTATCCACCCGGCAGTAGTGGCCGGTGGCGACCTTCTCGGCGCCCAGGCGCAGGGCATCCTGCAGGAAGGCGTCGAACTTGATTTCGCGGTTGCAGAGGACATCCGGATTCGGGGTGCGGCCCCGGGCATATTCATCGAACATGTAGTCCACCACCCGTTTGCGGTAGGTATCGCTCAGGTCGACGAAATGGAAGGGGATGCCGATCTTCTTGGCCACCATTTCTGCCACGGCGCGCTCCTCCTCCCATTCGCAGTCTCCGTGCAGCGTGCCGGTCGTATCGTGCCAGTTCTGCATGAAGAGTGCGAAGACCTCGTGCCCCTGCCTTTTGAGCAGCAGGGCGGCCACGCTGGAGTCCACGCCTCCCGAAAGTCCTACGCAAATTTTCATATTTCTAAAAAAAAACTACTACCTTTGTCGCGGGGTAAGTCTTATACGACCAGCTCCCACTGAACTCCCCCAGGGCTTGACCGCAGCAAGGGTAGGTGGTTGTAGCGGTGCGATATAAACAGCTTACCCTTTTTTTGTGCCCGGACCTAAATGTCGGTAAAGACGAAGGGCAGCAGGGAGGAGACATTCTCGAAGACCTGAATCTTCTTTTTGCTTCCCACCAGAATCTTCATCGGCTTGCCGAATTTGGTTTCGTACTGGGCCATCACCTGCCGGCAGGCGCCGCAGGGATAGCTCGGAGCGGGCTGCAGGTCGCCGTTCTGGGCGGCGATCAGGGCGATGGCGTCGAATGACTCCTGCGGGTAGCGGGCTGCCGCGGAGAACATTGCCACGCGCTCGGCGCAGAGGCCGGAGGGAAATGCGGCGTTCTCCTGGTTGGCCCCTTTGACCACAATGCCGTTGCGCAGCCGGACGGCCGCGCCGACATTGAAATTCGAGTAGGGGGCATAGGAGCCCTTGAGGGCCTCCGTAGCCGCCTGCATCAGTTCTTTGTATTTCGGCTCGAGTTCATCGACGGAATCGTATTCGGTGTAATCGATGGTCAGGGTCTTCTTATCCATTTTATTCTTTTTATAATTTCCGCTAAAATACGACTTTTTTTTGGTTGGTAAACCAAAACTCCCTATTATTGCACCGTCATTAATACGAACGGATATGGCAGAAAATGCGCCCATCAAACGTGCAGTGATCAGTTACGACAATATGTCGCAGGAACTTATGGATGCCTTCAAAGAGAAGTATCCGAAGGGTTACGCAGACTATTTCAGTGACATCATCAAGGTGGAAAAGCCCAACGGAGACTTCTTCCACGCCGTTTCTCTCGAAGTTCCCGGCGCCCACTACCTGGTCAAGATCAAGGTGAAGGTGGACGATATCGAAGATATCCAGGAAGACCTCTTCAAAGACGGGGACAACGACAATAACGACTCCGGAGACGAGGAGAACGGAGATTTCCCGCCCGTTTCCGACGAGGATCTGGCAGCCGCCGGCGGCAGTTCCGACGGCGACGACGAAGGGGATGAGTAGGGAGCGATGCGCGGATTCTTCAAAAAGTTCAGCGACAGATTCAAGGCCCTGCCGGAGAAGACCATCCTGATGACGCTTGCGCTCGTCGTCGGATTGTTCAGCGGCGCGATGGCCGTCATTCTCAAGAAACTTATTGATTTGATACGCTGGGGGTTGACCGACTGGTTCGACGCCCCGGGGTACAACTACCTTTACCTGATTTACCCCGGCCTCGGTATGCTCTTCTCCTGGCTCTTCGTCAAGTACGTGGTCAAGGAGGATATCAGCCACGGGGTGACCAAGGTGCTGCAGGCGGTCTCCAAGGAGAAATCTCATATCGGTGCCCGCAATACCTGGTCTTCCATCATCGCCAGCTCCATGACCATCGGTTTCGGCGGCAGCGTGGGTGCCGAGGCGCCCATCGTCTATTCCGGGGCGGCGCTGGGTTCGTCCATCGCCCGCCTGTTCCACCTGCCCTACAAGGATGTCACCATCCTGCTGGGATGCGGCGCGGCCGGTGCGGTGGCGGGCATCTTCAAGGCCCCGCTGGCCGGCGTGCTGTTCACGCTGGAGGTGCTCCTGTTCAATATTTCCATGACTTCCATCCTTCCGCTGCTGGTCTCCTCGATCACGGCGACGGTGATTTCCTACCTCTTTCTGGGAAATGCCGTGGCCTTTACCAGCACGCTGGAGGAGTTCTCGATGGGCAATCTGCCCTATTACCTGCTGCTCGGCATCTTCTGCGGTCTGATGTCCATCTATTTCATCCGCACCTCCCTCTGGACGGAAGACAAGATGCGCGCCGTGAGCAAGCCGGTTTACCGCTGGCTGATCGGTGCCGTCTCGATGGGTCTGCTGGTCTTCTTTTTCCCGCCGCTCTACGGCGAGGGGTATGATTCGCTCAACCTGATGCTGACCAATTCCTCGACCAACATCATGGGCGGACAGCTGACCGGCCGCCTGCTCGAGGGCAAATGGGCCATCCTGATCTTCTTTGCCGCCATCCTCTTCCTGAAGGTTTTCGCCACGGCGATGACCAATGCGGGCGGCGGTGTGGGCGGAACCTTCGGCCCGACCCTTTTCACAGGCGCCATCGCCGGTTTCGTGCTGGCTCGCCTGATCAACCTGACGGGCATCCACGCCCTGCCCGAGGCCAACTTCGTGCTGGTGGGCATGGCGGGCATGATGGCCGGCGTGATGCAGGCCCCGCTGACGGCCATCTTCCTGATCGCGGAGATTACCGGAGGCTACAACCTGCTGATTCCCTTGATTATATCCTCCATCGTATCCTTCGCCACCATCCGCTACGTGGAGCAGTACTCCATCTATACGAAACGCATCGCCAAGCAGGGTGAACTGCTTACCCACGACAGCGACAAGGCGGTGCTGACGCTGCTCAAACTCTCCGATTTCATCGAGACGGATTTTGCGCCGCTCGTCGGGGACCGCTCGCTGGGCGACCTCGTCAAGGCCATCTCCACCTCCGAGCGCAACATCTTCCCGGTGATGGATCAGGAACGCCATTTCCTAGGCGTCATCTTCCTGAACGATGTCCGCGAAGTGATGTTCGATACCTCCAAGTACTATACGCATACGATTTCGGAATACCTCAAGAGTGCTCCCGCCACCATCAATGTCCATGAAAAGATGGAGACGGTGATGGAGAAGTTCGAGATTACCGGCGCCTGGAACCTGCCCGTCGTGGACGACCGGGGCTGCTATGTGGGCTTTGTTTCCAAGAGCAAGATCTTCTCGTCGTATCGCGAACAATTGCAGGAAGTTTCCCATGAATAAGCTCTATGTCACCCGGATCGCCAGTGTGATGCAGATTGCGCCCTGGCAGGTCGAAGGGTGTGTCGCCCTCTTCGACGAAGGAGCCACCATTCCCTTCATCAGCCGTTATCGCAAGGAGCGGACCGGCGCCCTCGATGAGACACAGGTGGCCGAAGTGCGCCATTGGTACCAGCTCTTCACCGAGTTGGAAAAGCGCAAGCAATCGATCCTTGAAAGCATTGAAGAGCAGGGGAAACTGACCGACGACCTGCGTGAGGCCATTGCGCGTTCGGTGGATCCGCGGGAGGTGGAGGATCTCTACCTGCCCTACAGGCCCAAACGGCGCACCCGGGCTTCGGTGGCGCGCGAACTGGGGCTGGAACCGCTGGCGGACGCCCTGGCGGGGATGGCCGTGGAGGATCCCGCCGCCCTGGCCCGCCGCTATGTAAAAGAGGGAGTGGCCGATTCGGAAGCGGCGCTCGCCGGTGCGCGTGACATCCTCGCCGAACGGGTGGCGGAGACCAGCCGGATCCGCGCCGACCTGCGCGATCTGTATCTCAGATGGGGAACGGTCGTCAGCCGCCTTGCCCGGGGCAAGGAGGTGGATGAAAAGGCCGACAAGTACCGCAACTGGTTCGATTTCTCCCAGCGGCTCGACAAAATTCCTTCGCACCGCCTGCTGGCCATCCTGCGCGGCGTGAGCGAAGAGATGCTCTCGGTACGCATCGAGGTCAACCCCGACCACGCCCGGGAGCGGATTGAGCGGACCGTCTTCGGCGGCAAGAGGCGCCCCTCGGCCGCCTGCCGCAGCCAGTGGAACCTGGTTCTGGCGGATGCCTACAAGCGGCTGCTGCATCCTTCCATTGAAAATGAGGCGCTCGGCATCGCCAAGGAAAAGGCCGACATCGAGGCCATCCGCGTCTTCGGCGAGAATCTGCGTCAGCTGCTCCTGGCGGCGCCCATCGGGCAGAAGCGGACACTGGCCATCGATCCCGGTTTCAGGACCGGTTGCAAAGTGGTCTGCCTCGATGCGCAGGGGAACCTGCTGCACAATGAGACCATCTACCCGCATCCGCCTGTCAGCGAGAAATTTGCCTCGATGAAGAAAATCTCCTCCCTGGTGGAGTCCTACGACATCGAGGTGATTGCCATCGGCAACGGCACGGCCGGCCGCGAGACGGAGGAGTTCATCAAAAAGATCGCTCTTCCCGAGGGAGTGCGCGTCTATTCGGTCAACGAGGACGGAGCCTCGGTCTATTCGGCTTCCGATACGGCCCGGGAAGAGTTTCCGGACTACGATGTGACAGTGCGCGGCGCGGTTTCTATCGGCCGTCGCCTGATGGACCCGCTGGCCGAACTGGTCAAGATCGATCCCAAGTCGATCGGCGTGGGCCAGTATCAGCACGATGTGGACCAGAACCTGCTCAAGGAGACCCTCGACAATACCGTGGAGGCCTGCGTGAACAGCGTGGGCGTCAATCTCAATACCGCCAGCCGCCACCTTCTCGCCTACGTGTCGGGCATCGGCCCGGCTCTGGCGCAAAATATTGTGGAATACCGCCGCGAGAATGGACCCTTCGCTTCCCGAGAGGGGCTGAAAAAGGTCAAGCGGCTCGGCGACAAAGCGTTTGAGCAATGCGCCGGATTCCTCCGGATTCCCGGGGCAAAGAATCCCCTGGACAATTCCGCCGTTCATCCCGAGCGCTACCCGCTGGTTGAAAAGATGGCGCGTGATGCCGGGGTGACGGTGCCCGAACTGATGGGCGACAATCCCGCACGCAGCCGGATCGACATTACCCGTTACATTTCCGACGAGGTGGGACGCCCGACCCTGGAAGACCTGATGGCCTTTCTGGCCAAGCCCGGACGCGACCCGCGCGAAGGCGTCAAGGTTTTCGAGTTCTCGGATGAAATCCGCAGCATCGAAGATGTCCGGGTGGGCATGGTGCTGCCCGGCATCGTCTCCAATATCACCAACTTCGGGGCGTTCGTGGATCTGGGCATCCACGACAAGGGATTGATCCACGTTTCGCAGGTCAGTGACCGGTTTGTCTCCTCGCCGTCCGAGGTGCTCAAACTCAATCAGCAACTCTATGCAAAAGTCATCAGCGTGGATGTGCCGCGCCGTCGGATCGGCCTGACGCTGAAAGGGGTGGAGGTGAAACCGTAATGCGACGTCTCTTCCGGATTCTGTTGGTGGGCGTGCTTCTGACGAGCATCCTGCTCCCGGCCTCCGCCCAGCGGCGGGTGACGGTAAGCGGATATATGACCGATGCTTCGTCGGGCGAGCCGCTGCTGAGCGCGGCCGTGCTGGATCTGGCCACGCGGCAAGGCGCTGTAACCAACAGCTTTGGCTATTACACGCTGACCCTGCCCGAGGGCAGCCATGAACTGGAGTATTCCTATATGGGCTATACGTCCGCCACGCTTCCCCTCGCCCTGGCGCGCGATACGGTCATAGACATCCGCCTGACGCCGGTTCCTCAGGAACTGACGGGCGCGGTGGTGACGGCCACCCACTCCGAAATCGGCGTGCGGGGCACCCAGATGAGCGCGATCGAAGTGCCTGTGGCCCAGATCAAGACGATCCCGGCTATCGGCGGTGAGGTGGACATTCTCAAGGCCTTGCAGCTGCTGCCGGGCGTGCAGTCCGGTACGGAAGGCTCCGCGGGCATGTATATCCGCGGCGGCGGACCGGACGAAAACCTGCTGCTGCTCGACGGCGTTCCGCTCTACAACGTGAACCACATGATGGGCTTTTTCTCTGTCTTCGACGCCGACGCCGTCAAGAACGTTACCCTCTACAAAGGGAGTTTCCCGGCCCGCTTCGGCAGCCGCCTCTCGGGCGTGGTGGATGTCCGCCTGAAGGACGGTAACGACCAGGAATTCCACTGGGGCATTTCCGTGGGGCTGCTGGCCGCCAAGATCAATGCGGAGGGGCCGATCGTCAAGGGGAAGACCACCTTCAACCTCTCCCTGCGCCGCACCTACTACGATATCTTCACGGCACCGATTCTGGCACTGGTCTCGAAGAGTCAGACCGGCGTGGGAACGACGGCCGGCTACTATTTCTACGACCTGAGCGGAAAACTGACCCACAAGTTCTCGAACCATGACAAGCTGTATGTGAGCCTCTACGCCGGAGATGACGACGTCTATGCCCGTATCCGGGAGAACTACGAGGACAATTACATGCGGACCGAGGACGACGGCTCTGCGACCCACGTCCATGAGAAAGAGTTCTCCAAGATGAATCTGGGATGGAAGTGGGGCAACGTCGTGACGGCCGCCCGCTGGAACCACCTCTTCTCGCCCAAACTCTTCATGAACACCACGCTGAACTATACGCGGTACCGTCACCGGCTCTCGATCGGCATGGAGGGGAGTCATGAGCAGCAGTATGGCACGAAGCCGGGCGCCGCGGACATCTCCTCTTCCACGGACACGCTGAACGCCACCGTGGGATACAATTCCCTAATCAACGACCTGTCCGTCGGGGCCGATTTCGAATACAAGCCGCTGCCGGAGCACGACATCCGCTTCGGCGCGGATTACATCTTCCACAATTTCAAGCCGTCGGTGACGACCATCAGCATGAAGACGGGCTACAGCGACGGCATGGCATCCTTCTCCCAGAAGCAGGATACCACCTTCGGAGACAGCCGCCTGCTGACCCGCGAGGCGGCCCTCTACGCCGAAGACAACTGGTCGGTGACGGATTGGCTTAAATTCAACGTGGGACTCCGCTGGTCTTATTACCACACTGCCAGCAAGAACTACCACTCGCTCGAGCCGCGCCTCAGCCTGCGCTTTCTGCTGAGCAACGATCTCTCTTTCAAGGCCTCCTATTCGGAGATGGGACAGTATCTGCACCTGCTCTCGAACAGCAGCCTCTCGATGCCCACGGACCTCTGGGTGCCGGTGACCGACCGGATCGCGCCGATGCGCTCGCACCAGGGTGCCGCCGGCGTCTTCTATTCACAGGGGCTTTTCGACTTTTCCATCGAAGGCTACTACAAGACGATGGACAACGTGGTGGAATACCGGGACGGCGCCTCGTTTCTCGGCTCCACGGCGGGGTGGGAGGACAAGGTGGCGATGGGCTACGGCTGGTCGTACGGCGTAGAATTCCTCGTGCAGAAGAAAACGGGCAGCACCACGGGCTGGCTGGGTTATACCTGGGCCCGGACCATGCGCCGGTTCGACCGTGAGGGAAACATCATCAACTTCGGCGAACCCTTCCCGGCCAAATATGACCGCCGTCACGACCTCAGCCTGGTGGTCAACCACAAGTTCAACAAGAAGATCGATCTCTCCGGCACCTTCGTCTTTGGCAGCGGCGTCTGCGGTTCGCTGGCCATGCAGAAGGTCCTGGCCCCGCGCTACGAGGATGCGGAGGGACTCGTCTCTCCGACAGATACGCCCTATTTCGACCGGCGCAACAATTACCGGATGCCCGCTTACCACCGGCTGGATTTGGGCATCAACTTCCACCGGCCGCTGTCCAAAGGAGGCGAGCGGATTATCAACTTGAGCCTCTACAATGTTTACAGCCATCAGAATCCCTTCCTGGTGTATGACGGTTCGGTGACGGACTACGAGGCCCGGCCAGACGGTACGCTGGTCGTCACCTCCCGCAAGGTGCTCAAGCAACTCTCCATTTTCCCGATTATGCCCTCCATCTCATGGAGCTTTAAGTTTTAGGAGGAACCGATGATGAAAAGATGGATTGTCTGGATACTGATTGCCCTCTGCGGTCTTGTCTCCTGCACCAAGGAAATCAAATTCCGGGGAGAGGAGACCGAGCCGAAACTGGTGGTCTATTCGTTGGCCCGCGTAGGAGAACCGCTGGAAGTGCAGGTCTCCCAATCGGTCTTTTTCCTGGCCTCCGAGAGCCTCTCGGACTTTTCCGAGGATTTGGATCCAGCTATGGGCACCCTCCAGTTGTTCGTCAACGACAATCCCGTCCCGCGCACCTTTACGTGGGTGAAGGAGGAGTTTGCCGGGAATGACGACGACGGGAATGCGGTTTATGAGCCCGCCCCGGCCGCCCCGCTGTATTATGTTTCAGATTATGTACCCGCCGAAGGCGACCGGCTCCGGCTGGTGGTCTCCTTCCCGGGATTCGATCCGGTTACGGCGACGGCAAGCGTTCCGCACTGTACCACGCTGACGGTCGATTCTGCCAGCGGACATCCGCTCTCCGACGACCCGAGTTCCCTCTACGGCGGCAGCTATACCGTCCATGACCTGACGCTCACCCTCCAGCGCGGAAACGATCCGGAATGCTTCTATGGAATCCGCCCCTACGTGACCGTGAAATACCCGGGCGAGGATGCCTGGGATACTGCGTTGCGGCTCGAATCCGATGATATTATTTTCCAAGGGAACGGCGATCAGACAAGCCAGCTGGCCGTTCTCTTCGGCGGAGATGACGTCGACAAGATTATCCCGCAAGCCAAGATTCCCGCCGAGGCCTACACCTTCCGCTGCCGATTCAGCGACCAGGCCCTTCCTCCCTGGGTTTTCGAGGACGCCGATGTCAGTTATTACCTGGAATTCACGACGATGCCGCGGGATCTCTATTACTATCGAATGTCCCTGTCGAAACTGTCCGGAGACAGTTCGTTCAGCATCTTCTCGGAGGCTGCCGTCATCTATTCCAACGTGGTAGGGGGCTTCGGGTGCTTTACCGCCTGCTCGTCCGTGAAAATTCCGATTGATTTGTAATTTTTTGTTATATTCGCAGAATCAAGCAGAGCGTATGGACCGGAAAGTTGTCATCATCCCTACCTACAACGAGAAGGAAAATATCGAGGCCATCATCCGCGCGGTGCGGGCCCTGGAAGAGGATTTTCACATTCTCGTGGTGGACGACGGCTCTCCGGACGGTACTGCCTCCATCGTGAAGGGGCTGCAGGCCTCAGACTATCCCGATTCCCTTTTCCTTCTCGAGCGCCCGGGCAAGCAGGGGCTGGGTACCGCCTATATGACCGGTTTCCGGTGGGCGTTGGACCACGGCTATGATTACATCATCGAGATGGACGCCGATTTCTCCCACAATCCGGAAGACCTCCCGCGCCTGTACAAAGCCTGCAGCGAGGGCGGCGCGGACCTGGCCATCGGCTCCCGCTATTGCAACGGCATCAGCGTGATCAACTGGCCCATCGGCCGCGTGATCATGTCGTACTTCGCTTCGAAGTATGTCAAAACCGTCCTGCGCATGAAGGTGTACGACACCACCGCCGGCTTCAAGTGCTATCGTCGCAAAGTATTGGAAACCATTGATATGGATCGCATCAAAATGCGTGGCTACGGTTTCCAGATCGAGATGAAATACAATGCTTTCCGCCTCGGATTCAAGATTGTCGAGGTGCCCATCATCTTCGTGGACCGCAAGAAGGGAACCTCCAAGATGAGCAGCGGTATCTTCGGCGAGGCCTTCTGGGGTGTCATGGCCCTGCGATTCCGCAGAATCAGACCGAAATCATCAACTTTAAACAATAACTGACCTATGAAAAAACTTCTGACTTTGGTTCTTTGCGCATCCTTCGTGCTCAGCGGATGCGGCAACATGTCAAACCTGGGTAAAGGTACCGCCATCGGCGGTGGTTCCGGCGCAGCCGTCGGTGCAGCCCTCGGTCTTCTCCTTGGCAAGGATGCCAAGAGCGCAGGTATCGGTGCAGCCATCGGTACGGCCGTTGGTGCAGGCGTAGGCGCCCTCATCGGCAACAAGATGGACAAGAAAGCCGAAGAACTGGCAAACCTCGAAGGGGCAAACGTCGAGGTGGTCAAGGACGGCAACGACCTGGACGCTATCAAGGTGACCTTCGAAAGCGGTATCCTCTTCAAGACCAACAGCGCTACCCTGAGCGATGTCTCCAAGAAATCCCTCAAGGAGTTCGCAGCCCAGATGGCAGACCTTCCTGACACGGACGTCACCGTGCTCGGTCACACCGACAACACCGGCAGCGAAGAGTACAACGCAAAACTCTCGCTCCAGAGAGCAGAAGCTGTGGCCAGCTACCTGAAGACCTGCGGTATGGACAAGAATCAGATGAAGCGCGTGGAAGGCATGTCCTACAAGCTCCCCATCGCGGACAATGCAACCGCTGAAGGCCGTCTCCAGAACCGCCGCGTCGAAATCTACATCTCCGCAAGCGAGAAGATGATCAAGGACGCTGAGGCCGGCAACCTGAAGTAATCAGATTCAGATTCCAACAAAAATCCGGCGCCGCTTGACGCCGGATTTTTTTATTGTTTCTTGGCGAACTTGACTTCGCGGGCCTGGTTAATCAGGTGTTCGAAGATGGGGAGGAATTCATCGTGCCCGAGCAGGGCGTAGAGGTATTCCGGGTGGAACTGGACGCCCAGGAGCATATCGCCGGGGTAGGAGCCCTCGATGGCCTCCGTCACGCCGTCCGGAGCGGTGGCGACCACCTTGATGCCGGCGGGAATCACCTTGCAGTAGTGCTTGTGGCTGGAGTTGACGCCGATGGTTTTGACCTTGAGAATCTGGTAGAGCGTGGAGGTCTCGTCAATCGTGATGTCGTGGTTGGGATAGACGCCACCGCCCGCCTTGTGGTCGTAGGGGGAATCCGGGAAATCCTCGATCACGGTACCCAGCTCACCGCCGCGCATCAGGCAGATGCGCTGGCAGCCGAAACAGACGCCCAGCACGGGCTTTCCGGCTGCGACGGCGGCCCCGATCAGGCGCTTGTCGCAGTTGCTGCGGCCGGTCGTGTCGGCAGCTGACGATCCGGGGATAATCAGCGCATCCACCCGTTTCAGATCGTTTTTCGCCTTATTGTCGTTGGTGGCATAGTTTTCAAAGCAGACCATCTGCCCGCCGGCATCCTCGATACATTTTTTGAAATAATCAACGGTCTTTGCGTTTTCCTTCACGATGCCGGCACATCCGATTCCGACATAGATCGTGGGATCAATCTCCTCGGGAGGCGTAACGGGTGTGGGGTCGATCGAATCGCCGCCGCAACCGTAGAGCAGCACGGCAGCTGCCAGCAACATCAAAGCTTTTTTCATGAGTCTATACATCATTTCAGATACTTGTTGTATTCCAATTCAAAGTTCGGGGTAAATACGCCCTTGCCCAGGTTTTCTTCAATTTCTTCACGGCTCCAGAAACGTCCGCCTTCGAGTTCGTCGCTCGGAGCGGGCTCTTGGTCGCAGACTGTCCGGTAAAGATAGACATATTCCCGTTCCCGGTCCGACTCGAAGAGATACTTTTTGACAGCTATCGGTTCAAAATCGCTGATTCCCAACTCTTCCTGCACTTCGCGCTCCAGGGCTGCCGAGGCGGGTTCCCCGAATCCGACGTGGCCGCCCACCGCCGTGTCCCATTTGCCGGGCTGGATGGTTTTCCACAGCGGGCGCTGCTGCAGGTAGAGTTCGCCGCGACTGTTGAACAGGTGCAGGTGAACCACCGGATGAAGCAGCTTGCTGCCGCCATGGCACTCGCGGCGGGTGGCTTTGCCGACGGTAAGCCCCCGGTCGTTGACAATCGGGAGGACCTCCTCGCCGTCGTCCTGTCTTACGGGCTGGGGCGCCGGTTCCGGTTGTCTGGCAGGCGTCGGAACGACCACCTCTTTCACCGCTTTCTTGACAGGAGCGGGCCTGGGAGCTGCCGGACGCGTATCCGCGGTGAGCGGCGTGAGCGGCAGCGGATCGTAGGAAACCGTTGTCAGAATCATCCTTCCGCCTGAATAGGTAACCGATTCTCCTTCCCGATGGCCGGTCAGGGCTCTGGCGATGGGGGAGAAGAAGGAGATGAGTCCCTTTCCGGCATCCGCTTCATCCGCTCCGACGATCCGCACGGTGCGCGTGGCGCCGCCCGGGAACTGCAGGGTGAGGTAGGCGCCGAATCCGGCCAGGGTCGGATCGGTGGGTGGTGCCTGCAGCACGGCGGAGGCAATCCGCTCCTCCAGCAGGCAAAGCTTAGCCGCCAGGTAGTTGCGCATCACCCGTCGGTCTCCTTCGTTGCCCGAGGCCGCCTCCCGCCGCGAGAGCAGTTCCTCCCGCTCCCGTTTCAGGGCGGCGAGGCCTTCCGCGGTCACGTAGTTGGCCACGCCTTCGGGAAGAAAAGCCCGCTGTTCGACAGCGGGCGTCTCTTCAATATCGCCGTCCTTGACGAATCCCCGGCTCATGTTTCTTACTTCTTCTTGGCCGTTGAAGCGCTGTGGAGCGCGGCGCCCTGATGCGGGACGATCGACTCGCTTGCGTTGAAGAACAGGCGGGTCATCTCGTCGTGGACATTGTAGTTTTTGAGCGGGGCCCCGTTGTAGAAATAGACCAGGGTGCGCTGCGTTTCCGGCACCAGGATGGCCATGCCGCGGAAACTGCCGTTGTTGCCGCCGTGGTGGATGTAGTGTCCGATCTGGGCGTCATCGACCACGACCCAGCCCAGGCCGCGGTAAGACTTGCCGGCTGCGCCGAAATCCTTGACCGGCACCAGGCCGGAGGTCATCTCGTCGTACATCTTCTTGCTCAGGTCGCCGCCCTTCATGAAGAAGTGGAGGAATTTGGTGAACTCCTTGGCGGTGGTGCGCATCGAGTAGGCGGCGTTGCAGCCCGGCTTGCCCTTGGTGTTCCATTTCTGGAAGGTCGGGCCGCTCTCGCGGAAGCCCCACGGGAAGTATTCGTCGTAATAGGGAATCCAGGTGTAGCTGGTATGCTCCATGCCGAGTTTGTCAAAAAGGACGCGTCGGGAATAGACATCCAGCGTTTCTCCCCAGAGATGTTCCAGGGTGCGCTGCAGGACAAAAATGCCCGGGCCGGAGTAGTTGAAGACGCCGGTCTTGTACTTGAATTCCATGTTGCGGTAGGTCTTGTTGTCCAAACCGGTGCAGTGGGTCATGCAGATGCGGGCGGTGAGCTTTTTCGCGCGCTCCTTGTTGGCCTCGCCGGCAAAGAGGTCGAGAACCTCCGGGTAGTACTCCCAGAGCGGCTTGTCCAGATCCAGCTTGCCCTCGTCGGCCATCTTGCAGGCCAGGTAGCTGAGGGGAACCTTGCTGATGGAGCAGGCCTCATAGACCGTGAGGTCGTCGAAGGGACGCTTCAGGTATTTGGCGTGTTCCTTGTCGGCATAAAAGTCTTTGTTGGTCACAGAAAAGGAGACGGTGCGGCCCGGCTCGGTGTAGCACACCTGGATGGAGGGGACATTCGCCGCCTTGCAGATCTTCAGCACGGCTGCCTGCAGATTCTTGTCGCTGGCCTTGAGCAGGGTCTGCCCGGTCGCGTCGGCTGTCGTATTCTTGGGGGTGCCGCACGATACGGCGGTCAGCATCAGGGCACCGCAGAGCATCAGCAGGGCGGCGCCGCGAAGGATAGAAACGTTGTACTTTCTCATGGATATGAATGACTAATAGTTGACTTCCAGGACATACGGAACGCCGTTGAGGACGTCGAGCCGTCCGTTATAGCGGGTGCCGTAAACCGGCGAGAGAACCGGTTCTACCGTGGTTTCGCAGAAGACCGATACGTAGAGTGTCCCGGCCTTCGGGCGAATGACGGTGAGGGTTTTCTCCGTGCCGTTCATGACGTTTTTGTACTTGGAGGTCCTGCGGAATGCCGGTCCTTCGCTGCTGGCGAAGAGGTGCAGGTTGAAATCCTCATTTCCCTTGACGGGTTTGAGCGAGATGCGCAGGGTGTCGGTTCCTTCCGGCACGCGGACCATGAAGTGATGGTACTGGCGGTCGCCGATCCGGGTATAGTCCGGGTTGTTGTCCTCCGTGCGGCAGGTCATTTCCCGGGCTTCGCCCTGGGCGAGTTCTCCCTTGATGCGGGGCTGTCCGTTCCCCTCGATGGCGTAGAGCACCATGGCGGAGAACATCTCCAGCTGCTTGCCGGTCACCTTGCCCTCGGGGTGCGGTCCGCAGCAGATGACGCGGCCGGTGGCCTCATTCTCTTTCCAGGCCCAGACGGCGGCATTGCCGTGCATGGACTTCGGGGGATAGTTGTAGTCGAAGAGCGCCTCGCATCCCGGAATCATCTGGTTGTAATCCATATAGCATCCGCCGTTGTGGTAAACGCTGTCGATGAAGCGGTCTCCGTCAAAATCGAAGTATTTCAGGGCAGGGGAGTTCTCCGGAATGGTTACACCGACATAGGTGTCCGCCAGTTTGGCGTTGGTGCAGATGCCGGGATAGACCCCGATGTATTCAGGGTGGAGTTTGGTCGTCGTGCCGGTCGTAGCCAGGTAGGCGCCGGCGCAGCTGCCCAGGTAGCTGCCGCCTGCCTTGACATATTCGCGGATCCGGGCCCTTCCGGCCTCGGTCAGCGTACGGCCGTGGTGGCCGGCGCTTCCGCCGTTGACATAGAACAGCTTGAAACGGGGTGCGCCGTCGGGATAGAGCAGCAGGCCGTTGGTGTCATAGACGTCACCGATGAGGGCGTTCCACTGCTGCAGCGTATCCGCCAGGGTACGCTCCTTGTCTTTGGCGCTGCGCAGAATCTCGAGGCTGAGGCCGAGGCTGCGGGTGGCGGGCAGATCCTTGCGGGAAGAGAGCTCCATGCCGCCGTCCATATAGATATCCTTGTAATACCCGTCGTCATTCTGGGCGGAGAGGCTGGCTGCGGGAATCAACAGCGATGCAGCCAGCAGGAAAAGGAAAGCTCTTTTCATGGCTTATTCGTTGATCAGCGTGGCGGTGAGGATGTAAGGAACGCCGTTGAGGACTTCGATACGGCCGGTATACTGCTCGCCCCAGCGGGTGTCAACCGTATCGACCGTCGTATCGCAATAGACCGATACATAGAGGGTTCCGGCCTTCGGTGCGTCGATAGTCAGGGTCTTGGATGCTCCGTTGTTGACATTATACCAAGCCGCGTTGTCGTTGAAGGCGGGCGTCCCGGGCGCGGCAAAGAGGAAGAGGTCGAAGTTGGCGTACCCCTTGCCGGGTTTGAGGTCAATCTTCACCTGTTTCGTTCCCTTGGGAACGCTGAGGGTGAAGTGGTGGTACTGGCGGTCTCCGATGGCGGTATGGTCCGGATCGTTGTCCGGGGTGCGGCGCGTCATCTCGCGCTTTTCACCGTTGACGAGTTCGCCCTTGATGCGCGGAGAGCCGTTGCCCTCCATCGCGTAGCGGATCATGCCCGAGAACATCTGCAGGCGGTCTCCGCTGATCATCCGCTCCGGATGCGAGCCGGTCACGACCACGCGGCCGGTCGTGGCATCGGCCTTGTAGGCCCAGGCGTTGACTTCCCGGTGGATGGGACGTCTCAGCTGGCGGAGGGTGTCGCCCACGTAGCGCAGCATCAGCTCGGTTCCGGCAGGCAGGCTGTCGGTGCACAGGAAGCAGCCGCCGTTGTGGCGCACGCTGTCAATCATCCGGTCGCCTCCGAAGTCATAGTATTTCAGCAGGGGGGATTTCTTCTCCACCGAGAGGGAAGTTGCGGAACGGTTGAGGCCTGTACTGACCGTATAGCCGGGGAAGATGCCGCTGTACCAAGGGTTCGGGTTGAAGGAGCCGTCGGCGCGGCTGTAGGTACCCTTGCTGGCAAAGAAGGCGCCCGCGCAGGTTCCCACATAGCTGCCGCCGGCCGCCACAAACTTGCGGATGGTCTCGATGCCTTCCGCCCGGAGTTGCTTGCCGTGGGTGGTGGCTTTGCCGCCGTTGAGATAGATCACCCGGAAACGGGGGGCGCCGTCGGGATAGAGCAGGCTGCCGTTGCAGTCGATCTCGCTGCCGATGAAGGCGTTGCTCATCAGCACGTGCTCGTAAGCCGTGGCGGCGGTGGTGTCGCCGTTCTCGTAGGTGGAAATGCGTTCCATCGTAAGATTCAGGAACTTGGCGGCAGGAAGATCATCGTATTCGTTGAGGCCGATGCCGCCGTCCATGAAGAGGTCTTTGTAATAGCCGCTCTTGCGGGACTGGCCCAGGAGCGTGGTCGTCAGGAGGACCAGTGCCAGGCAGAAACTGAAAGTGAAAAAGCGTTTCATATAGGGTGTGTCGATTATTTCCGTTACATCCTGCGAATATACGGAAAAAAACTATCTTTGTGAAGACCTACGAAACCAATCAACGATTAGCGATATGAAAAGATTCTTTTTACTGATTGCGCTCTCGGCGATGCTGTTGCCGGGATGCGCCCCGCGGACGGAAGCTCCCTCCGCACTCGATGTCATTATGTCCAGGACCAGCATCCGGCACTTTACCGGCGAGGCTGTGCCCAGAGAACAGTTGGAAACGCTCCTGAAAGCCGGTATGGCGGCCCCGACGGCGATGAACAGCCAGCCCTGGCGTTTCGTGGTGCTGACCGATCGGGACAAGATTGCGGAACTCCTCGGCGGCGGCCCACGCAGCGGTATGTTTACGGAGGCCGGAGCAGTGATCGTCGTCTGCGGCCAGACTACGATGATGCGCAAGCCCTTCGGCCAACCCGATGCCCCGGCTACGGAACAGCCAAATATCTTCTGGTATGAGGACTGCAGCGCTGCTACGGAGAATATCCTGCTGGCAGCCAAGGCCCTGGGTCTCGGCGCAGTGTGGACGGCAGGCTATCCTGCGCAGGAGCGGATCGCCCCGCTGGCCGCCGCCCTCGGACTCCCTGACAACGTCGTCATCCTGAGCGTCATCCCCGTCGGCATCCCCGCCGAGGACCCCGCTCCCAAAGACAAGTGGAACCCCGACAACATCCACTGGGATTGCTGGTAACGGAATGTTCGTGGCGGATAACCGCCTGACAATCACTGAAATGCTTAAAATCGGTCGGCTATTTTGGCTGACCGTTTTTTACGTTTTTGCTGGAAATCAGATCGTTAGCCGCCACGGGTTTTAGGAGCAAAGCAATCGCCTCATCCACAGCTTGTTATCGTTTTTGAGTGGCTGAATATTGCTTACTTAAAATTGATATATTGCTGACGTTCAGATAGATATACTGCTCCTAGCAACGGGCGCTTCGGCTCCGAGGTAACAGCTGCGCTCGGACGAAAAAGTCCTCGCTACGCTGTTACGCTCTCCGCCTCGCACCTCGTTCGCGAAGCGGGGGGGGCTGGGGTCTTCCCAGTAAATATGGCTGCTATGGCAGCACAAAAATAGGCTTGCGGCTGCAAGTCTAACGCGAAGCGCGGGGGTATCGGGGGTGTCCCCCGTAGATACGGGTGCCCGGCACCGCCAAAACGAAAACCGCCAGCCGAAGCTGACGGTTTGTTCGCGAAGCAGGGGGTCTGGGGTCTCCCCGGTAAATAGGCTGCCCCGGCAGCACAAAAAATAGGCTTGCGGTCGCAAGCCTATTTTTTGTGGTGCCACCGGGAATCGAACCAGGGACACAAGGATTTTCAGTCCTTTGCTCTACCAAC
>JAFYEZ010000018.1 GCA_017544005.1 Bacteroidales bacterium
GCATCACCGTGCAGCCCATCGGCGAGATCGAGGGCATCGACGACCGCGTGCGCGGACGCTACGCCGCCGAGGATGTGTACCATCCCATCACCGGCGAGCTGATCGTGCACATGAACGAGCTGATTGACTACGAAAAGGCCGGGCAGATCAAGAAGGCCGGCATTACGAAGATGAACGTCCGCTCCATGCTGACCTGCCACAGCGAGCACGGTGTGTGCGCCCGCTGCTACGGCATGAACCTGGCCCACGGCGGTATCGTGGATATCGGCGAGGCCGTGGGCATCATCGCCGCCCAGTCCATCGGCGAGCCCGGCACCCAGCTGACCATGCGTACCTTCCACTCCGGCGGCGTGGCCTCCGCGGACGACATCACCCAGGGTCTTCCCCGCGTGGAAGAGCTGTTCGAGGCCCGCAAGCCCAAGCGTGAAGCCATCCTGTCCGAAATCAGCGGCAAGGTGCAGATCGTGGAGAGCAAGAAAAAGCGGGAGGTCATCGTGACCAGCGAGGACGATCCCAACGAAAAGAAGACCTACCAGATTCACTACGGCGCGCGGCTCAAGGTGGCCGACGGCGACGTGATCCCCGCGGGCGCGGAACTGATCGAAGGTTCCGTCAACCCCCACGACCTGCTGCGCATCCTGGGCATCCGCGCCGTGCAGGAATACCTGCTGAAAGAAGTGCTTTCCGCTTACTATTCCTCCGGTGTTAAGATCGCCGACAAGCACATCGAAGTCATCGTGCGCCAGATGCTGCGCAAGGTGCGCGTGGAGGACGCGGGGGACACCGACCTGCTGCCCGGCGGCCTGGTGGATATCTACGAGTTTGAGGAAGCCAACGAAAAGACCATCATGGCCGGCGGACGCCCCGCCATCGCCAAGCGTATCCTGCTGGGCATTACGAAGGCTTCCCTGGCCACGGATTCCTTCCTCTCCGCCGCCTCCTTCCAGGAGACCACCCGCGTGCTCACCGAAGCCGCCATCAAGGGCAAGGTGGACCCGCTGCTGGGCCTGAAGGAGAACGTCATCATCGGCAAGCTCATCCCCGCCGGTACCGGCCTCAAGCGCTACAAGAACATCGAACTGCAGGAAACCTATTGATTTCAAATAACGGGAACCCGCCAATTGGCGGGTTCTTTTTTGGGGAAATGCTCTTATACTTAGGGATCGGAGATTAGGGATCAGGCAATAGAAAAAGAGAGTACAGAGTATATAGTGATGACAAATAAGAACCCGCACATGATCGAGTATATAAATCTGCACTCTGTACTCTGTGCTCTAATTCCTATTCTCTGATCCCTTATTCACTTAAGGCGCCCTATAATTCACGGCTGCACAGTTACCAGAAAACATTTATAAACAAACTTTGTAACTGTTCAGTCGCGCAGAGAACGATGTAAAAAATGGTTACCAAAAATCCAAAAGGAGAATTAGGAAGAACGTCGAATATCTCAACTTAGCGAAAGACTGAGAGGAGGTGTTCGGGATGCAGGAGCTGATTCAGGAA
>JAFYEZ010000019.1 GCA_017544005.1 Bacteroidales bacterium
AGGGCGTCAACGGTCTTGGCGTTGCTGTCCTCGATGTCGAGAAGCCTGCGGTAAGAATCGAGCTCGAACTGCTCGCGGGCCTTCTTGTTGACGAAGGTCGAGCGGTTGACGGTGAAGATCTTCTTGTTGGTAGGGAGAGGAATAGGTCCGTTCACCTTCGCGCCAGTAGCTTTCACCGTGTCGACGATCTTAGCCGCCGATTTGTCGACGAGCATATAATCGAAAGACTTGAGTTTAATTCTAATTTTCTGATTCATATACTTAATTTAGTTAAAATCATTTGTTTACTCATCCTCCGAGAGGGCCTTGAAGCTATAGCCGCTCTTCTCCACAATGTCTTTGGCCATTGCTGCCGGCACTTCGGCGTAGTGGTCGAAGGTCATCGTGCTTGTGGCACGGCCCGACGACAGGGTGCGGAGCACCGTCACATAGCCGAACTGCTCGGACAGCGGGACGAACGCCTTCACGATTCGGGCGCCGTTGGCCGTGGAATCCATCGCCGTGATCTGGCCGCGACGGCGGTTCAGATCCCCGACGATTTCTCCCATGTACTCCTCCGGAGTCACCACCTCGAGGTCCATGATGGGCTCGAGAAGGACGGGGGAGCACTTGCGGCAGGCGTGGCGGAAAGCCATGCGGGCCGCCAGCTCGAAAGATAACTGATCAGAATCCACAGGATGGTATGATCCATCCAGGAGGGTGACCTTGAGAGACTGCACTTCGTAGCCTGCCAGGACGCCGTTGGTCATGGCTGACTCGAAGCCCTTCTGCACACTGGGAACGAACTCCTTCGGGACGTTGCCGCCCTTGACCTGGTTGTCGAACTGAAGGCCGCTCACTCCGGGATCCGCAGGACCGATTTCCACGATGATGTCCGCAAACTTGCCACGGCCGCCGGTCTGCTTCTTGAAGACCTCACGGTGCTGGATGCTGCTCGTGATGGCTTCCTTGTAGTTGACCTGGGGCGCGCCCTGGTTGATCTCCACGCCGAATTCCCGGCGCAGACGGTCCACGATGATATCGAGGTGGAGCTCACCCATACCGCTGATCACGGTCTGGCCTGTCTCCGCATCGGACTTGACGGTGAAGGTCGGATCTTCCTCCGCCAGCTTCGATAGCGCGACCCCGAGCTTGTCGAGGTCCTGCTGCGTCTTGGGCTCCACTGCGATACCGATCACGGGATCGGGGAACTCCATCGACTCGAGGCTGTAGCGGTGGTTGTCGGCGCACACGGTGTCACCGGTGCGGAGATCCTTGAAGCCCACGGCTGCGCAGATGTCTCCCGCCTCCACGAACTCGATGGGGTTCTGGTGGTTGGAGTGCATCTGGTACAGGCGGGCGACCCTTTCCTTTTTGTCGGAGCGTGAGTTCATCACGTAGCTGCCGGCATCAAGGTGTCCGGAATAGACGCGGATGTAGGCGAGCCTGCCCACATACGGATCCGTCGCAATCTTGAACACAAGACCGCAGAACGGGGCCGTGGGGGTGGGGGGCAGCATCACATCCTGTCCGTTCGCCATGTTGGTGGCCTTGGTGTCGCCGATGTCCAGCGGAGAAGGAAGATAACGCATCACCGCGTCCAGAAGGAACTGGACACCCTTGTTCTTGAAGGAAGAACCGCAGCACGCAGGGACGATCTGCATGGAGATCGTGCCCTTGCGGAGGGCCGCGATGATTTCCTCTTCGGTCAGGGATTCAGGGTCTGCGAAGTACTTCTCCATCAGGGCGTCGTCGAATTCGGCTGCCTTTTCGACCAGCCGGCTGCGCCACTCCTCGACATCATCCAGCATATCTGCCGGAATCTCGCCGATTCCGTAGTTGACCAGCTCGTCGGTGCTGTTGTAGAAGATGGCTTTGCGCGAGATAAGGTCCACGATGCCCTGGAAATTCTCCTCTGCTCCTATAGGGAGGCAGATGGGCACCGCGGTCGCGCCAAGTTTGGTCTTGATCTCTTCGACACAGGCGAGGAAGTCGGCTCCGACGCGGTCCATCTTGTTGACGTAGGCGATCTTGGGCACGCCGTACTTGTCGGCTTGCCTCCAGACCGTCTCGCTCTGCGGCTGCACGCGGCCGACCGCGCAGAAAGTGGCGATCGTGCCGTCGAGCACACGCAGGGAGCGCTCCACTTCCACCGTGAAGTCCACGTGACCGGGAGTGTCGATCAGGTTGATCTGATAGGTGTCGCCGCCATAGTGCCAGAAGGCCGTGGTAGCAGCGGACGTGATGGTGATACCACGCTCCTGCTCCTGGACCATCCAGTCCATGGTGGCCGCACCCTCGTGGACCTCGCCGATCTTGTGGGTCTTGCCGGTGTAGTAGAGGATACGTTCGGACGTAGTCGTCTTGCCCGCATCAATGTGGGCCATGATGCCGATGTTGCGGACATTGGCGAGCCTGGCGAGTCTGCCGGGTGCTTCCACATACTGCTTATCGACCGTGTTCTGTTCTGCTGCCATAAGAGATACCGATTATTTCGTCAAAGTCAAACGTG
>JAFYEZ010000020.1 GCA_017544005.1 Bacteroidales bacterium
CTATCGTCAACCAGCCCAAGGTGCTGCTGCTCGACGAACCGCTCGCCGCGCTGGACCTCAAGATGCGCAAGGACATGCAGATCGAGCTCAAGGAGATGCACCGCAAACTGGGCATTACCTTTATCTATGTCACCCACGACCAGGAGGAGGCGCTGACCCTCTCCGATACCATCGTCGTGATGAACGAGGGCAAGATCCAGCAGATCGGCACGCCGGCCGACATCTACAACGAGCCGGTGAACGCTTTCGTGGCCGACTTTATCGGCGAGAGCAACATCCTCAAGGGAAAGATGCTTCACGACCGTCGCGTGGCCTTCATCAAGCACGAGTTCGACTGCGTGGACGAGGGATTCGGCGAGAATGAGAAGGTCGATGTCGTGGTCCGTCCGGAAGATATCTACTTTACCACCGATCCCGCCAAGTGCCAGTTCAAGGCTACGGTGTCCTCCTGCACCTTCAAGGGCGTGCACTGGGAGATGTTCGTCAATACCGACACCGGCTACGAACTGATGATCCAGGACTACGACCCGTACGAGGTGGGCAGCGAAGTGATGCTCTATATCGACCCTGACGACATTCAGGTGATGAAAAAGGAGCGTCTGGCCAATACCTATGCCGGCAAGGTGACCGGGGAGGGGAAAGTCGAGTTCCTCGATACCGAATTCGAATGCGATACCACCGGATTCGAGGCGGGCGACGAGGTCGTCGTGACCGTCCGTTTCGAGGATGTGGACCTGCTGGACCACGAAGAGGAGGCCGATACCACCGGCAACGTGGACTTCATCCTGTATATGGGTGACCATTACCACCTGACCATCAAGACCGAAAACGGGGAGAAGATCTGGGTGGACACCAATGATATCTGGGACAAGAACGACTTCGTAGGCATCAAGATCCTGCCCAAGGACATCCGCCTCGAGAAAGCGCCTGTAAAGAGAGATGAATAAGCGGTCAAGTTGGGCTTTGCCCTACTTCATCTTCCTGGTACTCTTTGTGGTACTGCCGCTCCTGCTGATCGTGATCTATTCGCTGCAGGATGCCTCGGGCCACTTTACGTTCTCCAACGTCACGAAGTTCTTCACCGACAAGGATGCGCTGGGAACCTTCGCCCTCTCGATCGAGGTGGCGCTGGAAAACACCCTCCTGTGCATCGCCATCGGTTATCCCGCCGCGTGGATTCTGGCCAACAAGTCGCTGAACCGCAGCGCGGTCACCGTGGTGCTCTTCATCCTGCCGATGTGGATCAACGCGCTGATGCGGACCCTCGCCACCGCGGAACTCTTCACGATGGCGGGCGTGCCCCTGGGCAAGGGGACGCTGCTCTTCGGTATGTGCTACGACTACCTGCCCTTCATGATCTATCCGATTTACAACGTGCTGAACAAGATGGATCACTCCTATGCGGAGGCGGCGCAGGATCTCGGCGCGACGCCGGCCCAGGTCTTCCGCAAGGTGACGCTGCCGCTTTCGATGCCCGGCGTCTGGAGCGGCGTGCTGATGGTCTTCATGCCTACGGTATCGACCTTCGCCATCTCCGAATTCCTGACCAACAACAAGATCAAGCTCTTCGGTACGATCATCCAGGAGAATATCAACAACTCGATGTGGAACTACGGTGCCGCCCTCTCGCTCATCATGCTCGTGATCATCGCCATCACGACCGTGTTGCAGGGAGGAGACACCGAAAATGAAGCGGTAGGAGGCGCTGTGTAATGAAGCTCAAACGCATCGCCGCCAAGGCCTACATCTGGCTGCTCCTGGTCGTGCTCTACGCGCCGATCGTCTTCATCGCCGTCTTCTCCTTTACCGAGGCCAAGAGTCTCGGCAACTGGACCGGTTTTTCGACGGCGCTCTACCGGAACCTCTTCACCGGGTCGATGCAGAACTCCTCCGGACTGATGTCCGCCGTGCAGAACACGCTGCTGATCGCCCTCGTCGCGTCGGTCGTCGCCACGCTGCTGGGAACGGTCGCCGCCATCGGCATCTACCACCTGAAGGGACGCAAGAAGAACGTGATGAACTTCCTGAACAACATCCCGATGATCAACCCGGACATCATCACCGGTGTGTCGCTCTTCCTGCTCTTTGTCTTCCTGCATATCTCGCAGGGCTATGCCACGGTAATCCTGGCCCACATCACCTTCTGCACGCCCTACGTGGTGCTGAACGTGCTGCCGAAGCTCTCGCAGATGAACCCGAATATCTATGAAGCCGCGCTCGATTTGGGCGCTACCCCGATGCAGGCCCTCCGCAAGGTGATGGTGCCCGCGCTGCGCCCCGGTATGATTTCCGGCTTCATCCTGTCGTTTACCATGAGTCTCGACGATTTCGCCGTGACCTTCTTCACCCGGGGTACGATCGGCCTGGACACCCTCTCGACCTATATCTACGCGGACGCCCGCAAAGGCGGTCTGACTCCGGAGCTTAAACCGCTGATGACCATTCTCTTCCTCGTGATTCTGGTGGTCCTCCTTGTTATCAACATTCGTCAATCCAAGAACACAGCAAAACAACGATGAAACTGAAATTTGCTCTTCCGGCTCTTGCGGCAGCCGTTCTTCTGGCCGCTTCCTGCGGCGGTGACCGTACGCAGGTGCTCAAGGTGTACAACTGGTCCGACTATATCGACGAGTCGGTACTCCCCGAATTCGAAGCGTGGTACAAAGCGCAGACGGGCGAGGATATCAAGGTGGTCTACCAGACCTTTGACGTCAACGAGACGATGCTCTCCAAGATCGAGAAGGGCCACGAAGACTACGACGTGGTCTGCCCCTCGGACTACATCATCGAGCGCATGCTCAACAACGACCTGCTGCTGCCGCTCGACTTCGCTTCGATTCCCGATTCGATCAACTATATCGCACTGAACAAGTCGCCGTATATCCAGGGCGTCTTCAGGAGCATCAATCCCAAGATCGATGCCAACGACTACTCGGTGGCCTATATGTGGGGCACCACCGGTATTCTCTACAATACCGACGAGGTGACCTATGAAGAGGCCTGCACCTGGGACGTGATCCGCAATCCGAAGTTTGCCGGCCGCATCCTGATCAAGGATGCCCCGCGCGATGTCTATGGCCCCGTGCTGATCTACCTCAAGCAGAAGGAACTGCAGGAGGGCACCGTGACGCTGGAGGACCTGATGCAGGATTCTTCCGACGAATCCATCGCGGCGGTCGAGGCCTACCTGAAGCAGGTCAAGGACGGCGTGCTGGGCTGGGAAGCCGATTTCGGCAAGGACCAGATGACCAAAAACCGCGGCGTGGTCTCGCTCAACTGGAGCGGTGACGCCGTCTGGGCGATCGAAGAGGCTGCCACGGTGGGCGTCAAGCTCGACTATGTGGTTCCGGAAGAGGGCAGTACCGTCTGGTTCGACGGCTGGGTGATTCCCAAGTATGCCAAGAATATCAAGGCCGCTACCTGGTTCATCGACTTCATGTGCCGTCCGGATATCGCCATCCGCAACATGGAAGAGACCGGTTATGTCGCAGCCAACGGCGCCATGGAGGTGCTCGAATCGCAGATCGACGACGATTGCGAACCGCTGGATCTGACCTATTTCTTCGGTCCTGAGGCCCTCGGCATCCGTGTGGATCCGACGCTCTATCCGGATGCATCGGTGATTGCCCGCTGCGCACTCGAGCACGACTGGGGTGCTGACACCGACAAGCTGCTGGCCATGTGGTCTCGCGTCAAGGGTGACAACGCCGGCACGTCCACTTATATCGTCATCATCCTCGCCGTCGTGGTTCTTGCTGGTGTGATTTTTGCACGTCTCCGCGGCAAAAAGTCGCATCACGGCAGCAAAAATGCTCCCAAGAAACGTAAATAATCCATGAAACCAAGAGGTTGGGCACTGGTGACCGGCGGCAGCGCCGGAATCGGCTTGGAAGTGGCCCGCGGCCTGCTCCGCAAGGGTTACTCGCTGATTCTGGTGAGCCGTTCCCCGCAAAAACTGAAAAACGCCAAATACGAACTATCGCGCGAACTGCAGAAGTCGGACGAGCGCCAGATTACGGTGCATACGGCCGACCTGGCCGAGCCCTCGGCGGCAGACGAACTCTACACCTGGGTGAAGTCGCGGAAGTTTGATGTGGAGGTCCTGGTCAACAGTGCGGGCATGTATCTCTGCGAAGAGACGCTGGTGATCCCACGGGAGCGGGTGGAGGCCCTTCTCTGGCTGAATATCCGTTCGCTGACCACCTTGACGCTGCTCTTTGCACGCGATATGGCGGAGCGCGGGGGCGGCCGCATCGTGAACCTCTCCTCGTATTCGGTGTATATGCGCTACGGCTACCTCTCCCTGTACGGGGCGAGCAAGGCCTATGTGCGCAACTTCTCGGTGGGCCTTTCGCGCGAACTGCGCGGAAAGGGCGTGATAATCACTACGGTAGCCCCCAATGGCGTGGATACCGGCCTGCTGGGTCTCCCGCGGCGTACTGCGCGGCTTGCCCGCCTGACCGGTTTCCTGATGTCTCCCGCGCGTTGCGGACGCATTATCGTCCGCGCAACGATGCGGGGGCGGCGCTACATCGTGCCGGGCTGGCACAATTACCTGATGATTCCTTTCCTGGGATTGCTGCGGCCCGTCATTACCCGGATTCTGGTCAAGAACACCGCAGCGGAGCACGCTAAGTTATAGCAGCCAGCGCGGCAAATTCATCAATCAGCCACGTGGGTGAGGCGGTTTTCAACCGTTCGCCCGCGTGGTTTCCGTAGGTGACGGCGCAGGTGCGGCAGCCGGCCCGGTTGCCCATCTCGATATCGAAGGTGGTATCTCCGACCACGAGCGTCTCATCGGCCGGGGCCTTCAGCCGCTCCAGCAGCGCGAGAACCATGTCAGGGGCCGGTTTGGCGGGAAATCCGTCCGCACTGGTGGCCCGGATCGGGAAATAGCCGCTCAGCCCCCAGCCCGAGAGAATCCGCTCCAACGAATTCGGACCGCGCGAGGTGGCGATCGCCATCGGAATGTCCTGCGCAGCAAAGGCGGCCAGCGTCTCCGCCACGCCGGGATAGATCCGGATCCGGCTGAGTTCCAGACAGGCGAAGAGCTCCCGGTAGGTGGCCACCGCTTCGGCCTCTTTCTCAGGCGGCAACTCTCCTGCTATCCGCAGCGAGGTTCCCAGCGGCAGGCCGATCGTTCCGCGGATGACTTCGGGCGGCACGTCGGGCACGCCCATTCGGCGGAGCGTCTCCTGTGCCGTGGCGACGATGCCGTCGGCCGTATCGGCCAGCGTCCCGTCGAAGTCGAAGATGAGAAAGCGGATGGGTTTCACGCCCGCAAAGGTAGAATTTTTTTGTATCTTTGCCTGATTCAGATTTCTAACAAACGTGTTATGACCCGCATGCTCAACGATCAGGTCCGTTACATCGGTACGGACGACCATATTAGCGATCTTTTTGAAAGCCAATATATTCTGCCGGAAGGCATGGCCTATAATTCCTATTTGATCCGGGATGAGAAAGTCGCCATCCTGGATACCACGGACGGAGCGACGGCGGATGCCTGGAAGGCGAATCTGCACGAAGCCCTCTCCGGCCGCACGCCCGACTACCTGGTGGTCCATCACATGGAGCCGGACCATTCGGCCCTGATTGCCTGGGCGCTGGGCGCATATCCCACCCTGAAGGTGGTCTGCAGCGACATGGCCATCCGGATGCTCGGCCAGTTCTTCGAGGGACTCGATCTGGCCGGCCGTACGCTGGCCGTCAAAGAGGGGGATATGCTCGATCTGGGCGCGCACAAACTGCGTTTTATTGCGGCGCCGATGGTCCACTGGCCGGAGGTGATGATGAGCTTCGACGAGGCGGACGGCGCGCTCTACAGCGCCGATGCCTTCGGCAAGTTCGGCGCCCTCGATACCTGCGGCTTTTATGGGCGCGACGACCAGGACTGGACCTGCGAAGGGCGCCGCTATTATTTCAATATCGTGGGCAAGTACGGCCCGCAGGTGCAGGCGCTGCTGCGCAAGGTGGCCACGCTCCCGGTCAAGACCATCCGGCCGCTCCACGGCCCCATCCTGGAAGACAATCTGAGCGAATATATCCGTCTGTATGATATCTGGAGCCGGTATGCCGTGGAGACCGAGGGTATCTTCATCGCCTGCGCCTCCATCCACGGCGGTACGCTGGCAGCGGCTGAAAAGCTCGCGGAAATCCTGCGCGCCAAGGGATGCGGCAGGGTAGAGGTCAGCGATCTCTGCCGCAGCGATTTCGCGGAGAACGTGGAAGATGCCTTCCGCCATTCGACCCTGGTCCTGGCGGCCTCCTCCTACGATGCCGGTCTCTTTACCCCGATGTATGAGTTCCTGCACCGTCTCCAGATCAAGGGCTTCTGCAACCGCCGCGTTGGCCTCGTCGAGAATGGCTCCTGGGCGCCGACTGCCGGCCGCGAGATGAAGCGGATGCTTGCCGAGATGAGCGGCATCGACCTGGTGGAACCGATGGTGACCCTCCGCAGCCGCCTCAAATCCACCGACCTCCCGGCCCTCGAATCCCTCGCCGCAGCGCTGCTGAAATAAATGGAAAAGGCTGCCGGGAGGCAGCCTTTTCTTATATGTCAGGATGTTGTCCGTTATTTGATCTTGCCCATATCGAAGCCGAGCTTCATGCCGCTGTAGTTCTTGATGACGGTGTTGATGGCGGCGATGCTCTGGTTGGAAGAGGAGAGGGCGGTGAGTTTCTTGAGGAACTTCAGCAAGGAGTTGGCCTTGAAGAGAATCTTCAGGTCGTCGTTGGTGACGGAGGCCGTGCCGGAGATCTTCGGAAGCTTCACGCCTTTGGCAAAGACCATGTTGATGTCGCTGCCGTTGATGGTGTAGGTACCGGAGTAGATTTTATCCCCATAAGCCACAGCGAAGGAGCTGTCGGCTGCAAAAACCATCTTGAAGGCACCGGGTTTGATGCCGATCTTTTCAAGATAGGGATCGATCTGGGCAGCGACGGTGTTGGAAGCCGCGCTGGCAGCCAGGTTGGCGGTCATGTCCTCGCTGGTGAGGGCGATGGCGGAACCTTTGAAGTCCCAGTTGCCGACGATGCTGGTGTTGAGCGAGATACCGGTCACGCTCTCCAGCACGTTCTTCACGGTGGAGTTGCCGGTGATATTCTTGAGCAGGCCGCCCAGGCCGCTCTGTGCGGAAACGGTAGCGGAGCCGGCGAGGGAAACCATCACGACGGCTGCGATTGCAATCAGAGATTTTTTCATGGTGTTACGTTTGAATTTTGTTCCAAAGTTAAGCAAATATCGGTCCACCGCGCAAGAAAAAGCGTATTTTTGCGTAAACAAACGTTTCTAAACGTCTCAAACGACTATGACCTATCAAGAGATTCCCATCCTGCTGCTGACCGGCTACCTTGGTGCCGGCAAGACCACCCTGCTCAACCGGATCCTGAACAACCGGCGCGGCATTCGCTTTGCCGTGATTGTCAATGATATCGGAGAAGTGAACATCGACGCTGACCTCATTCAGAGCGGTGGTGTCGTGGGGCAGGGGGACGAGAGTCTCGTGGCACTCCAGAACGGCTGTATCTGCTGTACGCTGAAAATGGACCTGGTCAAGCAGCTGTGCGACATCACGGCGATGCACCGTTTCGATTACATCGTGATCGAAGCGAGCGGCATCTGCGAGCCGGGCCCGATCGCCCAGACCATCTGCACGATTCCTTCCATGGGCAAGGAATTCGTCAAGGACGGTTTTCCCCGGCTGGACTGCATCGTGACGGTGGTGGATGCGCTCCGGATGCTGGATGAGTTCGAATGTGGCGACAAGCTGATGAACCAGCACCTGGAGGAGGATGACATCGAGAACCTGGTCATCCAGCAGATTGAATTCTGCAACATCATCCTGCTCAACAAGGCCTCTGAGCTTTCTCCCGAGCAACTGGGCAAGGTGAAGGCCATCGTGCGCGCCCTCCAGCCCAAGGCCGAGATTCTCGAATGCGACTATTGCGACATCAACCTGGACCTCCTGCTGAATACGGAACTCTTTGATTTTGACGATGTCGCCTCTTCCGCCAGCTGGATCCAGGAGGTGGAAGGTCCCGGCCATGAAGATCATGATGACGATGATGATGACGATGACGATGACGATCATGATCATGACACACATGGGCACCACGGCCATCACCACCATCATCACGACGAGGAGGGCGAGGCCCTGGAGTATGGCATCGACACCTTCGTCTATTACCGTCGCAGACCGTTCGATATCAATAAGTTCGACTATTTCGTGGGCAAACGCTGGCCCAAGAATGTGATCCGGGCCAAGGGCATTTGCTATTTTGAGGATGAATTCGATTCCTGCTATATTTTTGAGCAGGCCGGGCGCCAGATGTCCCTCAAGAATGCCGGAGACTGGTTCGCGACGATGCCATCCGACGAACTGCGCGGCATGATGGAGCGCGACGCCAACCTCCGCCGCGACTGGGATCCGACCTACGGAGACCGCATGCAGAAACTGGTCTTTATCGGCCAGGGGCTCGATAAAGAGGCGATTTCCAGAGAGTTGGATTTCTGTCTGGTGTAAAGGTTAACCGAACAGATAGGTGTGTTGAGCCGGGGTGAGGGAATCGATCTTCAGCCCCCAGTCCGCCAGTTTGCGCTGGGCGACCTCCCGGTCAATCTCCTCCGGCACCCTGTGCAGGCGACTGCCCGGAGCCGTGCGCAGTTCGCGGTGCGCGGCAAGCCAGCGTGCGCTGAGCGCTTGGATGGCGAAAGACATATCCATAATTTCGGCGGGATGGCCGTCTCCGGCAGCCAGGTTGACCAGCCGGCCTTCGGCCAGGATATAGATGCGGCGTCCGTCTTCCAGCCGATATCCCATGATGTTCTTGCGGGCCTCGCGCGCCTCCACGGCCATTTTGCGCAGCCCGGCGACATCCACCTCCACGTCAAAATGGCCGGCGTTGCAGCAGATGGCGCCGTCTTTCATCACGGCAAAGTGGGCCGGCGTCACGACATCGCGGCATCCGGTGACCGTGATGAAAAGATCTCCGAGCGGAGCGGCCTCATCCATCGCCATCACCCGGAATCCGTCCATGACGGCCTCCATGGCGCGCACGGGATTGACTTCCGTGACGATCACCTTGGCTCCCAGTCCTTTGGCGCGCATGGCGACTCCCTTCCCGCACCAGCCATAGCCGGCCACGACCACCGTCTTCCCGGCCACAATCAGGTTCGTCGTGCGGTTGATGCCGTCCCAGACGGACTGTCCGGTGCCGTAACGGTTGTCGAAGAGGTGTTTGCAGTCGGCGTCATTGACCAGCATCATCGGGAAGGAGAGTTTTCCGGCACGGTCCATCGTCTGCAGGCGCAGGATGCCCGTGGTGGTCTCCTCGCAACCGCCGATTACCCCGGAAAGCAGCTGGGGATAGTCGGCATGCAGCATGGAAACGAGGTCTCCGCCGTCGTCGATAATCAGGTTCGGCCCCACCTCCAGCACCCGGCGGATATGGGCTTCGTACTCCTCGGGAGTCGCGCCATGCCAGGCAAATACGTTCAGACCGCCGTGAACCAGGGCGGCCGCTACGTCATCCTGCGTGGAGAGGGGATTGCTGCCCGTGACATACATCTGGGCGCCACCGGCGGCGAGTACCTGGCACAGGTAGGCCGTCTTGGCCTCCAGATGCACGGAGAGGGCGATTCGCAGCCCTGCAAACGGTTTTTCCTGAGAGAATTCCGCTTCCAGACCCCGCAGCAGCGGCATATGGTGGCGGACCCAGTCGATTTTCAGTGCGCCTTCATTCCAGAGCGCTTCGTTTCGGATGAGGTATGGCATAGTGCATAGTATTTTTCAAATCGTTCGCGGAGCGCCGTCTCGTCGGCAATCAGCGCGCGCAACTCGGCGAGCCGCTCGGCGTTGCGCGATTCGGGAATCCAGAGTTTCAGGTAGCCGCCTTCCGCATATTTTTCGTGCAGATGGGCCACGGTTCGCTGCCAATGGCCCGCTTTGTCCAGTTCGGGATAGTGTGACAATCCGTATTCTACGGTGCGCCGAATGACCGTTTCCGGATCGATCAGCCGGTCCGCCTCGGCGATAATCCGGCCGTAGAGGGTGCGTGGTGCGTGGTCCGACGACGCGCGGTGGTCTTCCGCCGCCTGGGCGGCCAGTTCGATTCCCTCGGGCGAGAGCCACTGCAGCAGCCGATTGTCGGCGCGGAGAATGCGGCCGGAGACCAGATGGTGCGTTTCCCGCCCTTCGGCAATGCCCAGATCGTGGTAAGCGGCTGCCACATAAAGGATTTCAGGATCTACGTCGTAATGTGCAGCCAGTTCCAGCGCCTGCGCGATGACCGCCTCTGCGTGGTCCCGCCGGTGACCGGCGTCAAAGGCGTCGTAGCGGGGGAGAATCTCCTCCTGCACAAAGCGGACCAGGCTCTCCCGGATGGGTTTCATCGGACAGCCTCCGTATAGGGAGGAAGCGCCTGGTCGGTGTCGTCGAGCACCGGGAACTTGCTCCAGTAGTGGTGGATGAATTCAGGATCGATCTCAGCTGCGACGAAGTCCTCCTTGCGGTCTCCGCCCTCGGCCAGAATCTCGCCGTAGGGGCTGATGACCCGCGTGCCGCCGAAGTAATCGCCCGTCGGGTCCAGCCCGATCCGGTTGGCAGCCAGCACGTAGCACTGATTTTCAATAGCGCGTGCCCGCGTGAGAACCTCCCACGCCGTACGGCGGGCCTGCGGCCAGTTGGCGGTGTAGAGGATGGCGTCGAAATCGCCGCGGTTGCGGCTCCAGAGGGGGAAGCGGAGGTCATAGCAGACCAGCAGCAGGAAACGCATGCCGCGCCACTCGACGACCACGCGCTTTTGCCCCGGCGTAAAATACTGGGGTTCACCGCCATAAGTGAACAGGTGGTGCTTGTCGTAGGTGATGAAACTACCGTCCGGCTTCACAAAATGGAAACGGTTGTAGTAGCGCTCGCCTTCATGGACGGCCAGACTGCCGCAGACGGCGGCGTCTTTGGCGGCGGCCCACTCTTTCATCAGTTCCAGCGAGGGGCAGGTGCCGTCGATGAGATCTTCCGCCACACCCACCGGGAAGGTGACGAAACCCGTGGCAAACATCTCCGGGAAGAGGTAAAGGTCGGCATCCGGGACCTGTTTCAGGCGCATTCGGTTTAGCCAGAGATTCTCGTTGGGATCGGCCCAGTAGACGTCGTTTTGGAGCAGAACTACTTTCATCATTCGCGAATTGAACGCACAAAATTACGAAAAACCGGGATATTGCCAATCCGGGGGCTTTTTCTATCTTTGCACAGAAATAGTGACAGAGATGAAAGCACAGAATCGCTATATGCAAATGGCTATCGACGAGGCGCGCCGGGGCATTACCCGTCAGCATGGCGGCCCGTTCGGCTGCGTGATTGTCAAAGACGGCGTGGTGGTGGCCCGCGGGCACAACCGGGTTCTCGCCAACCACGATCCTACCTGCCACGGAGAGGTGGCTGCGATGCGCAGCGCCGGGAAGCGGCTGGGAACCTACAATCTTTCCGACTGCGACCTCTACACGACGGGGGAACCCTGCCCGATGTGCCTTTGCGCCTGCCTCTGGGGCAATATCCGCCATGTCTATTACGGCTGCTCGATTGCCGACAACGGACGGATCGGCTTCCGCGACGACAAGTTCGACGGTCTCTTTTCGGGCCGCGACAAACTTGCCGGCTTCCTGACGCAGATCGACCACGAAGCCTGCCTCGACCTGTTCGACGAATACAACCGGATTCAGCACCAGATTTATTAAACGACTCCACGTGAAACCTGCTACCCTCTTCCTGGACGACCTCTCCCTGGTTTATGTCGAGCCCGACGCGCATCAAGCGGGTATCATTCAGTTTGTCGTCGGCATCTGGGAACACAAGGAACGCTATCTGCCCTTGATGGAGTTCCTTTCCACCCACGGATTTGTCACCCTGTGCCACGATCTCCGCGGGCACGGCGCTACGGCGAAATCTCCCGCGGAACTGGGCTATATCGGAAAGGGAGGATGGAAAACCCTGGTGGAGGATGTCCGGAAGGTGGCGCAATGGGCCCGGAAGCAGTGGCCCTCCCGGCCGCTGAACCTCTTCAGCCACAGCATGGGCTCACTGATTGCCCGCTCCTTCCTCAAGCGCCACGACGACGAAGTGGACCGTGTGATTCTCAGCGGTTCGCCCTCCTACAATCCCGCTACGCCGGCCGGGCTTGCCCTGACCGGAGTCATTTCGCTGCTGGGTGGGCGGAAGTGCCGTTCCAAGGCCATTCAGGGCCTCGCTTTCGATTCCTTCAACAAAAAATACAAGCAGGAAGGCTATCCCCGGGCCTGGATTTGCTCCGACAAGGCGGTGCAGAAAGCCTATCACGAAGATCCCCTGTGCCAGTTTACCCTGACGGTGGACGCCGTCCGCAATATGCTCTTCCTGGTGCGTGACACCTATAGCCCCCGCGGGTGGCAGATGGCGCATCCGGATCTGCCCGTGCTCTTTCTGGCCGGGGAGGAGGATCCCTGTCTGGTCTCTCCCCAGGCTTTCCATAAGGCCGTTGCCTCCATGCGCGACCACGGCTATCGCAACGTTTCCGTCCGGACTTATCCCGGAATGCGTCACGAAATACACAATGAAACCGGCAAGGAGAAGGTGTGGAACGATATTCTCGCCTTCTTTTCAACCGGCTCTTTATCAGAATAATATCGATTCACTTCTATGAAGAAGATTAAAAGAATCCTGCTCCTGGCCGCGGTGCTGCTGACTGCGGTCCCGGCCTATGCCGTTTTCAATGAGAAGGACCTGGGGCAGACCCTCTCCGTGCTCCGCTACGAGCTCAGCCAGGAAGTGGCCAAGCGCGAAGCGCGCCAGGACCGGATTAACAGCCGCAACCGCTCGCAGCACGGCACCATGATCAAGACGCTCAAGAAGTGCAACGAGCTGGCCCTGATGCTCTATTCGCAGAACCAGGACTATACGTTCGATATGACTTATGCCCTCAAGGAGGTTACGAGTCAGTACCAGGCCTTCAATGAGCGCAAGATGCCCTTCGACGAGATCGTTACTTCGCTGGATCTGGAGATTGACCGCTACTCCCGCCTGATCGAGTCGCTGCGCCGTCTGCCGCCCGAGCTGCGCGATGTCAAGGAAATCCCTGACAGCCTGAAATATACGAACGACAGTATCCGGAGCTATGCACCCCCGGCTCCCAGAGGCCGCGCTTCGCGGGAGCGGGTTTTCAACGGCCGCCGCATGCGGCTGGACAGCCTCAATGCCAACGGCACCCTTGCTGCCTTTTTCCTGGACGAACAGGGACAGGAGGACCGCGATTCCTGTATTCATTATGCCGCCACGCTGCTCAAGATGTATCAGGAATCCAAGGAGCGGATTATCAAAGATAACGAGCACTACCAGGATGCCAGCCAGCGGCTCAAGGAGTCGTACGACTACGCGCAGGAGCGATACAAGGTGATCCAGCGCAGGATGTTCATCAAGGGCACCGGTAGCTACTTCATGACGCTCAAACGCCTGAAAAGCAATTGGAAACGCGCCTATGCGGACTGCCAGAACAAGTATAGCCGCTCCCAGGCGTTCGACCAGACGCTGGCCGCCAGCGAGTGGCGTGGCCCGATGGTTTTCGGCTTCCTGGGCGCTCAGTTCGGCATTCTGCTGCTGGCTACGTTGCTCAGCCTGCTGGCGGCCGCCATCCTGCGCCCGAAGGTGAAGTCCATGCAGTCCGATGTGTTCCAGCACCGGCTTCCGGCCTTCTGCCTGCTCTGCGGCGTGATTGTATTCGGCCTGTGCCAGTACATCATTCCCAAGATCGTGGACAACAACTTCTTCAAGGTGGCCTCGTCGCTGCTGATCGTGCTGGCCTGGATCCTGGTGGTGATGCTGCTCTCGCTGATTATCCGTCACCGGGGAGCAGAAACGACGCCGCGCCTGAAACTCTATGTCCCCACCATTCTGCTGGGCTTTCTGATTATCATCTTCCGCGTGATCTTCATCCCGAACCGAATGATGAACATCATCTTCCCGCCGGTCATGCTGATCACCGTCATCTGGCAGTTGGTGCTCTGCATCCGGAACCGCAAGTTCAAGGCGGATGCCGACATCATCATTGGCTGGATCACCCTGGCCATCCTGGTTGCGACCGCAACGCTTTCGTGGTGCGGATTTGTCCTGCTGGGCATCCAGATTGCCATCTGGTGGCTCTTCCAGGCCGCAGCCGTCGAGGCCATTCTGGCCATGATCGTCTTGCTGAACAAGTTCAAGACCCGTTACCTGGACCGCAAGGTGGCCGAATACCGCAAGGCGCATCCCACGACCGACAGCAAGGAGCACAAGGGCGACACCATCCGCGTCACCTGGCTGTACGATCTCGTCTCGCAGGTTCTGCTGCCGGTTACCGCCATCATTTCCATCCCGCTCTGCGTCTATATGGCGCTCGACGTGTTCGACCTGACCGAGATCAGCCATCAGATCTTCTACACCACCTTCTTTGACTTCAAGAATGCGGAGGGACAGGAGATCTTCAAGCTCTCGTTCTACATGATTGTGCTGGCCTCCTCGCTTTTCTTTGTATTCCGCTACCTGAACTACGCCCTGCAGTTCATCTACCGGGATTTGATGTTCGGCCATATCCGCCGCATCAGCGGCAAAGACCATGTCGAGGCCAACGAGATCAACCTGAGCCTCTCGAAGAGCGTCATCAGCATCCTGGTCTGGGGCAGCTACGTGATTCTCACCATCCTGCTGCTGCGCATCCCGATGGGGGCCGTTTCCATCATCGCCGCCGGCCTGGCTACCGGTCTCGGTCTTGCCATGAAGGATATCCTGAACAACTTCATCTACGGAATCCAGCTGATGTCCGGACGACTCCGCGTGGGCGACTGGGTGGAGTGCGACGGCGTTCGCGGCAAGGTGACCTCCATCAGCTACCAGAGCACCCAGATCGAGACGATTGAGGGCGCCGTGATGTCGTTCCTCAATGCCGCGCTCTTCAACAAGAACTTCAAGAACCTGACGCGAAACAACGCCTATGAGTTCCTCAAGCTCGTGGTGGGCGTCAGCTACGGCACCGATGTCGAAAAGGTCCGCACCGTGCTTTCCGAGGCGCTCAAGCCGCTCTGTACCAAGGACTCCTTCAAGCGGGAGATTGTGGATCCCAAGCGGGGCATCACCGTCACCTTCGAGAATTTCGGCGACAGTTCCGTGGATATTGCCGTCAAGCAATATGTGCTGGTTTCCGAACGGTTCGGCTACACGGCCCGCGCCAAGGAGGCCATCTACGACGCCCTGAACCGCAACGGCATCTCGATTCCCTTCCCGCAGCGGGATATCCACATCATCGAGGCCAAGTAGCCGCGGAGGCGGATGCAAAAAAAGAAGGCTGGCGGAATCCGTCAGCCTTCTTCTGTAAGATGCGGATCGCTATTTCAGACCGCGGTTTTCCAGCAGGCCGTCCACCTTGGGCTGGCGGCCGCGGAAGTTCTGGTACATCACCGAGCCCTTGTCGATACCGCCCGGGGAAAGGATGAATTTCTTGAAGCGGGCGGCGACGGTGGGATTGAAGATGTCGCCGGTCTCCTTGTAGGCCTGGAAAGCGTCGCAGTCGAGCACTTCCGCCCAGATGTAGCTGTAGTAGCCGGCGCTGTAGCCGCCACCGAGGCTGTGGCTGAAGTTGGTCACGCTGTAGCGCGGCAGAATCTGCTTGGGAATGCCGCGGCCCTTGAGCTGGTCAGCCTGGAACTTCATCACGTCAAATTTGGCGGGAATGGCCTGCAGGATGTGGAGATCCATATCGACGTAAGAGGCAGCGAGGTATTCCACCGTTGCAAAGCCCTGGCCGTACTGGCCGCTGGCCACGATCTTGTCAATCAGCTCCTGCGGCATCAGTTCGCCGGTCTTGTAGTGTTTTGCATACACCTTCAGCACTTCCGGTTCGAATGCCC
Source organism: Bacteroidales bacterium (assembly GCA_017544005.1). Classification (GTDB taxonomy): domain Bacteria; phylum Bacteroidota; class Bacteroidia; order Bacteroidales; family UBA932; genus Cacconaster. The sequence continues at coordinate 15,911 of JAFYEZ010000020.1, forward strand.
AGTGTTCGTTGACCTGGGAGGGAAGCTCCACGAAGTCGCGCTCCGTGCCGCTGACGCCGCTGTAGTGGACGTTGCGGAAGAAGGAGTGGAGGGCGTGGCCGAACTCATGGAACATCGTGGTGACGTTGTCGATGTTCAGCAACGCGGGCTTGTCGTCGGTCGGCATCGGGAAGTTGCAGCAGTTGACTACAATCGGCTGCACGCGGCGGGTGCTGTCGTAGCTCTGGCCGCGGAAAGAGGTGCACCAGGCTCCGGCATTCTTGCCGTCACGGGCATAGTAGTCGCTGTAGAAGACGGCGATCACGTTGCCGTCGCGGTCCACGACATCCCAGGCGCGAGCGGTCTTCTCATAAACCGGATACTCGTCCGTACGCTCCAGGAAGGTGAGGCCATAGAGCTTCTTGGCCACGTAGAAGACGCCCTGCTGGACATTGCTCATCTCAAAGTATTCGGAGACCAGCTCTTCGTCAATGTCGAACTTGGCCTTCTTGGCCTTGTCCAGGTAGTAGCGGTAGTCCCAGGGCTGGGGTTGTCCTTTGACCTTGTCGGCCTTCATCATGGCCTTGATGTCAGCGAGTTCTTCGTTGGCCTTGGCCACGGCCGGGGTCCAGATCTGGTCGAGCAGATCATAGACGTTCTTGGCGTTGCCGGCCATGCGGTCTTCGAGTTGCATGGCAGCGAAGTCGGTGTAACCCATCAGTTTGGCACGCTCCAGGCGGAGTTCGATAATGCGGGCTGCGATGGCCTTGTTGTCGTACTGGTCGCCGTGGTTGCAGCGGTTGTTATACATTTCATAGACCTTCTGGCGAAGCTTGCGGTTGCTGCAGTACTGGAGCACCGGGTTGCAGCTCGGGCGCTGCATGTTGAAGCTGTATTTGCCCTTCTGGCCGATCTTCTCTGCCAGGGTAGCGGCGCGCTGGATGTCGGCTTCCGAGAGGCCGGCGAGTTCCTTGACGTCGCTCACTGTAACATAGGTGTTGTTCGTGTCGTGCTGCAGGTTCTGGCTGAAACGCAGCTGCAGTTCGGAAAGTTCGAGGCTGATGGCCGCCAGCTTCTGCTGGGTTTCGGCATCGAGCAGGGCGCCGCCGTTCACGAAACCGCGGTACACCTTCTCGAGCAGGCGGGCCTGTTCCCGGTTGAGATTCAGCGTGGCGCGCTTGTCATAAACTGCTTTGATTTTGGCAAACAGCGCCTTGTTCATGCGGATGGCGTTGCCGTGCTTGGAAGAGATGGGAGACATCTCGCGGGCGAGGGCCTGCAGTTCCGGCGTAGCGTTGGAGCTGCGGAGCGTGCCCCAGATGCCGGCTTTGGAGAGCTGCTTGCCGGTGTTGTTGTAGGCCACGATCACGTTTTCGAAAGAGGGCTCTTCCTTGCAGTCCACAATGGCCTGGATCTCCTGGTTTTCGAGTTCCATGCCCTTGAGCATGGCTTCGCGGTAGTCATTGATGGAGATGCGCTCGAAAGGCGGAATCTCATAAGGGGTTCCGTAGCGCTTCTGGAGCAACGGATTCTGGGCGAGGGCTGCCGTGCAGACAAAGGCCAGCAGGACAGCGAGGGTAGTGCGTAATTTCATATCAATCAGATTGTAATTGTGCGAATTATTTGCCGGCTACGGCATCGATTTCTACGCGGGCGGCTTTGGGCAGCGCGGCTACCTGGTAGCAGACGCGGGCCGGCGCATCCTTCGGGAAGAACTCGGCATAGACGGCGTTCATGGCGGCAAAATCGGCGATATCGGCCAGCAGAACCGTGGTTTTGACGACGTTTTCGTAACCGAGGCCGGCTGCATGGAGGATGGCGCCCACATTCTTCAGCGAAGCGCGGGTCTGTGCCTCGATGCCCTCGGGCATGGCGCCGGTGGCCGGATCGACGGGCAGCTGTCCGGAAACGTAAAGTGTTCCGTTCAGTTCGATGGCCTGGGAATAAGGCCCGATGGCTTTGGGCGCATCGGGCGATGCGATGATTCTTTTCATAGGTCTAATTGGTAAAGAGCAATTCACGGTATTTAGGCAACGGCCAGAGGCCGTCGTCCACGATTTCTTCGAGTTCATCAATCGGCCCTCGCATCTCCTCGAGCATCAGGGCAACCTCCTGGTAGGCCTTGGCCTTCTCGTAGAGATCCTGCAGGCGGTTGGCGGCCTTGCGCGCCTCAATGCAGCGATCCACCCGCTCGCGGACCTCCTCCGTCAGGATTCCGATGCGGCGGATCAGGTAGAGCTCGGTGGCAGCGGCCTGGGTGAAGTCCCGGCCGAAGATATCCTGCGCGCGTGCCGTGGATTCCGACAGGCGGGCCTTGTAGTTGAGTGCGGCAGGGAGGATGTGGTTGATGGCCATGCGCCCCATCACGCGCGCCTCGATCTGCACTTTTTTGCAGTAGATCTCCCATTTGACTTCGTTGCGCGAGCGGAGTTCCTTCTCCGAGTAAACGCCCATGCGCGTGAACATGGCGACCGAAGCGGGATCCGTGAAACGCAGGAACATTTCCGGCACGGAGGTTTCCGTGTCCAGGCCGCGCCGGGCTGCCTCGGCCTTCCAGGCGTCGGAATAGCCGTTTCCTTCAAAGACGATCGTCCCCAGGGTGCTGGCGATGATGGGTTTGAGCGCATCCATGGCGGCGACTTCCAGCCGCTTGCCGGAGGCCATCTCCCGATCCAGAATGGCCTTGAAGTCGGTCAGTTGCTCGGCCATCGCCGCATTGAGGGTGGTCAGGGCGCCGGCGCAGTTGGCGCTGGACCCTACGGCACGGAACTCGAAGCGGTTGCCGGTGAAGGCGAAGGGGGAGGTGCGGTTGCGGTCGGTATTATCTACGAATATTTCCGGTATTTCTACGATTCCCAGCGACTTGCCCTTCTTTCCGGCAATCTGGACCGGGGTGCCGGAGGGAAGCTCCAGCAGCCGTTTGAGGACATCGGTCATGGCGTCGCCGATGAAAGCGGAGACGATGGCCGGCGGGGCCTCGTTTCCGCCCAGGCGGTGCGCGTTGGTAGCCGAGGCGATGGATGCCTTGAGCAGGCCGTTGTGGCGCTGCACGGCCATCAGCGTGTTGACGAAAAAGATGAGGAACTGCAGGTTGCCGGCCGGGTTGTGTCCCGGTGCCAGCAGCCCGGTGCCCGTATCGGTGCCGAGCGACCAGTTGCAGTGCTTGCCACTTCCGTTGATGCCGGCGAAGGGCTTTTCATGCAGGAGCAGGACGAACCCGTGCTTGCGGGCCGCCTTGTTCATGATGTTCATCATCAGCTGGTTCTGGTCGTTGGAAAGATTGGCCTCGCCATAGACGGGGGCGATTTCAAACTGGTTGGGGGCCACTTCGTTGTGGCTGGTCTTCAAGGGGATTCCCAGTCGGTAACCCTCTGTTTCAATCTCGCGGATAAAGGCGGCTACGCGCTCCGGAATGGCACCGAAGTAGTGGTCGTCCAACTGCTGGTTCTTGGAAGATTCGTGGCCCATGAGGGTGCGGCCGGAGAGAACCAGGTCCGCCCGCGCCGAGTAGAGGTCGGCGTCCACCAGGAAAAACTCCTGCTCCCAGCCCAGGTAGCTGATCACTTTGCGCACCTGCGGATCGAAAAGCTGGCAGAGGGGCAGCGCCGCTTCGGAAACGGCCTTCAAGGCCTTCTTGAGCGGGGTTTTGTAGTCCAGCGCCTCACCGGTGTAGGAGATGAAAACCGTCGGGATACAGAGGGTGTCGTCGTGGATGAAGACCGGAGAGGTTGGATCCCAGGCGGTGTAACCGCGCGCTTCAAAGGTGGCGCGCAGGCCGCCGTTGGGGAACGACGAGGCATCCGGCTCCTGCTGGATCAGCGACGAGCCGTCGAACTGCTCGATCATCCGCCCCCGGGCGTCGAAGGCCATCATGGACTCGTGTTTTTCCGCCGTGACGTCGGTCAGCGGCTGGAACCAGTGCGTGATGTGGGTGACGCCGTGTTCAATGGCCCAGGTCTTCATGCCTTCCGCTACGCGGTCGGCTGTGGCCCGGTCCATGGCTGCGCCCTCTTCAATGCTGTCGATCAAAGCCTTGTAGGTCTTTGCATCGAGGTATTTCTGCATTTTCTCACGCGTGAAGACGAGTTCTCCGAAATAGGAGGAGGGGAGTCCGGACGGGGTGTCCGCCGCAGCGGCTTTCTTCTTGAAAGCCTCCCGGACAACGGTAAATCGCAAGGTACTCATAGGATGGAAGCGCTGATGCGACAAAGTTCGCAAAAAAAACGCTGAATTCACTATCTTTGTACGCAAGAAATATCCAATACACCTAATTCATTATGAGTTTCTTTTTACAAGCCCTTCCGGAAGCCACCGAAGCTGTGGTAAACCCGGATTCCATCAAGACCGCTGTCGTTGAATTCGCCCAGGAGGCCGTCAAGAATCCCAATGATGTCCTGCACCAGTTGGGCCAGAGCGCCATTCAGTTCGGCCTCAAGGTACTGGCCGCCCTGGTCATCTACCTGGTCGGTTCCTGGATTATCCGCCGCGTGAAGAAGCTTCTGAAGAAGATCTTCACCAAGCGCAAGACCGACAAGGCGCTGGCCGGATTCGTCACCAGTCTGACCACGGTGGTGCTGACCATCCTGCTGATCGTGATTACGGTCGGTACGCTCGGCGTCAACACCAGCTCCCTGGCGGCCGTTCTGGCTGCCGGCGGCGTGGCTATCGGCATGGCCATGAGCGGTGCGCTCCAGAATTTTGCAGGCGGCATCATGCTGCTGGCTTTCAAGCCTTTCAAGATCGGTGACTTTATCGAGGCCCAGGGGTATATGGGTACGGTGACCGACCTGACCATCGTCAGCACGCACCTTACCACCCCGGACAACAAGGCGGTGATCATCCCGAACGGCCCGCTCTCCAGCGGCAACATCAACAACTTCTCGAAGCACCCCGTCCGCCGTATCGACTGGACCGTGGCCATCGCGCCGGGCACCGACCTGGAGGCCTGCAAGGCGAAACTGGTGGAGATTCTCCGCTCCGACGCCCGCGTGCTCGATTCCAAGACGGAAGAGGCTGGTGATCCGTTCGTAGCCGTCTCCGAGTTCTCCGAGAGCAAGGTCGTCCTGACCGTTCGCGGCTGGGGCAAGGCGGAAGATTACTGGGGACTCTTCTTTGATATGAACGACCGTTTCTACAAAGAACTTCCCGCTGCCGGCTTCGGCTTCGCTTATCCGAAGATGGACGTCCGCGTTCTTCAGTAAACCCATTCGCCATGGAGGGAGAGAAAAACACCGAAAGGCTGGCCGGTATCCTGCTGAAAGCGGGGGGCCTGGCACTGGTTCTGTTCCTGTGCTGGTACTTCCGCAGCGTGCTGGTCTATGTCCTCGTGGCGTTTGTCGTGTCGCTCATCGGCCAGCCGGTGATGCGGCTCCTGCGCAAGCTCCGCGTCCGGGGCAAATCCGCCCCGGACTGGCTGCTTGCCATCGTGACACTGGTGCTTCTCTTTGTTGTCTTTGGCCTCTTCATCACGCGGATCATTCCGGTGGTGACAGGGATTGTCGGAGATGCAACCGCATTGAATTCCTATGAATTGCCTTATAACAACCTGATTGAGCAGTTCAACCGCTGGCTGGTCGGCGTCTTTCCTGCGCTGGGAGAAGATTTTGATCTCGTCGCAGCCACCCTTGCGCGGATTCGCGAAGTGATCAATTTCTCGAATCTCTCCTCCGTGCTGGGTTCGGTGGCATCGGTCGCCGCCAGCGTGGCCGTGGGCCTTTTCTCCGTGGTCTTCATCTCCTTCTTCTTCATCAAGGACGACAAGCTCTTCGGCCGCATCGTGGCAGCCCTGGTGCCGGATCGGATCGAGAGTTCGGTGGCCAAGACGCTGAACGACATCACCCGGCTGCTCTCCCGCTATTTTGTGGGACTGGTCGTGGAGGTGCTCGGCGTAATTCTGGTGGATTTCCTCGGACTGTGGCTGATTGCCCGCATCGGGGTGGACTATGCCATCGGCATCGCCTTCATCGCCGGCCTGCTGAACATCATTCCCTATGTCGGTCCGCTGATCGGCGAGGTGCTGGGCGTGATTCTCTGCCTGGTGCTGAAATATGGCGCCGGAGTCGGTCTGGCCGTGCCCATCTGGGCCTTTGCCCTGATCGTGTTCGCCGTGATGCTCGGTGCGCAGCTCATTGACAACTTCATCTACCAGCCGCTGATCTACTCCACCAGCATCCGTTCCACGCCGCTCGAGATCTTCATCGTCCTGCTGCTGGCAGGGCGTCTGGGCGGAACCCTCGGACTGCTCGTCGGAATTCCGGTCTATACGGTGATCCGTGTCATCGCCATCCGCTTCTTCTCCCACAAGAAGGCGGTCCGGCGGTTGATACCGGATATCGACAAGGAAAACAGCGCGTTGGAGAAGTAGTTAGAGCAACTCCAGCAACCGCAAGAACAGACGCGGCTTGGCGTAATCGGCCAGGTCGCGTTCTTGTATCCAGCGGTAGTCAGCGGGGAGGGTGGGGCGCTGCTCCGTTTCATAGACGTAGAAGTCGGTGTGCAGCGTGCGGTGCGTCAACTGGTGGCGGAAATCCTTCTGGAGGAGTTTCAGGCGCGACTGCGCCAGCCACTCCGGCCAGTCATCCCGCCTGGCTGCATCCGCATGTTCGAGGACCAGCGGTTCCCAGAGGCCCTGCCAGATGTCGCCCGCGCCTCGCTGGCGGATGGCCGTCATGCCCTCGCACCGGAGGTAGATGTAGCTCAGATAGCGCGCCTGGACAGTCGTTTTCGGGGCCTTGACCGGCAGTTGTGCCACGCGTCCCGATGTGTGCGCCCGGCAGGTGTCGGCGAGGGGACAGGTCAGGCAATCCGGGGACGCGGGCGTGCACTGCAGGGCTCCGAAATCCATTATGGCCTGGTTGAAATCTCCGGCCGCCTGTGCCGGCAGCAGCGACTGCGCCAGGGCGGTGAACTCCTTCTTCGCGGCCGTTGTACCGACGGGCGTCTCGATCCCGAAATAGCGGGAGAGCACCCGATACACGTTTCCGTCCACGACGGCGGCGGGAAGGCCGAAGGCAATCGAGCCGATGGCGGCAGCCGTGTAGTCGCCCACTCCCTTGAGCGCCCGGATCCCTTCCAGGGTGGTGGGAAAGCCACCGGAGGCGACAATCGACCGGGCAGCCTCGTGCAAGTTGCGCGCCCGGCTGTAGTAACCCAATCCTTCCCAAAGCCGGAGCACGCGGTCCTGCGGGGCGGCGGCGAGCGCTTCCAACGTTGGAAATTCCTGCATGAACCGTTCCCAATAGGCAGTTCCCTGCGCGATCCGCGTCTGCTGCAGGATTACCTCGCTGAGCCAGATGGCATACGGGTCGCGGGTGCGGCGCCAGGGAAGGTCCCGCCCATAGACGGAATACCACGCCAGAAGGGTTTCTGTGAAGGATTTTGTTTTCATTTCTCCTGCAAAAATAGTATCTTCGCGCTGCCAAAACAAGCAAAATGAAACATTCTTTTCATATTCTGTGGATGACCATTCTCTCTGCCGCTTCGCTTCCGCTGAGCGCTCAGAATCTATCTTCCGTCGCCGATACCCTGGAAAGCGTTTCGGTCACCGGCGTCCGGATTCCCGTGACCCTGCAGCAGAGCGCCCGGATGGTGACGGTGCTCGACAGTGCGGCCATCGCCGCAATTCCGGCCACCAGCGTCAATGACCTGCTCAAGCACGCTGTGGGGGTGGATGTACGCCAGAGGGGAGCTGAGGGCATGCAAACGGATATCAGCATCCGGGGCGGCACCTGCGACCAGATTGCCATTCTGATCAACGGCATTCCGGTCAGCGATCCGCAGACGGGCCACAATGCGGCCGATTTTCCGGTGGATATCAGCGAGATCGAGCGTATTGAGATTCTGGAAGGGCCTGCAGCCCGTGCCTATGGCACCTCGTCGCTGCTGGGCGGAATCAACATCGTGACCCGATCCCTCGCTTCGACCGGCGTCTCCGGCCGCCTGGAGGCGGGCATGCACGGCCTGTTCAAGGCGGGGGCTTCGGCCGGAATCGCATCCGGCGCCCTGCGCAACCAGTTCTCCGCCGGCTATCTGCGCAGTAGCGGATACACGAAGAACCGGGCCGGCGGACTGAATACGGACTTCTCGGGCGCCAAGTTCTTCTATCAGGGATCCCTCGACCGCCGCGACTACGCCCTGCGCTGGCAGAGCGGTCTCACCCTCAAGGACTTCGGCTCCAACACCTTCTACAGCGCCAAATTCGACGATCAGTTCGAGCATACCTTCAAGAGCTTTACAGCCATTCAGGCCGAGACCCGGGGCAAGATCCATCTGCGTCCCGCCCTCTACTGGAACCACGGGGAAGACCGTTTTGAGCTCTTCCGCGGGGCTCCTGACAAATATCCGTTCAACTACCACAGAACGAACGTAATCGGCGTCAACCTGGGCGGCTGGGCGGAAACCCGGATCGGCAAGACAGCCTTCGGCGCTGAGATGCGCAACGAGGATATCATCAGCACCAACCTGGGCGAACCGCTGCCCGAAGCCGTGCCCATCCGCGGCACGGACGCCACCTACAAGGTCGGGCTGAACCGGACGGATATCAGTATTTATCTGGAACACAGCCTGATTCTCCGGCGATTTACCTTCTCGGCAGGCGCCGTCGCCTCGCGGAATACCGGCAATCGGGAAGGGTTCCGGTTCTACCCCGGCGCCGACATCAGTTTCCGCGTCTCTGATTCCTGGAAACTCTATGCCTCCTACAACCGGTCGCAGCGCATGCCGACCTTTACGGAGCTTTATTATTCCGTAGGCGGCCATCAGGCAGACAAGAATCTGCGGGCCGAGAAGATGCAGGCCCTGGAGGGCGGTGTGAAGTTCCTGCGCCCGGGCATCCGCGCCATTGCCACGGTTTACTACCACCACGGGACGGATATGATCGACTGGATCAAGGATCTCTCGGTGCTGGATGCTCCCTGGACCTCGGTAAACCATGCCGTGGTCAATTCGCTCGGAGAGGAGCTGACCCTCCGGCTGGACTTTCCGCTCCTGTTGGCCCGGGAGCGTTTCATCCTGCGCGATCTGAGTCTCTGTTATGCCCACATCAGCCAGGATAAGGCGCAGATTCCCGGGTACGAATCCTATTATGCGCTGGAATACCTGCGTAACAAATTTGTTGCACAAGTAGATCTTGCACCATGGAAGTATCTGAATATCAATGTTTCATATCGGTTGAACGACCGCGTCGGTTCTTACCGCCGCTATGAAGACGGCGTAGATACGGGGGAGAGCGTCTCCTACAGGCCGTACTCCCTGGTCGATGCCAAAATATCCTGGGATGCCCCCGCATTCAGCCTCTGGCTCTCGGTGGAGAACCTGCTGAATACGGTCTATGTGGACCACGGAAACGTGCCGCAGCCCGGCGTTTGGATCAAGGCCGGCGTTGCAATACCTGCGTCATGCAGTGGGCGGCACCGTAGCCTTTGATGCAGTTTTCCAGCGGTACCCAGTCAACCCGGACTCCGGCCTCGGAGAGCTGACGTTCCAAGGCGCGGGACTGACCTGCGACGGCCATGATGCTGCGCGGAGCAACCGTCAGGAAGTTGTTGGCGTAGTGCTCCTCGTCTTCCGGACCGATAGGGATAATCTGGAACCCGTTCTCCCTGAGGTACTCGACAAAGGGCTTGTCTTTCTCTACGCACCGATAGGGCGTACCGGCTGATTCCCGTTTCCAGATATCGCAGGTGCCGAATTCCGGCTGGCCTTTCCGGGCGTTCAGGCGGCTGGCGACCATCGTACAGAGGTCCTTGTCGATGAGATTGAACCAGGTATCCAGGTGCATCTGTTTCTGCCAGAACTTGTGGTCGCGCACCACGACGACCGTGTCGTGGCCGAAAGCGTCGGCTTCCATGATCTGCCGGATGCCCTCGTCGTTGGTGCGCATGCCGCAACCGATGAACGAGACCTTACCAGAGGGGAAGTAGTCTCCGCCTTCCAGACGGCCCTCTCCGGTGATTTTCAGGATCGGGTAGATGCGCAGACGCTCGTAACAGAGGGTGATGATCTCGGTTTCCGGCGCGCGCTGTTCGGAATTCATCTGACAAATAATGAGCCCCTTCGGCGTATTGATGCTCTGGTCGCGCGTGAAATAGAGGTTCATCAGCGGCCGGTAGCTGTAAGCCCCCTGGATACCGGTATTGCGGTCGCTCTCATAGAGCGTGACGGTGGGGCGCAGCAGGATGCAGCGAATCAGGTCGGTGCGGGACATCTTGTAGAGCACCTCCCGCCGGTAGTCTTCCATGCGGGCTACATCCAGGTTGGGCAGGTGGGAACCGTCGTAGGTCAGCATGTGCGAGGCGATGGTGCGCAGACGGTCCGTATCAGTATGCTCGAGAATTCCCCGAACCGTGTGAACGACAATACCCTTGCGTTTCAGCCTGCGGATGTAGTCGCGGTGTTCGTTCGCCACTTTTTCCGCGTCAAAATAGTCTTCATAGAGGCCTGCTGCCGGGTGAATCACGGCGTCGAAAGCCTCGGGACCTGGCGTATGCATCAGAATTTCGCCGGCTTTGTGCCATTCTGCCTGCGGATTCTCCCAGTGGCCGCGCGGCGCTTCCCGTTTGTTTTCTTTATGGAATAGAGACATAATTCGTGGATTTATCGTCGGTTGTGAAGCAGGGCAGCAATGGAAATGCCCTGTTTTTCATAAGGTTCTTCTTTCCCCTTGGCATCGATGATCTTCATCCGGATATCCCCGGTAAACTCGTTGATATCAAATGAAAACAGCAGTCCCAGCACGGACCAGAGCGACACGCCGGGGCAGAGGGAAACCGTGCCCTCGGCCCGGACCGTCGTGCTGCCGGAGGCCACGTGAAGATCCTGGCAGAGGCCTTGTACGAAGGGTTTTCCATTGCGGTAGACGATTCCGCGGATCTCCTTCATATCGAAGGCCGTGGAGTCGTTGGCGACCTCCACCTGAATGGCGCCGCCGGCCGAGGTGAACCCGTGCGGGCGGATCGATACGATCTTGTATTTGCCGAAATGGAGTTTGGAGAGCTGCGCCTGTGCGGGCGCTGCCATCAGCAGCGAAAAGAAGAGGCAGAGGCCCAGGAGCCGGAGGGAGGATCGTTTCATGGTATCAGGCGTGGTTCGTGATAAAATCGGGTTTTTCAAATTCCCGGCTGGCAGCCGCCTCTCCGGCAACCCAGACGGTGTCGCCAGGGGCAAAGCGGTAGTCGGAGCGGGGATTGGTGATGAAGTCGCCCTCATGCAAGACGCTGATAATCATACAGCGACGCTCGCGAAGACTGGTTTCTTCCAGTTTCCGTCCCACCAGCCAGTGGTCTTCAGTAAGCGTGACGGGCAGCACGTCAAAATCCTGCGCTGTCTCTTTGTCCGTCACCATAATGGACTCATCCAGCAGTTTGCGCAACTGCTCCAGCTGCGCCGTGCTGCCCACGGCCAGCAGGCGGTCGTTCGGATAGAGCCGGAAGCTGCCGGTGGGAATCGTGATGCTGTGCGTGCCGCGCTGCACCTTGATGATATTGGCGCCGGAGGCCTCGCGGATGGGAAGCTCCTTGAGCATCCGGCCGATAAAGTCGGAATCCGGGGAGAGCTCGATGGTCTCGATATGCACGTCGTAGCGGGCCATCTTCTTCCGGACGGAAGAGGTGACGGGCGTACGCTGCCGCTCGTTTTCTTCCTTCTCGTTCAGGTTGCTCAGGAAGCGCTTCTCCATGATGGAGTTGTGGTGCACCATCCGTCGGGTGGAGATAATCAGGAAGAATCCGGCCAGAATGATCAGGACCAGCGTCCAGCCGGCCAGCTCAAAATGGCTGGCGATCAGGGCGATGACAAATGATATGGCGATAAAGGAGCGGGCAATCAGCAACCCGGCGATCGGCCAGGCGTTGCCTCGTTTTTCACTTAGAAGCCGGCTGGCGGGCGCACTGATATTGTGGGAATTGATGGCCAGGCCAAAGAGGAACGGCGTCATCACCGCCAGCGTGATGCCCACCTCGATGAGGTTCTTCAGGAAGTCGCCCTGGCCGGGAAGGAGCCGCTGTACGAGCGGTGTCAGGTAGAGTTTGGAGCCGATCAGAATGGCCAGCAGGATCACGCTGTAGAGTGAAATGCGCAGGAAATAGGCCTTGAGCAGTTTCTTCCATTCACTCTCTTCCGCCTGAGAAACGGAGGCGCTCTTCTGGGGCTGCAGCCGTTCGACCGTCTTTTGCGGCAGGATGCGGACCAGCCAACGGTAGGTCGGCCCCGCCAGCTTGATCATATAGGGGGTCGTGAAGGTGGTGATGACCGACACGCCGATAATGACCGGGTAGATAAAGTCGCGCATCACCCCCAGGCTGACGCCGACGCCCGCAATGATGAATCCGAATTCACCGAGCTGCGCCAGGCTGAAACCCGTGTTGACGGCATTCTCGAGTCCGTTGCCGGTCATCAGGATGCCCGCTCCGGCGAACAGAATGTGGCTGAGAATGACGATCAGAGTGATAATCAGGATGGTGAGCCAGTTCTGCGCAATCACCGCAGGGGCGACCATCATACCGACGGAAACAAAGAAGACCGCACCGAAGAGGTCCCGGATCGGGCCCACCAGGTGGTCGATGTGTTCGCTTTCCACCGTTTCGGCCAGAATCGAACCCATCACGAAGGCGCCCAGGGCGGAGGAGAATCCCACGGCCTCGGCCAGGGCCACCATGCCGAAACAGAGGGCGATGCTGACAATCAGCAGGATTTCATCGTTGATAAACTTGCGTGCCTTTTTCAGGAGGGTCGGGATGACAAAGATGCCCACCAGGAACCAGAGAATCAGGAAGAAGGCGAGTTTACCGAGGTTGAAGAGCATCTCCTTGCCGGCGAAGCGGTTGGAGACGGCCATCGTGGAGAGGAGCACCATCAGCAGGATGGCAATCAGGTCTTCCACCACCAGCGTACCGAACACCATGCCCGACCAGGGTTTCTTCTTGAGTCCCATGTCGTCGTAGGACTTGAGCACCACCATGGTGGAGGACATCGAGAGGAGGCCGCCCAGAAAGACGCTCTCCATCACGCTCCAGCCCATGGCCTGCCCGGTCAGATAGCCGATTACGAAAACGCCCAGGAACTTGGTCCCGGCCGCCGCGAGGGCGCTGCCGCCCACCTTGAGCAACTTCTTGAAGCTGAACTCCAGGCCCAGACCGAACATCAGGAAGATGATACCGATTTCCGACCATTGGTGAACGGTCTCTTCGCTGGTGATGCCCGGGAAAAAGGTGATATGCGGTCCGATCAGGAATCCGGCGATGATGTAGCCCAGAATCAGGGGCTGTTTGAGCGCTTTGGATATAATGGTAAACAATCCGGCCGACCCGAGGATAATGGCCAAATCGCGTACGAGGTGCAGTTCTTCTGACATAGGTTATTCGTGCTTGAGAACGACGGTATTGGCGTAGGCTTTGTTCAACGCGCGCGCAAAGGCCTTGTAATCAGGGTAACGGTCGGCTTCCGTGTGGCATTTGCGAAGCAGCGTGCGCTGGTCGATGACCACCGTATTGCCTTCCGTACGGCAGGTGGAGGAGAAGAGCCCCCAGGGCTCATCCATTACCACGTCATCGGGAAGGCTCTCCACGTTAAAGCCGTCGGGAAGCTGGATGACGATACGGTCGTGCGCGTTTTGTACGGAGCGCCTCTCAATGGGATTGACCCTCGCTTTGCGCTGATAGTAAAGCCGTTTTGCGAGATTGTTGACTGGAACGAAGATGCGGTTTCCGCCCGAGCGCGCGTAGGTGTGCGCCGCAAAGGTATAGTCGATGGTAATCTCCGGAATCCAGGAGGGACCGTCATAGGATTTGAAATTGTCGCGGATGTCCGTGACCGTGAGATCCTGGCTATGGATGTCGAAACTGCCTGCAATGGCCTCGTTGCGTTCCTCTTCCGACCAGTTGCGGAAATTGAACAGATGTTCGGCGTTGTCCAGCGTAAAGCGTGAAGAAACCTTCACATCGGCCGCTCCGTCCGCCTTGAGGGAAACGTTCCAGAGGTTCTCGACGATTCCGAGCGAATCGGGATAGTCGGGAACGTGCGAGAATACACCGACGTAGTCCTTGAGAATCAGGACGTCGTGGCCGGCAACATCTTCGTGTCGGTATCCCAGCGGAACGGAAGGGTTGGTGCACTCCACGTAGAGCGTGTCCGCCGTCTCCTTGAGAGGAACGGTCAGCATCACGTGGTTGGTCTGGCCGAAACAGGAGTAGTCCGCGAAGAGTTTTTTACGGTCAGTATTCAGGATGGTATAATAGGATTCGATGCCGACCTCGCGAAGCAGGCAGGCGAAATAGTTGGTCAGGGCCTTGCAATCGCCGAATCCCGAACGGTCCACCACGGAGGCCTTGAAGGGGCGGAAACCACCGATACCGAACTGGATGCTCACGTAGCGGGTCTTCTCACGCAGATAATCGTACAAAACGCGGATTTTCTCCAGTTCACCCGAGCAACCGTCCGTCATCTTATGAATCTTGCTGCGCGTGGCGGCGGGAAGGTCGTCACAGTCCCACATAAGCAGGCTGTCCCAGTTGCCGAGGTTTTCCCAGCAGTCCTGCGATCCGGAAACCTTGTCGAAGGTAAAATTGACCGGTGCAGAAAGCAGCAGGGGAAGCATTGTGATGGGATCCGGCATCAGATGTTCGTCTACGACGGCCTTGACGTCGGAGATGCTCCAGCGGTACTGCGTCGCGCTTTTCTCGGGCTCCGGCATATTGATTCCGTGGAAGATAATCTGTGTATTCTCGGGAAGAATCAACTCGTAGGAGCCTTTCACGAGGCGTGTGCCGTCGCAATGGATGGGAGCGAATGTGGGGAATACGGCGATGCCCCGACTGAACTCTACCGTATAATCGTAAGTAACCGTATAGTGGCCGTTATCCGGTGGAATGTATCCCGTAATCGTATTGTCATCAGCCAGTTCCGTCGCGGTCGCAACTGTAATCAGGTCGCTCTTGGAGAGCGTTTCCGTTTTGCCGTTCTCATAAACGATGGTTCCCTTGAAAGCGGTCACCTTTTCAAAAGGACTCGTGTTGACCCGGAATTCGGCTTCGTCGCAACCATCTTCATCCAACACGGCCACGATGCGTTTCACTGTATGCTTTCCCTTGAGTTGGGAGAGCATCCTGAAGGATTCTGTATTCTCCAGCACGATGGCGTGTTCCTGTGCCGAAAGAGCCGGCAGCCACGCGAAGAGGAGGGCGAGTATCAGGAGCTTTTTCATTGCACTTTCTTTAAAACGATGACGGCGCGCTCTGCATTGCCGAGGCCTTCCCAGAAGGAGCGAAGCTCGGAATAGCCGCTGACAGGTACACGCAACGTGTTCAGGTTGAAGTTGAAGAGGGCGATCACCCGGTTGTCTTCCCGGGTGCAGCGCAAAGAGTAGTTACTTTGGTTCGCCGCCGAACAAAATGCGTTGTAGGCCCGGGGAAGCTGTTCCACTTCGTATCCTTCCGGAATGTTGAGCACGAACCTGTAGAGATGGCGGTGGCGATAGTTGAAATCGACCGGCGTCATCCGTTTCTCGCGCTGGAAAGCGCCGTCCAGATGCCAGGGATAGAGGAAGACGGGGATATAGAGGTAATCGCCGCTTTGGTCAATCTCCTTCTGGAAATCATAATGAACGTGGCAAGTGTCACTCCGCTTGTCCGCGTTGGTCATAGACATCGTGGAGATGTCGATCCGCTCATCGATTTCGGTATCCTGAATCCATTCGTCCTCATCGGAAAAACGGTCGCGGTTTGCCTTGACCGAATAGCAGGGATATCCCGCGACGTCGATATTGGAGAGGCCCGAAAGCAACCCGGTCGCCGGATCGACGTTCACGACGACCTCCTGGGAGAAGGAGTTGGTGTTGGGATTCCTGACGGAGGTCAGGTCCACCCACTCTCCGCCGCCTTCCGGGTGCATCCAACGCGCTTTTTCCACCAGATAGTCAGAATCGAAGAGGTTCAGGTAGCCGCATTTGTCTTCCGAGGCATCCAGGTAATAGACCTTTCGGTCCGGGGTGCTCACCCGCAGGATGACGGCAGTAAAAGCGGAGGCCGTTACGTGGTCCTCATTCAGGTCTCCGGATGAACGCGGATGGATCAGGACCGGGTCGGCCGTATAGCCGATTGAATTCAATGCACTGGCCAGCAGGGCGTTCAGGTCGGCCGAGTTCCCTTCGTGCGCCTTGAGGGTTTCTCCCGGACTTTGTGCCGAAAGGCGTGTGTGCCCGTTCCAGCTCACCTCTTCCCGGAGCAGATTCCAGACGGTCATTATCGTGGATTCATCGTCTTCCAACCCCGCGATGGCCTCAAAAAGAGCCTGTTTGTTCTTGAACGATGTGCGGAAAGGATTTTGATATCCTGATTCCTTAAGATTGAAATCGATCTGCGCCCAACTCGTCGCGAAATTTTGCTCTTTCTTATTGGGAATCACGAATCTGCGCAGATCATAAACAATTCCGAGCCGGTAGGAGTCGGAGGCGATGCTGTAGGGTTCGCGGCGAAGGCGGGGCACGTCGCTGACCTTGTAGTAGTCTGTCCTGAGATGATAATCGACCGGATTCCCTCCGAGGAGCACGGCAGTCTCCAGGTTGGTTTCGTTGCTCGTTTCAATCCTGGAAGAATCGCCCTTGAGCATCGTATTGTAGGTGAAATAGTCAGGATAAGAGACCTCCGTGACCGCGAGATTGATGGGATAGGTGGTGGCCTGCAGGTAGAGATTGTCAATTACCGAGTTGGAGAGAATCCATTCGTAGGTCACTTCGACGACGGAACCGACCCGTACCTCCTCGGCCGTGAAGGTCACCCGCCTGGTGTCGTCGGTGAAACGCTTGTCGAAAATATACTCCTTGGACATCGGCGTCTTGACGACCTTTCCTTCGGCATCCAGGTTGTAAGTATTGACCTTGATGTTGGTTATTTTCTCCCGGCTGTTCTTGGCGGTGGAGTAGAAAAACTCGTAGTCCGCCACCTTTTTGCCCTCTTCTTTCAGGATTTTCCAGCGTTCGTTGACAACGATGTATTTGCCGAATGACGCGTCCGGATCGAGCCTGACAGAGACATCTGTCTTGCGGCAGAGCAGGAGGACTGCAGCGGTGGTATCCAGGTCGTAGCGCGTCAGGGCCACCTCCTCATCGGAAACGGCGCCGAACTTCGGATTGACCGGGATAGACTGCGCCCGCAACGCCGGAACCGAACCGAGAAATAGGAATAAAAAGATGACAAATCGCCTCATAAGGGTACAATTTGCTCCAAAGTTAGTGGAAGTTTTGCTTCCGTGCAAGAGTCCTGCGCGTCAGCGCAGCACATTCCCCGGCGAGAAAAGCAGGCCGAATCTCAGCATGTGGCGGGCCGGTGCCGGAGCGGTGCGGTCGTAGGGCACGTAGCCGTCGGGATTGATGGTCGCTCCAGTTACGGTTACGCAGTCCCGGAAAGCCTCGTCGTAGCCATAATGGTACTGGACGAAGAGACTCGGATAGCCGAGTTTGGGCGCGATGCACCAGGCCACGTCCGCCGTCACGTTGGCCAGGGACTTGTTCAGCAGCGGCAACACTTCGCCGGCGAATTCCCAACGGCCGTCACAGGTCCTGTAGGCAGCGCGCAGGCGGGCGATTCCCAGATACTTGGTGAGAATGTCGAAGGTGTACACATCGCCGTAGCAGCCGACGCCAAAACGCGCTGCGGCCGAAAGGGTTAGCGATTCTTTGTCCCTCAGGTTCCATTGACGGAACCAGGTGCAGAAGAGATAGTTGATGCTGCGGGAGTAGGCATCGTCGCGGCCGTTGGAGCGGTGTTCGAAGCCCCAGAGCAGGCTGTGGTATCCATCCGTCCGGTAGAACTGTTTCCAGGCGTAGAGACCGGGAATGAAGGTATGGTCGTAGAAAGGGTAGGAGCGTATGTAGAAACTCCATAGGGAAATCTGCGTGTAGCCCAGGGCCAGGTTGATGCCGCTGCCGCCGATATTCTGCGCCAGGTCGGTCCGGAAACTGATCTGGAACTTCATATCGGCGGTATTGCCGGATAGCGGGGCGCCCAGTTGCGCTCCCGTCGTATAATATATAGGTCTGAGGGATCGGATGACCGGTGCGGGCCCCCGTCCGTCGGTCGCCTCCTGCGCGCGGAGTCCGTAAGGGGCAGCAAGCAGGAAAAGCGTAAAGAGAATTTTGGCTATATTTGTCATAAGCAAACGGTTTGCTGCGACAAATATAGCCAAAAAACAGATGCGTTACGCGGTGGCGACAGCGAGGCGGCGGCTCAGGTAGGCGACGATGTCGTCGATGGAGCGGAAACCGATCAGGTCGGCGTTCGGGATCGAAATGCCGAAGTGCTCTTCGATGGCGCTCACCATCTCAATGAAGACGAAGGAGTCCACGGCCCCTTCCTCCCGGAATGAGCCTGCGGTATTGATCTCTTCGACAGGGACTTCCACATAGTCCTGCAGAATGTCCAAAAGCTCTTTTCTGATATCCATTGCTGTATTGTGTCTAAGGGTTAAATCAAACTGATGCCGGTGCCGGAGCAAGCCGTAGGAAGCGTTGCGCGGCGGATTTTACGGGTAGAGGTCTTCTCGTACTCCTGCGCGGGGAGTTCGATGTATTCGATGCGCTTGTAGTCGGGCAGGAGGGCGTTGACCTTGCGGATGTCGGCGATGATGGCTTCAATATCGCGGCGCTTGTCAGCTTCTTCGATATAAAGGCCTGCAACGAGGGTTTCACGGACAAAGCTGCCGCTCTTGAGCTCCGCCTGGTAAACGACGATGTCGTTGGCGTAGTCCAGGTTGGTTTCAATCACATTTTCAACCTCTTCCGGGCAGATGTTCTTGCCGTTCTGGAGCACGATGGTATTCTTCTTGCGGCCCATCAGGAAGATCCGGCCCTTCTTGTCAATCCGGGCGCTGTCGCCGGTGTTGAAGAACCCGTCGGCCCCGAAGACTTCAGCTGTAGCTGCAGGGTCGTTGTAGTAGCCCTTGGCAACGCTCTTTCCGCGGACGCAAAGCTCGCCGATGCCGTTTTCGTCGGCATTCACAATCTTGGTCTCGAGCGCCGGGCAGGGACGGCCGACACTTAGGTGCTCCTTGAGCGTATCCGCGTTCATCGAGATGAGCGGACCGCACTCGGTGATGCCGTATCCGTTTTCGATGTGGATACCCAGGTCATTCATTCCTTTGATAACGACAGGATTGAGCATCGATCCTCCACAGACGATCATCTTCAGCTTGCCGCCGAAGGGCGCATAGACGTCCTTGAAAAGATCGTGGGTCTTGTCCACCCCGAACTTGCGGAGCAGGTTGGTGAGTTTGATGCCTTTGCGGAGTTTCTCATCCTTGCCGGCCTTCTTGGCCTGTGCCCAGATGGTCTTGTAGAACGCCGTGGCGATCATCGGCACGATGGTGAGCACCGTCGGCTGGAAGATCTTGATGTTGGCCATCATGTTGCGCATGTTGTCATTGACATAGGTCAGACGGCCACAGCCGATGCGGGCCATGATGTGCGTATTGATTTCGGTGGCGTGGTGCATCGGCAGCACGCTCATCGAGGTATTCTCGCCTTCATCCACCTGAATGACATCCATGCAGTTGATCATGTTGGCGGTCAGGTTGGCGTTGGTCAGCACGACGCCTTTGTTGGCGCCGGTCGTACCGCTGGTGAAGAGGATTTTGGCCGGTGCGTCGAGATTGAGCTCGATCTCGCGGTAGACGCTGGCGGAGGCCATGGAGCGGCCTTTTTCCACCAGTTCTTCGTAGTAGGGAAGCCCTTCCACCTTGCGGTCGATGGTAATCAGGGTCTTGACCTTCGGGCAGCCTTTCTGCGCCTCACGGACGATATCCAGATAGCCTGCGCCGCAAAAGACGGCGTCCGCGTCGCATTGGGTGAGCAGGGTCTGCATCAGGGCGACGGGAGCGTTGCAGTCGATGGGCGTCACGACGCCTACGCCGCTGGAGATGGTGATGTCCGCGAAAACATACCGGCAGCAGTTCTCCGAGATGATGGCGATGTGGGCACCTGCCAGACCGGCGGCAATCAGGCCGTCTCCCAGACACATGACCTCCTCGTAGATGTCGTGAGCCGTGTAGTATTTGATCTGTTTCTCCTTGTCAAGCTCCGCAAGAATCCGGGTCTCCGGAATCAGACGGTTGATGCGAACGAGCATGTCGCGGATGCTGCGGTAATCGCCATCCTTGAGCAGGGTGTTTCTCTGGTATTCTCTTTCAGTACGGTATTTTTTCATGATTTATGCGGGAAAAACTTCTTCCAGGGCAGCATCCGGACGGGCGAGCACGCCTTCGATCACACGGATGTACTGGTTCTGGAAATCAATTAGTTGTTGTGCGGTAACCATCAGTTTCTGCACGTCGTAGTTGACATACACTTCGTTGGTGTTGATGTCGTGGATCAGGGCCATGTAGGTAAACAGGGCGCCCTTTCCGTTGCTGTGCACTTCCAGGCGGATTCCCTTGGGCGCTGCCAGAGGAATGAACGAGAATGCCACGCCGTTTACGCTGCGGAGCATCGAGTAATTCCACGCCTTGTGCTGCATTGCCTCAATATCGAGGTAGCTCATACGGGTGTGGCGGTAAATCTCCTGCTGCTCGTCATAGACTGGTTTGATGTTGTCGATGAAGGACTTTGCGTAGTCCACCGGCGTATAGATGACGATGCTCTGTGCCTTGGTGCCGGCCGCTTTGCGGTCTGCCACTGTGCCACGGCAGTTCAGCAGCTCGAGATTAAGAACTTTCTCGCAACGGTCGTTAATCAGCGACTGTGCGATTGAGCAGGTATAGTAGTAGAAGGAACTCAGAGAGATTGCATTCGCTTCACACCATTTCAGTGCGCGCTCGTTGATGGAGGCGGGGATGGTGAACTGGTAACCGATTGTATCGCAACGTACAAACAAATAGGTCTTAGCGAAGTTCCCTTTCAGTTTTTCCTTCATCCAACGGTCGCTCTTGTTGCCGTGGGTACCGCAATAATACGGATGCTCCGGGTGGCGGTTGAAGATGTAGTCGTGGAAGAATTCCTCGTCCTTCTTCAGAGCCTCGGAAGTGCGGTATTCGTTGTCTTTACGGATAATCTCGAAGAAACTGCCCGGTGCCGGCGGAAGTTCCTGACCGTCGCGAAGTGCGTTGTAAACGGCAAAGAGGTCGTTCACCAGGATGCCGATTCCGTAGGTGTCCGCCACAAAGTGGCTGATTTTGAAGAAAATCATCTGCTTGCCTTCCGGATTGACGGCATACACCACGCGCAGGACGTCGCCCTTGTAGGCGTTGGTCGGTTTGCGGCGGAAGCGGTTGATGAAGGCCTCCATCTTGCCGTAGGTATCGAATTTCAGGGTAGGAATCAGCCCCACCGTGCGGTGCTCTGCAAAAAATTGTTTCACCTGCTTGCCCTCCTTGACGAAGGTGATGCGCAGGCAGTCGTTGCGCTCGAAGAGTTTGTTCAGCGCCTGCGTCATCAGCTGCGGGTCGTACCCCTCGTCGCAGGTCACGGAAAAGACGATATTCACCACGCGCTTGAAGAGGGTGTACTTCGTCTGCAGGTTGATAACGTCCTGGGAATTGTTGAATCCCAGCAGGACTTTGCTGTCATTGCTTATTGCCATTGTTTCAAAAGGTTATTCAGTATTTTGATGTCAGATTTATCGACAGGGGAGTGTGTCTTGCAATCGTGGAAGATCCGCTGTGCGTAGGCGGTGATGGCGAGCGCTTCATCGCGGTCCGAGAGGGCGGTGTAGCCCACTGGGTTCCAGGGGGCGGAGAGCTTCTCGTCGGAGGCGCCATCGAAGAAAGCGTAGCGGTCAATGTTCGATTTGCCCTTGGCCGTGAATTTGTTCCGGTTGGCTTCTGCCTCGTATGCCCGTTTCTTGGCGCTCCAGTTGCGTTTGTAGAGCATTTCGGCCAAATTGGTCAGGGTGCCGATCCGGAGTTCGCCCGCAGGAATGGTGAGCGCCGCCTTCCGGGCATAATTGATGGCAGCGTCGGATGACTTGAAGGGGTGCGCCCAATAGATGGCGGAGAGGGCCTGCCAGGCCTGGGAACTCTCCGTACGCCCCAGTTTATTGAGGACAGTGGTGAGGTCGGCGCTCATTTTCGGAACGGCGGCGGCCTGTTCCATCAGCTTGCGGGTCTGGCAGTCGCGCCCGATATTGCCGCAATGCCAGAGGTACCCCTCCGGATTGGCCGGATCTTCCGCGATGCAGGCGTCCGCATATTTGATTCCCTCCGCATAGCAGTTGCGCTTTTCGTCTTTGGTAGCGGCGGCGTCACCCAGCATCAGCCAGGCGCGGGAGAGCCGCCAGAGCACTTCTGCCTTCTCGGCGCCGGGTGCCGCCTCGGGCAGCATCGCAAGCAGTGCATCCCGATTGGCCGCATAGTCGGCCTTGAAGGTAAACTCCCGGTCCAGGTTGGCGAACTGAAGCGCCAGAATGATGAAGAGGTACTTACACATGGTCTAAAAAGTTGAGCAAAGATATATTAAACATAGGTTCGTGGCGAAAGCAGTGATATTTGGGGCGGGAATTCCGTAAAAGTTGTATATTTGTGGTAAAATTTAAATTTTTGGGACAAAATGAGCGCCAAACCGCAATCCGCCACACCCCTGAAAAAGGTTCCGCAGATCTTTGGAACGTTCAGTTTCCAACTCTGGTATATCCTTCTGCCGGCCTATTTTTTCTTCTTCATGGTTACCGTTTACCGTCCCTTCGGGATGGAGGAGGCCCTGGACATGGGGCGGGGACTCTTCTATTTCAACACCACCATGCTGATGTGTATCATCCTGGTTTGCCTGCTGTTGCTGCGGCTTCTTTTCTGGGGAATCTTCCGGAATACGCAGCGAAACTGGCTGGGCTACTTTTTCTGGTGTTTTGGCGAGCTCTCGGTAATCGCCTACTTTATGGCGCTCTACCTCTGCCTGATGGGCGGCGCCATCACGCCTTATTTTACCCAGGTGGCCATCTGTCTCCAGTACAGTTTCCTGATCCTGATTTATCCCTATTTCGGCATCACGGTGGTCAGTGCGCTGATTGCCTATCGGATGGCGGATCCGGAAGAGGAGGTGGCCAAGGACCATATCCGTTTTGTCGATTCCAACAACCAGGTCCGGATTGTCCTTGCCGCCAAATCCATCCTGTTCATCCGGGCGGAAGACAACTATGTAAAGATTCACTATCTGGATAACAACCGGGTGAAGGACTATCTGCTGCGCGCCACGATGAATTCAATCGCACCGCTCGTCGAGCCGCACGGCCTCTTCCGCTGCCAGCGCTCCTGGTTCGTCAATCTGGCGCACATCGTGGCCCTGCGCAAAGATCCGGACGATATGTACACCGTCGAACTCGATACGGACGGCATCTCCATCCCTGTTTCCAGGGCGCTCTACCGCGAGCTGTCCGCCCGGCTCTGAGGTTGTTGATAAATAATTGATAGCATTTCTAAAAAATCGATTGTCGTTTCGATAAAAATCGCTAATATTGTGCTCTATTTTAAAGGTAAAATATGAGCAAAATCGAAAATATTAACGGAAAGGCACCGCTGGGCAACATCCTTGTCGTCAATACCGGTTCCGTTACTACCAAATTCGCCGTCTATCATGACGGCGAATCTGTTTTGGAAGAGAAGCTCGAACATTCTGTAGATGAGCTCTCTAAGTTTACCGACGTGATGGATCAGGACCAGATGCGCACGGCCGCCATCCTCTCCGCCATGGAGAAAAAGGGCCTTCGTCTGGAGGACATTGACATCGTCATGGCGCGCGGCGGCCTGTTTACTCCGTGTATCACCGGTGTTTACGATGTCAACGATGACATGCGCGAAGTGCTGCTCTCCAGCCGGGAGGGCAACCATGCCTGCAACTTGAGCGCCATCATCGGTGAGGAGATCGCCGAGCGGATCAACGTCCTGCGCGACGGACAGGGGATCAAGCCCCGTTTCGGCCGCTGCAAGGCCTATATCGCTGATCCGCCGATGGCGGACGAAATGCTCCCTGAATGCCGCGTAGGCGGTGTGCCCGAGCTTCCCCGCCGGACCCTTTTCCACGCACTGAACACCCGCGCCATCATGCGCCGTTACCTACGCGATACCGGCCGCAAGGCGGAAGATACCACGGCCATCATCTGTCACATGGGGGGCGGCGTCACCATCTCGCTGCACCGCGACGGACGCGTGATCGACACCTCGCACGGCCTGGGCGGTGACGGGCCCATCACCCCGGAACGCGCCGGCTGCTGCCCGCCTTTCCCGCTGATTGACATGTGTTTCAGCGGTAAATACACTAAGCAGGAGATCAAGAAACGCCTGATTGGCAAGGGGGGTGCCGTGGCTTATTTCGGCACCAACGACATGCGCATTGTGGAACAGCGTGCCGCAGAGGGCAGGGAGGACTACGTACTCTTTATGAAGGCCTTCGTCCTGAACATCTGCAAGTATATCGTCTCCCAGGCGGCCGTGGTGGACGGCAAGGTGGACGCCATCCTGCTCACGGGCGGTATCGCCTACAGCAAGATGGTCACCGATGCCATCATCAAGAAAGTGGGCTGGCTGGCTCCCGTGACGGTCTATCCGGGCGAAAACGAGCTCGAGTCGCTCGCCGAGAACGGATACATCATCCTCGCCGGCGCCACCAAGATCCACACCTACAACAAGGATCATCTGATTGAAGACTAATCATTATCACACTTATAATAACTGTATCATGGCAGAAATCGATTATTCGAAACGCAAGTTCGCCTACTATCCGACGAACGCAATCATTTATAGCAAGTTTATCGACGGCAAGTGGTCGCCGCTGACCGTTACCGACAATTTCAACCTGGAACTGCACTGCTTTGCAGGGATCTTCCACTATGCTCCTTCCTGCTTTGAAGGCCTGAAGGCGTATGAAGGGGTTGACGGCAAGGTCCGCCTCTTCCGTCCGGACGAGAACGCCAAGCGCATGATCAGCAGCGCGAAGTACCTCGATATGGCCGCTCCTACGGTGGAAATGTTCGTCGAGGCCTGCGTCCGCTGCGTCCAGGTCAACTGGGAATTCATTCCTTCCTATGCCTCGGGGGCTTCGCTCTATCTGCGTCCGATCCTGATCGGCATCAACCCGCAGCTGGGTATCAACTCCTCGAAAGACGTGATGTTCGCCGTCATGGCATCCGGTGTCGGCACCTATTCCGGGGCCAAGAGCCTGGTCCCCGGCACGGCTGTCCTCTCGCGCAACTACGACCGCGCAGCTACCTACGGTGCAGGCGGTTACAAGCTCGGTGCGAACTATGCACAGTCGCTCCATGCCTACAACCTGGCCCACAACCTCGGCTACCGCGAACTGCTCTTCCTCGACACGGCTACCCATACCCATATCGAGGAGTTCGGTTCCTCCAACTTCTTCGGTATCAAGAACAACACCTATGTTACCCCGGATTCGGCGAGCGTTTTGCCCTCCATTACCAACAAGAGTCTCCGCACCGTGGCTGAAGAGTTCGGACTGAAGGTGGAGCGCCGCAAAGTGTATGTAGAGGAACTGGCTGAATTCGAGGAGGTCAACTCCTGCGGTACGGCGGTCGTGATCACCCCGATCTGCAGCATCGACGACAAGGAGACCCTCGAGGGTGACAAGATTCTCCACACCTACAAGATCGGATCGCCGGATCACTGCGGCCCCATCAGCGAAAAGCTCTACAACCGCATCGTCGGCATCCAGAAGGGCCTGGAAGAGGATACCTACGGATGGACCCTCTTCGTTGACAAGAAGTAACCGATGGAGGAAGAGCTCAAGCGCCTGCTCGCGCAGAGCCGTGCCGACGAGGCCATCGCGGCGATGGAATTCTATCGGCAGCAGGGAGGGGAGATGAATGACCGACTCTTCTACCTGCTCGGCAATGCGTGGCGCAAGAAAGGGAACTGGCAGATGGCGATGAACAACTACCTGGAAGCCCTGGAATTAAACCCGGAAAGCCCGGCCAAACAGGCACTTGAGATTGCACAGGAGATCCTGGCCTTCTACAACAAGGATATGTACAACCAATAATAATTACTACACTACCATGGCCAAAATGAAAGGAGCAACCATCGTCGACATCGAGCGTTGCAAAGGCTGCCGCCTCTGCGTGGTTGCCTGCCCTTTGCACGTTCTGGCGCTGACCACCAAGAACGTCAACCAAAAGGGGTACAACTATGCTGAAGCCGTACTGGAAGACACCTGCACGGGATGCGAGTCCTGTGCAATCGTCTGCCCCGACGGCTGTATCACCGTTTACCGCTAGAAGGAGGACTAATTATGGC
This sequence comes from Bacteroidales bacterium, assembly GCA_017544005.1. Lineage (GTDB taxonomy): Bacteria > Bacteroidota > Bacteroidia > Bacteroidales > UBA932 > Cacconaster. Next base: position 42,110 of record JAFYEZ010000020.1, read on the forward strand.
AGAGAAAGAAATCACCCTGATGAAAGGCAATGAAGCCATTGCCCACGCCGCCATCCGTTGCGGTTGCGACGGATACTTCGGCTACCCGATCACCCCACAGTCCGAGGTCCTCGAGACCCTGGCAGCCGAGAAACCCTGGGAAACGACCGGTATGGTCGTCGTCCAGGCGGAAAGCGAAACCTCGTCCATCAACATGGTGTACGGCGGTGCCGCAACCGGCAAACGTGTGATGACCTCCTCCTCCAGCCCGGGCGTCAGCCTGATGCAGGAGGGTCTTTCCTATCTGGCAGGTGCCGAGCTTCCGGCCCTCGTCGTCAATGTCTCCCGCGGCGGCCCCGGTCTGGGAACCATCCAGCCGAGCCAGGCCGACTATTTCCAGACTGTCAAGGGCGGCGGCCACGGCGATTATCGCCTGATCACCCTCGCGCCAGCTTCCGTGCAGGAAATGGCGGACTTTGTGGACCTGGCCTTTGAACTGGCCTTCCGCTACCGCAATCCGGCCATGATTCTCTCCGACGGTGCCATCGGCCAGATGATGGAGAAGGTCGTACTTCCTCCGTTCAAGCCGCGCCGCACAGAGGAAGAGGTCCTCAAGCAGTGCCCCTGGGCTGCCAATGGCCGCAAAGGTCTGCGCAAGCCCAACATCATTACCTCGCTGGAGCTCCGCTCCGAGGCCATGGAGGTCATCAACCTCCGCATCCAGGCCAAGTACCGCGAGATTGAGCAGAAAGAGGTCCGTTACGAAGAGTATATGACCGAAGATGCAGAGTACCTGATCGTTGCATTCGGCAGCGCCGCCCGCATCTCCAAGAAGGTGATTGCCATTGCCCGCGAACAGGGCATCAAGGTCGGCCTGCTTCGCCCGATCACCCTGTGGCCGTTCCCGAGCAAACGGATCGGCGAACTCGGCAAGAAGGTGAAAGGCATCCTTTCGCTCGAAATCAACGCCGGCCAGATGGTCGAGGATATCCGCCTCGCCGTGGAATGCAAGGTTCCCGTGAACTACTATGGCCGCCTGGGCGGTATCATTCCCGAGCCGGAAGAGGTCGTAGAAGAAATCAAGAAAATGACCCGCTAATCAGCTTTGCCTTATGACGAAAGAAGAAATCATCCAGCCCGAAAACCTGGTTTACAAGAAACCGGAACTGCTCAATGACACGCCGATGCACTACTGCCCGGGCTGCAGCCACGGCGTCGTCCACAAACTGGTCTCCGAGGTCATTGCTGACATGGGCCTGCAGGAGAAAGCCGTCGGTGTCTCCCCGGTGGGTTGCGCCGTCTTCGCTTATAACTATATCGACATCGACTGGGAAGAGGCTGCGCACGGCCGTGCTCCGGCTGTCGCCACCGCCATCAAGCGCCTCTGGCCGGACCGTCTCGTCTTCACCTATCAGGGTGACGGTGACCTGGCCTGCATCGGTACCGCAGAAACCATTCACGCGCTCAACCGGGGTGAGAACATCACCATTATCTTCGTCAACAATGCCATTTACGGCATGACCGGAGGCCAGATGGCTCCGACCACGCTCCTCGGCATGAAGACGGTGACCTGCCCCTATGGCCGCGATCCCAAACTGCACGGTTACCCCCTGAAGATGACCGAAATCGCCGCTACGCTGGAAGGAACCTGCTATGTCACGCGCCAGAGCGTGCAGAGCGTCGGGGCCATCCTCAAGGCGAAGAAAGCCATCCGCAAGGCCTTCGAGTATTCGATGCAGGGGAAAGGCTCCAACCTGGTGGAGATCGTCTCTACGTGCAACACCAACTGGAAGATGACCCCGGAAAAGGCCAACCAGTGGATGGAAGAGAACATGTTCCCGTTCTACAAGCTTGGGGACTTAAAAGACAAAGGACAAGAATAAGCAAGAACTATGACACACGAAATCATTATTTCCGGTTTCGGAGGACAGGGCGTCCTCTCCATGGGCAAGATTCTTGCCTATTCCGGCCTGATGGAAGACAAGGAAGTGACCTGGATGCCGGCCTACGGCCCTGAGCAGCGCGGCGGTACCGCCAATGTGACGGTCATCGTCAGCGACGAGCCGGTCTCTTCCCCGATTCTCAGCTCCTACGACTCGGTAATCGTGCTCAACCAGCCCTCGCTGGACAAGTTCGAGCCGAAGGTAAAACCCGGCGGCACGCTCATCTACGACGGCAACGGCATCAACAATCCGCCCAAACGCAAGGACATTCATGTCTATCGGATCGATGCCATGGACGTCGCTGCCGAAAAGAACATGATCAAGGTATTCAATATGATCGTCCTCGGCGGTCTGTTGAAGGTTCACCCCATCGTATCCATCGAAAGCGTGCTCAAGGCTCTCCGCAAAACCCTTCCCGAGCGGCATCACCATTTGATTCCGGTGAATGAAGAGGCCATCCGTCTCGGCATGGAAATCATTAAGGAACAATAACCATGAAACGTTTTATCCTTTGTATTGCCGCTGCACTTTTGCTGGTGCCTGCGTTTGCACAGCCCAAGAATCAGCCCGCCAAGATCCGGATGGAGATCGCCCAGTGCTCCTTCGAGGAGGACAAGGAGTTTACGCTCTTTTCCTATAAGGACGACGACCTGAGCTACGGATATTACTTCGGGCTGGGCCATTGCGACCGCATTCCCGGCTCAATCATTACCTTTGACCAGATCACGGAGACGTGCCTCTACATGGGGCAGACGCTGGCAGAGACCAAGGAACGTCTCGAATTTCTGCTGGCCCTCTTTAACAACAAGGTGACGGAAGGGGTCGAGATGCCTGCCCGCCGGGCAATCGGCGAAGGACTCGCGGAGAACGCGCTGAGCGTCATCCGTTACGAGAAGGGGCTTTGGGGTGACAAACGCCTCGTGGCCGAGTTCCCTTACAACGATCACATCAACGAAACCTACATCACCAAACGGGCCATCAAGTCGATGCTCAGCGGTCTGAAGTTCTATATGAAGCTTCATCCGAACGAGCCGTAATCCGGTCCTGTTTTGTCACGGAGATGGACAATCTGGCGCGAAACCGTGCCATTTTGTCCATCTTTTTTATCTGGTCCCGGGTTTGCATCAGGAACAAGTGACTCCGCGAAGGAGTCCCGGGAAAAAGGCCCCGGAAGGGCCGGAAACCGGAACCGATTAAAAGTTATGAGTTATGTTACCGATGATTAGAAGAACAAGTGACAGCTGGATGCCGGACATTTTCAATGACTTTTTTGACAACAGCTGGATGGAGCGTCCTACCTATACCGCCCCGGCTATCAATGTACTTGAAAACGAAAAGGAATACGAGGTTGAACTCGCAGCGCCCGGATTAGACAAAGAGGACTTCAAGGTCCATGTCGATGCCGACAACAACCTGCACATCGAGATGGAAAAGAAATCCGAGACCAAAGAGGGCAAGAAACACGGCCGTTTCCTCCGCCGCGAATTCTCCTATGAGAAGTTCCAGCAGACCCTGCTGCTGCCGGAAGACGTGGATGCAGAGAAAATCGAGGCCAAGGTGGAGAAGGGCGTCCTGAATGTTCATCTGCCCAAGAAAGAGAAAGTTCAGCGGGCCGAAGCGGTCAAGCAAATCGCCATCCAATAAGGATTTCCGCAATAAAATGAGAGGCGCAACCTGCCGGGCTGCGCCTTTTTTGTCGTTTTTTGGCTACCTTTGTGCAGATTGCTTTCACGATGAAAAACGATTTCAGCATCACGATGAAAATGGGGGATCTGCTCGACCGCGATCCTTCGCTGCTTGGCGTATTCACGCGCATGGGGTTCAACTACGGGTATGGCGACGCTTCGGTGGAGACCGTTTGCAAGGCTTCCGGCACGGATCCGGCCACCTTTCTGATGATTTGCCGGGTCTATTCGCAGGAGGGCTACCGCCCCTCCAAAGAAGATATCCAGGCGGCGGATCTTTCCGTTATCGTGCGCTACCTCAGCCTTTCCCACGATTACTATACGAACGTAGCTTTGGAAGATCTGGCCAGCGGCCTTGATCGGACCATCGGAACGTGTCCGGAGGAGGTTCAGCGGGTATTCTGGAAGTTTTTCAGCGATTTCAAGGCGGAGCTCACGAAGCACTTTGACTATGAGGAAAAGTTTGTGTTCCCCTTCGCAGGCCACGCGGGTACCGGTGTCTCTGAAGAGGATCACTCCGGCGTGGAAGAGACGCTTGAAGACCTGAAGAGCCTGGTGATGAACCATCTGCCCGCCTCGGCGGACCAGCGGGAAGCCTTCAAGGTGCTCTCCGGCATCCATTTCCTCTCCGACGATATCAAGAAGCACATCATTCTGGAGGAGACAGCCCTGGAAGGGCGGCTGGAGGACACCGGCGGGGCGGGTGAACTCTCCGCCAGGGAAAAGGAGATTCTGGTCTGTGTGGCCAAGGGCCTGCTGAACAAGGAAATCGCCGACGAGTTGAACATTTCCATCCACACCGTCATCACCCACCGGAAGAACATCACCCACAAAACCGGAATCAAAACCGTCGCGGGCCTCACGGTCTATGCCCTGATCAACGGCCTGCTGGACATATAGTTTGCTTACAACATGAAAAAGATTGTTTTCTTTTATTGACCCTGATAGCCATGACAAGTTGTGGAAATAGCCCTAAACAGGACGGAGATCTCCATAATCCCGAGAATATGCAACGCGTACGCGATTTCCTGAAAAAGACAGGTGTTTACTTTCTGGCCACTGAGGACGGTGACCAGCCCCAGGTGCGGCCCTTCGGCACCGCCGAAATTTTCGAAGGCAAACTCTACATCCAAACCGGACACGTCAAGAACGTCGCCAAACAGATTGCCGCCAATCCCAAGGCAGCCATCTGCGCGTTTGACGGTTCGGAATGGCTGAGAATCACGGCTACGCTGGTGGAAGATCCCAGAGTGGAGATCAAGAAGGCCATGCTGGACGCCTATCCGGATCTGCGCGCCATGTACGATGAGAACGACGGGAACACCGCCGTCTATTACCTGAAAGACGCAAAGGCTACCATCAGCGCCTTTACGCACGCGCCGATCGAGATTGACTTCTAAGTCCGACAATACGCGCACCCTGCTCCTGCTTCACCTGGCGGTCTTTCTGGCCGGGTGGACGGGGATTTTTGGCAGGTTGATCTCCCTCAGCGGGCTTCCGCTGGTCTGGTACCGGATTGCCGTGAGTGTCGTTACGCTGACGGCCGTGCTGCTCATTTTGCGGAGGCTTCACCTGCCCAAGGCCCGGCATCTCTGGCGGATTTGCGGATGCGGTTTCGTGTTGGCCATCCACTGGGTGGCGTTTTATGCCAGTATCCAGGCCTCCAACGTCTCGGTGGGTGTGGCCTGCATTGCCACGACCAGTTTCTTTACCGCCTTCCTGAATCTCTTTTTCAATCGGAAGGAGGCCTCCTGGAAGGAGTTTCTAATCAGTTTCGTCTCCATTGTGGGCGTGCTGCTGATCTTCAGCCTGGATGTGCGTTATAGGGTAGGTATCGCGCTGGGGCTGCTCTGCGCTTTTGCCTATGCAGTTTTTGCCCTTATGCACATCAGGACGGCTGAATATACCGGAGAGGACAGTGCAACCATGCTCTTGTATGAGCTCTTGGGCGGATTTCTCTTTTTGACATTGTGTTTACCCATTATGCACGGCCTGCGGCCCGAGGCTGCGATTCTTCCCACCCGGCCGGACCTCATCTGGCTGGTTTTGCTCGGCTCCGTCTTCACCATTCTCCCGTTCCTGCTGCAGCTCCACGCACTCAGGCGCCTTTCGGCTTTCACGGTCAACCTGGCCTACAATCTGGAGCCGGTGTACAGCATCGCCTTTGCCGCCCTTCTATTCGGGGAGATTCGGGAACTCAGCGGATCTTTCTGGGTGGGAATCTCGCTGGTTGCCATTGCGGTCGTCATCCAGACGCTTCGTGTCAGGACCGCAAGTCTCTGTCCGGAGCGCCCGGCGCGGAGGGAAGAGTCTTGCAGTGGAGCTGCCATAAGTGGAGTTCGGAGGGGCGCGGCAGTGCCCCGGAGGACGTAACCAAGCCTTTTGAACGGAGCTTTAGCGAAACGAACTGGCTTTGACCGCTTTCCATATCGGCCCGAAGGCAATATCGGCATAAAAGCTTATTCTTTGTTTCGTTTTTCCTTATTGTAGCCATCTCGGGGGCGTTTTACCCC
>JAFYEZ010000021.1 GCA_017544005.1 Bacteroidales bacterium
ATCCTGCCGGAATTGCCTTTCACATGCAGGCTGTCGCGCTTCCCCTGCCAGTATTCAAGCAAATAGGCGTGGTAGACCTCGCCTTGCGTGAACTCTTCCGAAGGTTGGCCGATATATCTCACTTTTGCGGGGACTTTAGAGTAGTTTTCCATAGCTATCACTTAAAAAACAGGTGGATGTAACTGAAATCCGTTACATCCACCCGATATGGTTGCGGAGGAAGGATTTGAACCTACGACCTTCGGGTTATGAGCCCGACGAGCTACCGGACTGCTCCACTCCGCGATATCTTGCCTGAAAGCCTGATTATAATAACACAGCGATCCGCATAAGTCAAGGGGGAAAAGAAAAAATATTTTCAAAAGCAAGTTTTTGATTCAGTTTTATCTTGACTTTCCTCCCGTTTCGTGTATAATTAACTGGCCTATCCATGAGGGTAGGACATCCTTGCTCCCGGCTCGACCGGGGGCCATCAGTCCAAAAGGAGGTGCAAAAATGGCGAAAGTATCCGAGAAGTACGAGGTCATGTACATTATCGACGCCGACAAGACCGAGGAGGAGACCGCCGCGATTGTGGAGCGTTTCAAGGCTCTCATCGAGGCCAACGGTACGGTGGATGAGCTCGAAGAGATGGGCAAGCGCAAGCTGGCCTACGAGATCAACTACAAGAGCGAGGGTTACTACGTGCTGGTGAAGTTCACTTCAGCGCCCGATTTCCCCGCTGAGCTGGACCGTGTGCTCGGCATCACCGACGGTGTGATCCGCTCCCTCATCACCGTGGTTGAGGAATAAGGAGGCAGCATGAACCGAATCATCCTTATGGGACGCCTCACCCGTGATCCCGAGCTCAGGCAGACCCAGACGGGTACGCCTGTGGCGTCGTTCACACTGGCCGTGGACAGGAGGTTTTCCTCCAGAGACGGCGGGGAGAGGCAGACCGACTTTATCGACATCGTCGCGTGGCAGAAGACCGCCGAGTTCGTCAGCAAGTACTTCGCCAAGGGCCAGATGTGCCTGGTGGAGGGCCGGCTTCAGATCCGCGACTGGACCGATAAGGACGGCAACAAGCGCCGCAGCGCCGAGGTCGTTGCGGACAACGTTTATTTTACAGAGAGCAAGAGGGCGAGAGAGAGCGCGGACAGCAATTACGCGCCCGCCGCCCCCCGGAACGATTTCAACAGCGGCTATTCGACGCCTGTCAGCGGCTCCGATTTCGCGGAGCTGGACGATGACGACGGCGACCTGCCGTTCTGATCGAGAAGCCGAAATGGAGGTAACTTACGTTGGCTAACGAGAGAGACAACAAGAACCGCGGCCGCAAGCGCAGGAAGGTTTGTCAGTTCTGCGTGGATAAGTGCCAGCACATCGATTACAAGGACACCGCCAAGCTCCGGAGATACCTCTCCGAGCGCAGCAAGATCCTGCCCAGGAGAACCACCGGCACCTGCGCCCATCATCAGCGCCAGCTCATGCTGGCCATCAAGAGGGCCCGCCAGATCGCGCTCCTGCCCTACGTGACCGATTAAAAATGATTCAAATGCGACCCGCTGCGCCGGG
>JAFYEZ010000022.1 GCA_017544005.1 Bacteroidales bacterium
CGTGGTTCCAAGGAGCAGATCCGTCAGCTCTGCGGTATGCGTGGTCTGATGGCGAAGCCGCAGAAATCCGGTTCCACCGGTGCGGACATCATCGAGAACCCGATTCTGGCCAACTTCAAGGAAGGTCTGAGCGTGCTCGAGTACTTCATCTCCACCCACGGTGCCCGTAAAGGTCTGGCCGATACGGCACTGAAGACGGCTGACGCAGGTTACCTGACCCGTCGTCTGGTGGACGTCTCCCACGATGTGATCATCAACGAAGAAGACTGCGGCACCCTCCGCGGCCTGATTGCAACGGCCATCAAGGACAAGGACGAGATCGTCGAATCGCTCGGCGAGCGCATCCTGGGCCGTACCTCCGTCCATGATATCCACAACCCGCTGACCGGTGAACTGATCATCAGCGCCGGTGAGATGATTACCGAGGATATCGCCGATCTGATCGAGAGCCTCCCGATCGAGCAGGTGGAAATCCGCAGCGTGCTGACGTGCGAATCCCGCAAGGGTGTCTGCGCGAAATGCTACGGCCGCAACCTGGCGACGGGCCGTCTCGTAGAGAAGGGCGAAGTGGTCGGCGTGATCGCGGCACAGTCTATCGGCGAGCCGGGTACCCAGCTGACCCTGCGTACCTTCCACGTCGGTGGTACCGCATCGAACATCGCAGCCGACAGTGAAATCGTCTCCAAGTACGAAGGCCGTCTGGAATACGAAGACCTGCGTACCATCACCAAGACCGACGAGAAGGGCGACCACACCATCGTGGTGAGCCGTGCAACGGAGCTGAAGATTGTCAACCCGACGACCGAAATCCTGCTCGCGCAGTACAATATCCCCTACGGTGCCGAACTCTTCAAAGGCAACAAGGACATCGTGGCCAAGGGCGACCGCATCTGCACGTGGGATGCCTACAACGCACTGACCATTACCGAAATTTCCGGTAAGGTCGCCTACGACGGCCTCGAGACCGGCGTCACCTACCGTGACGAAGCGGCCGACGAGTTCTCCGTCCACAGCGACAAGGTCGTGATCGAGAGCAAGGACAAGACCAAGAGCCCGAGCATCAAGGTGCTTGATAGCAAGGGCAAGGAGGTCAAGGCCTTCAACCTGCCGGTCGGCGCCCACATCATGGTGGAGGACGGCCAGGAGGTCAAGGTCGGTGACATCATCCTCAAGATTCCGCGCGCGATCGGCAAGTCCGGCGATATTACGGGCGGTCTGCCGCGCGTGACCGAGCTCTTCGAGGCCCGCAATCCCTCCAACCCCGCCATCGTTTCCGAAATCAACGGTGAAGTCAAGATGGGCAACCTCCGTCGCGGCAGCCGTGAGATTATCATCGAGAACAAGAGCGGCGAACGGAAGAGCTACCTCGTGCCGACCACCAAGCAGATTCTCGTTCAGGAAAACGACTACGTCCGTGCCGGCATGTCGCTTTCGGACGGCGCCATCTCCCCGTCGAACATTCTCGAGGTCCTCGGCCCCATCCGGGTGCAGGAGTATATCGTCAATGAGATTCAGGCCGTGTACCGTATGCAGGGCGTGAAGATCAACGACAAACACTTCGAGATCATTGTCCGCCAGATGATGCGCAAGGTCGAGATTATCGATCCGGGCGACACCCGCTTCCTGGCTGAACAGCTGGTGGACAAGTGGGAATTCATCGACGGCAACGACGCCATCTACGACAAGATGGTGGTCACCGACAAGGGCGACTCCGAGAACCTGCTCGTTGGCGAAATCGTCACCGTGCGCCGTCTCCGCGACGAGAATTCCCTGCTCAAGCGTCAGGACAAGAAACTCGTCACGGCTCGCGAGGCGCAGCCCGCAACCTGCCGTCAGGTGCTCCAGGGCATCACCCGCGCCGCACTGAAGACCAACAGCTTCATCTCCGCCGCTTCCTTCCAGGAGACGACGAAGGTGCTCAGCGAAGCGGCCATCCGCGGCAAGGTGGATACCCTCGAAGGCCTCAAGGAGAATGTCATCTGCGGCCATCTGATTCCTGCCGGAACCGGACAGCGCGAGTTTGACAAACTCATCGTGGCCTCCAAGGAGGATTACGAAAAGATGATGATGGCGGAAGAATAATCCCCATCTGGTCCCACAAAAAAGGAGGGCGGCTGAGAAATCAGCCGCCCTCTTTCATTTAGTGATACTTTCGACTATTCGAAGGAGAAACCCTCAGGAAGGGTGAACTTCTCGGAATAGAGGCCGAATACATAGCCAATTGCAGGAAGAGCCACATACGTCGAAATGGTAATGACTCCGGCAGACAACGTCGCACCCTGCGGATAGAAACCGAACGTTCCATAGCTCGGATCGGTATCATCATACAGAATCATGGAGTCGATGAAGTCCGGGAAGGTAACCGTACCGGCATCGTAGGTGAACCGGACGTCGTACTTCTCCGTGTAGAGATCCGGCAACGTGTAGATACCGGTAGCTTCAGCAAAGTTATAGACAGGCTGGTCCCAGCTGCCGAAGACAGCGGAAGTCCACTTACCTACACCCTTATCCTGACGGGTAGCCTTGCGGGAAGCGACCACCGTGATGGCATCGTTACCGGAAGGGGATACAACGTCATCCAGGAGATAGATTACTACCTCGTAATCCTTACCGAAAGCCAGGGCGTTGATGTCCGGATAGGACAGGTTCAGGGTAGCCTTGGTGGAAGCTGCATCGAAATTGAATGCAGCCTCTTCGTCACGGCACTCGACAACCGTCGTTGCATCACCGCCCACGACGAACAGATAACCGTCACCATCAGCAAGCCAGAGACCGTTATCGATGTCCTTGGCGGGGATGGGAGTCGGCGTACCGTCAGCCGTCTCGGCAAAACCGAGGGCAGTATAGTTGCCGTCAATAAAGTACAGGTTGTAGTCAATCACCGGAATGGCAGCGCCGGTGGTAGCGTCAAAGAGATTGGTATGGGCAAAAATGCCATCATAGTCCGTAACGCCTACCGGAACCGTAACTGCAGTACCCGTAGTTCCGCGGTAGAGATCCACGGAAATCTTGTTACCATCTTCGGGAACCATCTGAACGACAGCCTTGTCGGAGAGGAAGGATGCGCCCACTTCACCTGCTTCCGGTTCATACTTGACGAGCTCGCGCTCGCAAGAAGCCGTCAGGAAGATAGCGCCCAACACAAAAGTAAGATATAACAGCTTTTTCATAATACCATCAGATTATTATTTGTGCTTGCCCTGACCCGGATTCTGGTCGCTTGCCAGCGACAAGTTGGCGTTACCGTCAAACTCAGTCTTCGGGATCAAGAGGATGAAGTTCGCAGAAGCGACCTTGTCCGTGTAATCCGAGCAAAGCTCAGGATTGTTGTCGGGATCGCCGCTGGTATTGGCATTCGCACGGTCGAACTTGAGGCCGAGGCGCTGGATGTCGAAAATACGGGGATTCTCGCTCCAGAGTTCGACACGGCGCTGGAAGATGATCTCATCCATCAGGGTGGTCAGCGCACCGTTGGTGTCCGGGTTCAGGACATCACTGTCCGTGAAGGTTGCCAGACGGGTAGCGTAGTCGGTATCGCGCTTGTCGCCGAGGTCCTTGAGGTAACCTCTTGCCTTGGTGTAGTCAGCCGTCTTGCAGGCTGCCTCAGCTGCGATCAGATAGAGTTCCTCGGTACGCATCAGGATGTGGTCACCCAGCGAAGAAGCAGCATTGGTGTAAACCAGCTTCTTCTGGACGAAGCTGCGGCCGGAACCGCCGGTCTTGCCGGCAGTTGCCCAACTTGCCTTCGGAATGTTCGGCGTCCACCAGCCCTTGCGGGAGTCGGTGGCGGGAATCTGGTTGTAAAGCCACTCGGAAATCAGATGGCGTGCAGAGGAATAGGTGGAGTTGCAATCCGCATCCATATGGTTGTAGATATCCCAGCTTCCGATTGCCTGATCGGTCTGGATAGCCAGGCCCCAAAGGACATTCGGCTTCTTCACATCGTTCACTGCCTTGACATCTGCCCATGCACCCAGCGTCTTGCCGGCCAGCGCAGCTTCTGCAGCGGCGAGTGCCGTCGGGAAATCCTGCTGGACCAGTGCGTGACGAGCCTTGAGGCCCTGTGCAACGGCGAGGTCGATATGGGAAGGATGCTGCTGCTTGATCGACGTAGCGCCGAGACGTGCAATGGCGGAGTCGATGTCGGCGTTGCACTGCGTATAAACATCCTGCACGGTGCCACGGCCCTTGCCTTCAGCTCCCGGAACGGTCGGCTCGGTATAGAGCGGAACGCCGGGGAGGCTGCGGGTGTCGCTGCCGGCAGCGCCGCCATTCTGCTGATAGGTCTGAACGAGCCACATGTAGCAGAAGGAACGGATGGCATAAGCCTGTCCTACGACATAGTTGATCTTGTCAGCGGTACCTTCCATCTCATCTTTCTTGGCGATTACATAGTTCGCACCGGAAATGACGGTATAGAAGAAATTCCACATCTGATACTGGTGGCCGTCGGTACGCGTCCAGTCACCGAAGGTATTGTAAGCATAGTCATAATAGAACCAACCGGAACCTTCGCCGTCCATGGCGTGGTCTTCACCCTTGAGGTCCATCGTGAGGATGAAGGCGGGAAGACCGCCGTTCTCAGCCTGCCAACCGGAGCCCCATCCACCGGTATAGAACTCACGGTAGAGGCCATCGATGGCAGTCTGGGCTTTGTCGGCCGTTTCAAAAATCACGGTACCGGAAACAGCCGTGGTCGGGTCGGTATCCAGGAAGTCCTTGGCGCAACCGGTGAGGGTCAGCGCTGCGATCACAGAAAGAAGTGCAAATATCTTTTTCATAGTGCTCATTCTGTTTAGAAGTTAATGTCAAGACCCACGGAAAGGGTTCTCGCAGGCGTATAAGAGAAGCCGGTACCGCCGGTGAGGCTGTACTGCGGGTCCATACCCTTGAGGGCAGAGAAGAGCTTGAGGTTGTCAGCCGTGAAGGAAATACGGGCGGACTTGATGTTCATCGCCTTAGCGGCCTTTGCAGGGAGGGTGTAACCGAGGGTGATGTTCTTGATGGCAAAGTAGGATGCATCGAAGAGCTCATCATCCGTCAGGACAGTGGTAGAAGCGCCGCGCGGCACAATCTTCGGAATCGTCACGACATCACCCGGCTGTTTCCAAGCTTTCAGACGGTCAACGTGCGCTGCCTGTCCGATATAGGAGTTGTAGAGGAGGCTCTGGTACACACCGTCGTTCATCTTACCACCGATCGAATAGGTGGTCATGACGGAGAGGTCCACATTGCCGATCTGGAGTTCATGCGACCAGGAACCGTAAAGAATCGGGTTACGGCCCTTGCAGACACGGCGCCAGGTCTGAGCCTTCTGGTAATCTGCAGATTTGCGGCGGGTTGCCGGATCGGGAACCGGCTCGCCGAACTGATCGTCGACCGGGTCACCGTTTTCATCCTTCAGCTGGTCATAGATCCAGTAGAGTTTCGCACCCGTTGCCGGATCGACACCTGCAGATTCGGGCAGGAAGAAGGAATAGAGGGTCTCGCCCTCGCGGATGATGTAGTTGCCGGAGAGGATCTGGGGCTTGTCAGCCAGGTTGAGCACCTTGTTGTGGATCGTGGAGCCCATCCAGGTCATCGCGTAACGGACCTTGTCGGTCTTGACGAGCTCGCCGGTCAGGCTGATCTCGACACCGCTGTTCTTCATGTTACCGATGTTCTTGTCATAGCCACCGAAACCGAGGGACATAGCCATCGGGTAGGACATCAACATGTCTTTCGTGTAACGGTTGTAATACTCAACGGTAGCGGAGATGCGGTCGAATACGGTAGCCTCGATACCGATGTTGGTATTCTTGTTCTTCTCCCAACGGAGGTCCTTGCTCTCGAGCGAGGTGATTACGGAACCGGGGTTCGCACCGTTCGGATAACTGAGGCTGTAGAGGGACTGCCAAGCGTAGAGCTTCTCCAGGTTATCGTTACCCTGCACACCGTAGGATGCCTTGAGGGTCAGGTTGTTGAGCCAAGCCTGATCGCTCAGGAAACTCTCCTGGGAAATACGCCAGGAACCACCGACGCTCCAGAAGTTACCCCAGCGGGAATCCTTGTAGAAACGGGAAGAACCGTCACGGCGGAACGATGCGGAGAGGTAGTACTTGTCAGCGATGTCGACATTGACACGGGAGAGCCAGGACTCGACACGGTACTGATTCGTATAGGAAGTCGTAGCTTCGATATTCGTAGCCGTTTCCAGTTCGTAAAGGCCCGGGAGCGGATAACCGCTCTTTTCGCCCATCAGGTACTGATACTGGTAAGCATAAGCCTCGTGGCCGGCCAGGATGTCGAGATGGACATCACCGAAAGCACGGTTGTAGGAGAGCAGCTGGTTGAAGGTGTAGCTGAAGGTACGGCCATCTGCAACCGATGCGATTCCCTTCTTGGTCTTACCGTCACCGAATTCGGGGTTGTAGTAAGTCAGGCCCTTGGCGTTGACGAGATCGAAACCGTAGTTGACGCTGAACTTCAGGCCTGCAAGCGGGCCGTTCTGGAGGTTGCCGAGATCCACAAATACACGGCCGCTGAGGTTGTCAGAAGCGGAGTTGCGCTTGTCGGCCTTCAGGTTAGCCAGCGGGTTCCAGCCTGCGGAAGCGCCTGAGGGACGTTTTTCACCCCAGTCATACTGCTTCTCACCGTTTGCATCGAGGGCGTAGGAACCATCGGCGTTGCGCAGATACATCGGATAGATAGGACCCATCAACTGGCAGGTGTAGAAGACGTTCGAATAAGCCGTACTCGAACCGCTGTTTCCGAGGGAAGTCGCATTGGAGGTATTGTGCGCGAAGCTCATGTTCAAACCGGTCTTGAACCAGGGCTTGACCTGATTCTCGACGTTTGCACGGGCGGATACACGCTCGAAGTTGGTGAATTTGACCAGACCGTTCTCATTGAGGTAACCCAGAGAGAACATGTACTTGTTGGCGCGGTTGCCACCGGTCACGGTCATCTGGTACTCCTGACGGAGCGGAGCCGGTGCGGTGGAGAGCGTCAACCAGTCATCGTTCCACTTCAGGCCGGTACCTGCGACGATCTTGCCGGTAGCAGGATCGAACAGGTTGTCCACGGAAACGGTGAAGGGGTTGAACTGCTCATTTTCACCGAAGACACCGTTTGCTGCACTATTGATCTTGACAATAGCCTGCTGCATAGCGGATGCTGCATCGTAACCGTCATCCAGGAACTGGTTCTTATACATGTAGAGGACATCCTCCGTCCACTGGTAAGCGTCCAGGGTCTCGTAACGGGGAACAGCGCGGGAAGCGATACCCCAGTTACCCTTGAAGTTTACCGTAGCGGCACCTTCGCCACCCTTCTTCGTGGTGACGATGACCACACCGTTCGCACCGCGGGCGCCGAAGAGGGCACCTGCAGAAGCGTCCTTGATGACGGTCATCGACTCGATGTCGTTCGGGTTGAGGGCGTTGATTGCGCCATCATACGGAACGCCGTCCACGACATAGAGCGGGGAGGTCGATGCGTTGAGGGAACCGATACCACGGATCACCACTGTTGCACCGGCACCCGGCTGACCGGAACCTGCAGTTGTCTGCACACCGGTTGCCAGACCGTCCAGCGCCTTGGTGACGTTGGCCACAGTTCTCTTTTCAAGTTTCTCAGATTTAATGGTCTGAGCGGAACCCGTAAAGGATTCCTTCTTGGCAGTACCGTAGGCGACCACCAGGACGTCGTCGAGATACTCCGTATCCGGAGCAAGTGCGCAATCAATTACGCTCTTGCCGGCGACGGCGATGCTCTGCGTCTTGTAACCGACGGAACTGAACACAAGATTGGCGTTCGGAGCAACGGAGATGGAATATTTACCTTCCGCGTCAGAAGCCGTTCCGGTCATCGTGCCCTGGACCACAACGGAGGCAAAGGCAATCGGATCACCGGATGCTGCATCAGTGACAGTACCCTTGACCTGGATGCGCTGTCCGAAGGCAGTGAAGGTCAGGAAAAGGGCTGCCAGTAAGAAACTGAGTCTTTTCATCTGATTGATTGGTTAGGTTAATAATTTAGGTTAGGTTGAACAAAAAATCTCGTTTGGTAACAGTCACGCTAATCTATAACTCTACAAAGTAAAACCATTTTATTCAAAAATGCAAATCATTAAAGTATCAAAAAATCAATCTCCAAGCGATTCCAACCACGAAAACCCGGTTTTTTGCTTAACAATCGGAAGCACCTGCGGCTTCCGTTTTCAAAAAAAACAACCCAAATCGCCGCTTCGCCTCTTTTTGAGAAATGTGAAAAAAATGTAACTTTGACACTGAAATGATTGGCGTATACGATTCCGGAGTGGGTGGACTCTCCGTTTTGAAGGAGTTGATCCGCGAAATGCCCGGGGAAGATTACGATTACTTCTCCGACGGGGCCAACTGCCCCTACGGGCCCAAGCCGCCTCAGGAGATTATCCTGCGCGCCCGGACCGTTACGGAGGATTTCCTCCGCCGCGGCACCGAAATGGTCGTGGTGGCCTGCAACACCGCCACCGCCGCAGCCATCGCGGACCTGCGCGCCCGCTACCTGATTCCTTTCATCGGCATGGAACCGGCCATCAAGCCCGCCGCCCTTCACTCGGCCTCCGGGGTCGTGGGCGTGCTGGCCACCGCCGGCACCTTCAAAGGCCGGCTCTACCTGAGCACCCTCGCCCGCTTTGCAAGCGATGTCAAGGTGATCGAGCAGGTCGGGACCGGGCTGGTCGAGGCAGTGGAGCGGGGCGACTTCGATTCTCCGCAACTCATTGCACTGCTGCGCAGCTATATCGAGCCGATGGTTGCCGCCGGCGCAGACCACATTGTGCTGGGGTGTACCCACTACCCTTTCCTGGAAGATGCCATCCGCCGGATTGCCGGCGCCGGGGTTACCATCGTCAACCCCGCTCCCGCCGTGGCACGCCACGCCCGCAAGGTGCTCGCCACCCTCCGCGCCCCGCGCACGGAAGGGTGCGGCAGCCGCATCTTCCGCTCTTCCGGTGACGACACCGTTCTCCGGCAACTGGCCTCCACACTTATTTAAATAAAAGACAGGACAGCCGGAATGGCTGTCCTGTCTGTTCAGAAGCGGGCTTCGATTAGAGAACGCCCTGCTCCAGCATCGCGGTAGCGACCTTCATGAAGCCGGCGATGTTTGCACCCTTGACATAGTCAATGGTACCGTCAGCTTTGCGGCCGTACTTGACGCACTGCTCGTGGATGCTCTTCATGATCCAGTGCAGTTTGGCGTCAACCTCTTCACCGGACCATGCCAGGTGAGCTGCGTTCTGGGTCATTTCGAGACCGGAGGTAGCCACGCCACCTGCGTTCACGGCCTTACCCGGAGCGAAGTAGATACCGTTGCTCTGGAAGAACTTGATAGCGCCCGGCTGGCAGCCCATGTTGGAGACTTCGCAGCAGCACCAGCAGCCATTGGCCTTCAGGTCTTTTGCATCATCCTCGGAGAGCTCGTTCTGGAATGCGCAAGGAAGAGCGATGTCGCACTTGACGCTCCAAGCCTTCTTGCCAGCGGTGAACTTAGCCTTGCCCGGGAACTTGTCAGCCATATCCTGAACCTTGTTGCGGTTGGAGGAACGCATGACGAGCATGTAGTCGATCATTTCGTCGGTGATACCGTCAGGAAGTTCGCAGACGCCGTCCGGACCGGAGATAGCTACGACCTTACCGCCGAGCTGGTTGGTCTTGATGGCTGCGCCCCATGCCACGTTACCGAAGCCGGAGAGAGCGATCTTCTTGCCTTTGATATCCTTGCCGTGCTCCTTGAGGAGGTTCTCGAGGAAGTAGAGTGCACCGAAACCGGTTGCCTCCGGACGGAGGATGGAGCCACCCCAGGTAGCGCCCTTACCGGTGAGGACACCCGTGTTGTACTCGCGAGCGAGCTTCTTGTACATACCGTACATGTAGCCGATTTCGCGACCGCCGACACCGACGTCACCTGCAGGAACGTCCGTATCAGGACCGATGCATTTCCAGAGTTCGAGCATGAAGGCCTGGCAGAAACGCATGATTTCAGCGTCGGACTTGCCCACCGGGTCGAAGTCGGAACCACCCTTTGCACCACCCATCGGGAGGGTCGTCAGGGAGTTCTTGAAGATCTGCTCGAAACCGAGGAACTTCAGCATGGAAAGGTTGACAGCTTTGTGGAAACGGAGACCGCCCTTGTAGGGACCGATCGCGCTGTTGAACTGAACGCGGTAACCGAGGTTGACCTGGACTTCGCCCTTGTCATCCACCCAAGCTACACGGAAAGTGAAAATACGGTCAGGCTCGACGATACGCTCGACGATCTTAGCCTTCTCGAATTCCGGGTGCTGGTTGTAGATATCTTCGATGGACTCGAGGACCTCTTCGGCTGCCTGAAGGAATTCTTTTTCTTCAGCGTGCTTCTCACGAAGCTTTGCCATAATTTCAGCTGCTTTCATAATTAACTGATAATGTTTTGTTTGTAATTAGTTTGTTTTGGATAGTGCTTATTATTTGACCGTCCAGGTTGCACCGCTCTTGAGGAGTTCGTCAACACAGGTGATCGAAGATTTTGCCTTGACCTCAGCGAGCTGGTCGCGGACGCGGTCGTCGTAGGTCGGTTCAGCAACGTCGCGGATGACACCGAGAGCCACCGGGAAGTCCGGAGCCTTCATGTTGATGAGCTGGCTCTGGATGGCGGTATCCTCGCAGTGTGCATCGTGGACGAGAAGTTTGTCAACGGTGATGCCGTCTTCGCCGATCGTCACGACTTTGAGTTTGCCGTGCTCGAGGATGAGGCCCTTGTCCTTGTTGGTACCGAAGACCATCGGCTGGCCATGGCGGAGGACGATGGTGCGGTCAGCGCGGACTGCGCGGTCTGCAATTTGGTTGTGCGCACCGTCGTTGAAGATGACGCAGTTGGTCAGCATTTCGCAGATGGAGCAGCCGTCATGCTTGGCAGCGGCAACGAGAATCTCCTGGTTGAGCGCCATTTCGGAGTCGAGGCTGCGGGCAAAGAAGGTGCCGCGTGCGCCGAGTACGAGTGCGCCCGGGATGAACGGGTTCTCGATGGTACCGTACGGAGAGGTCTTGGTAATCTGACCGAGCTTGGAGGTCGGAGAGTACTGGCCCTTCGTCAGACCGTAAATCTGGTTGTTGAAGAGGATGACGTTGATGTCGATGTTACGGCGGATAGCGTGGATGAAGTGGTTACCGCCGATAGCGAGTGCGTCGCCGTCACCGGTTGCCTGCCAGACGCTGAGGGTCGGGTTGGCTACCTTGACACCGGTGGAAATCGGCGTAGCACGGCCGTGGATGGAGTGGAAACCGAAGGTATCCACATAGTAAGGGAGACGAGAGGAGCAGCCGATACCGGAAATGACGACGATGCGCTCCTTGGAGTAACCGAGGTCTTCGCAGACGGTCGGGAGAGCCCGGGTCAGTGCTGCGAGGATGGCGTGGTCACCGCAACCCGGGCACCAACGGGGTTCCTGGTTGCTCTTGAAGTCTTGTGCTGTATATTTCATAATGTGATCCTCCGATAATTAAAGGTTATTGACTGCATCGACGATTTCCTTGACGATGAACGGCTGGCCCTGAACTTTGTTGACCTGCTTGAACTGGAACTGCGGGAAGTGGGCGCGCAGATAGTTGGCAAACTGGCCGCTGTTGAGCTCGCAGACCACGAGGTTCTTGTAGTTCGCGAAGACTTCAGCCGTGTTCTTCGGCAGCGGAAGGATATAGTCAAAGTGCGTGAGAGCGACGTCCTTGCCCTCGTTGCTGAGTTCGTGGTAAGCGGAGAGCAGGTGGCCGAAGGTACCGCCCCAGCCGATCAGCAGGGTCTCTGCCTTCTTCGGGCCGATCACTTCCTGGTCAGGAATGTAGTTGGCCACGCGGGCAACCTTCTCGGCGCGCTCGGCAACCATCTTGGCGTGGTTTTCAGGATCGGAGGAGATGACACCGGCGGTGTTCTTCTCCAGACCGCCTATGCGGTGCTCCAGACCTGCCTTGCCCGGGAGAGCCCAGTAGCGGGCCATGGTCTCGGGGTTGCGCTTGTAAGGCTGGAACTTGCCTTCGCAGGAGTCGATGACCGGCGCCTTGATGGAAGGATAATCCTTCATGGAAGGAATCTTCCAAGGTTCGGAACCGTTTCCGAGGAAGCCTTCGGAGAGGAGGACAACCGGCATCATGTGCTCGAGTGCAAGCTTGCCG
Source organism: Bacteroidales bacterium (assembly GCA_017544005.1). Classification (GTDB taxonomy): domain Bacteria; phylum Bacteroidota; class Bacteroidia; order Bacteroidales; family UBA932; genus Cacconaster. The sequence continues at coordinate 12,171 of JAFYEZ010000022.1, forward strand.
GCCATGAAAGCTGCATCAAAGCAGTGGCTCGGGGAGTGTGCTGCAATCACGCAGATGGGGCACTCACCGTTGCGGCCGTAGAGGACCTGGTTGAGGTCGGTCTGCTCGGTCTTGGTCGGGATACCGGTGGAAGGGCCGGAACGCTGGACGTCCACGATGACGAGCGGAAGCTCGGTGATCATGGCCAGACCCATTGCCTCGGACTTCAGGGAGATACCCGGGCCGGAGGTGGTGGTGACAGCGAAGTTGCCGGCAAAAGCGGCACCGATGGCGGTGCAGATACCTGCGATCTCATCCTCGCACTGGACCGTCTTCACGCCCAGGTTCTTGTGGATGGCGAGTTCCTCGAGGATCGCGGTAGCCGGGGTGATCGGGTAGGAACCGCAGAAGAGCGGAATGCCGGCCTTCTCGGAAGCGGCGATCAGACCCCATGCGGTAGCCTGGTTACCGTTGATGTTGCGGTAAACACCCGGCTCCTGCTTTGCGGGTGCGATGGTGTAGGTATTGGCGATGGCCTGGATGTTCTCCGCATAGTTGAAACCGTCGCGGATCACCTTCTTGTTGACATCCACCATTTCGGGATGCTTCTTGCCGAACTTCTTGACGAGGTAAGCGTCGGTGTATTCCAGCGGGCGGTTGAACATGAAGAACACCATACCCAGGGTAAACATATTTTTGCAACGCTCCATCTCCTTGAGTCCGAGTCCACTGTCCTTCAGGCTCTCCTTGGTGAGGGAGGTGATGTTGGCAGCCACGATGGTGCGGTCTTCCAGTTTGAGTTCAGTGATCGGATCATCGGTTTCGAAACCGGCGCGCTTGATGTTGGCCTCGTCGAAGGAGTCGAGGTCGACGATAATCGTTGCGTTGGGTTTCGCCCATTTTGCATTGGCCTTGAGGGCTGCAGGATTCATCGCGACGAGTGCGTCAGCGAAATCGCCCGGAGTGGTCACGCCGCTCTTTCCGATGTGAACCTGGAAACCGGAAACGCCCGACACGGTACCGTGCGGAGCACGAATTTCTGCAGGATAGTCCGGGAAGGTGGAAATTTCGTTGCCGTAGAGTGCAGACGCATCTGCAAACAGGGTACCGGTCAACTGCATACCATCACCGGAGTCACCAGCAAAACGGATTACGACATCATTGGTGTCAATAACTTTGTGTTGCATAATTATAATTTAGGTTTTAGTATGATGAATGTGGAAATTACTTTTTCTCAGCGGGAGCGGGAGCGGGAAGCTGAGAAGGAGCGACCTTCTCAGCCGGAATGCCGAGCTCTTTCTTGGCCAGGGGCAGGAGATCGATGCTCTGCGCCTCGTCAAAATAGATGACGGCACCCACGGAGGTGTCGAATACATAGATCAGCGCCTGTTCCTTGGAAACCTTCTGGATGGCGTCGTTGGCCTTCTGGAAGATGGGGCCCATCAGCAGCTGCTGCTGGCGCTGCATATCCTGCTGCGCGGTCTGCTGGAACTGCTGGATGCGCTGGACCAGATCCTGGAGGTCTTTCTCCTTGGCCTCGCGGACGGCGGGGGTCCAGGTTGCATTCTTGCGCTGGTATTCGGTGTATTTGGTGTTGTATTCATCCTCCATTCCGTGCATCGTTTCCTCGAGATCCTGCTGGTAGAGCTGGAGGTTGAGGCGTGCGGAATCGGTTTCGGACATCAGGGCGATCAGCTCCTGGGAGTTGATGTGTCCGAACTTGAGGTTCTGGGCGTCTGCCATCGCCGCGATCGCCACGGTGAGCAGCAGGGTAAGGAAAAACTTTTTCATATTCCGGAATGACTATAAGCTTTTGATAATTTCTTTGGTAATGTCCAGTGCGGTATCGTAGTAAACGATATTGCCCGAACCGGCCAGGTCCATGACGGCCGTAAAGCCGTGCAGTTCACAATAGCGGCGGACAGCGGCATCCACGCGCTCGCGGATGGGGGTCAGCAGTTCTTCGGACTTCTTGGCGAGTACGCCTTCCGAACCGAAGTAGTTCTCCTCTTTCTGCTTCATCTGCTGCTCTTTGGTAATGATGTTATTCTCCGCGGAGGAGCGCTGCGAGCTGGAAAGATAGGATTTCTGGTTCTGGTAGTTGGTGTAAAGCTGATCGATGACCTTCAGATCCGCCTCAACCTCGGCTTTGTATTTCTCGGTGAGCTGCTCGAGGGTCTTCTGGGCTTTCTGATATTCAGGAAGTTCATTCAGTACGGTTTCCGTATTGATAAAACCGATTTTCTGGTTCTGTGCACGAAGAGCGGGAACACTCATCAGGGCGATTGCCAGGATCAAAAACAACTTTTTCATACTATGCGTGTTTTTAGAATTGTTGACCGATTACGAAATGGAACTGACTCTTGTTCGAGGTCGCGTCGAAACCGTAGCCCCAGTCGATACCGAGCAGGCCGACGATGGACAGGAAGACACGGAGGCCGACGCCGGCGCTCCGCTTGACCTGGAACGGGTTGAAATCATGGATATCCGACCAGCAGTTACCGGCCTCGAGGAAGGCCAGGGCGAAGATGGTCGAAGAGGGTTGCATAATGAGCGGGTAACGCAGCTCGACCGTAAACTTGTCGTAAACATTACCTGCATAGGCACCATTTATATAAGGTGTCAGCGAATAGTTCTCATAACCGCGCAGGCCGATCACCTCGGAGCCGTAGGTGTTGTAGCCCGACATGCCGTCGCCGCCCACGATGAAACCCTCGAAGGGCGAGTAGCCCCACTTGCGGTTGTAGTAGCCCAGATAGCCGAAGTAGGCGCGGGTCATCAGGACCAGGTCGCCGACCAGGCGGGTATAGACGGAGCCCTTGAAGGTCCACTTGTTATACTCGATCCAGCGGAAGTGCTCCTGAATGGTCTTGGCGCTCCAGTCTATCGAGGAGGCGTTCTTGCGCATCAGCGACCACGGCGGAGTCAGCTGCATCGTGAAGTTGAAGTCGGAACCCTGGCGCGGATAGATCGTCTGGTCGGTGGAATTGCGCGAGAGCGACGAGGTCCAGCTCAGGTTGTGCGAAACGCCCGTATTGTAGATGAAGTAGTAACTCCAGTCTTTCAGTTTGTAGGTCTGCCAGCCCAGCGAATTGTAGAACACGAAGTAGGTATCGGGCCATTTGAGGCGCGTACCCAGACCGAGCGAGGCACCGAAGACCTCCATGTACTGGTCGTTGTTCAGGATGTTGTAGTACGCCGAGAAGTAGGAGTTGGTCTGACGTGAGAAGTAGGCCGAGAAACTGAGCGAAGTCGGCTTTTTGCCCGTCAGCCACGGCTCCACGAAACTGGCCGAGAGCGTGGTGTAGTAGGTACCGTTGGTCTGGAAGCGGATGGCCAGCTGCTGCGCGTCGCCCAGCGGAACCGGACGCCAAGCCTCCTTCTTGAAGAAGTTGTAGGTGGAGAAGTTGTTGAAGCTCAAGCCGAGCGTACCCACGAACATGCGGTTGCCCCAGCCGCCGCTCAGCTCGATCTGGCTGTTCGACTTCTCCTCCACGTTGTAGGAGATGTCCACCGTATTGTTGAGCGGATTCGGCACGATATTGTAGCCCTTCTGCGGATCGGCCGCGACCTCGGCGTCGAAATGGCCCATCGAGGAGATTTCACGGATGGAGCGCTCGAAATCGGTCTGGCGGAAGAGGTAGCCCGGCCGGGTGAAGACGGCGCGGCGCACCACCTTCTCGTTGGTCAGGGTATTTCCGTTGATGATGATGTTGTTGAAGGTGGCGGGTTTCCCCTCCACCAGGCGCATCTCCACATCGACGGAGTCTCCCTCGATATTGATTTCCACCGGCGTCACGTTGAAGAAGAGGTACCCGTTGTCGCGGTAGAGCTTGGCGATGGAGAGTTCGTTCGGGTCGCCGCCATAGAGACGCTTCTCCATGGTGATGACATCGTAAACGGATCCCTTGTCGATATGCAGCACCGAATTGAGCACCTCGGCGTCGTATTCCGAGTTGCCGGTCCAGGTGATGTCGCGGAAGTAGTATTTCTTGCCGGGATCGAAGACGAAATGGATGCCGAGCCGCCCCTCCTCGATGTAGTAGAGGGAGTCGCTCACCACCCGGGCGTCACGATAGCCCGCCTCGTTGAACGCATCGAGCAGGCTCTTCTTGTCGTTGGCATATTCGTCCTCATTGAATTTCTTGGATTTGAAGAAGTTATACCAGGAACGGTCCTTGGTCTTCTTCATGGTCTTGTCGAGTTTGTATTTGGAGACCTCGGCGGTGCCCTCGTAAGTGATCTCCTTGACTTTCACCTTCTTGCCCTTGTTGACGACGAAGGTGACCTTGACGGCGTTCTTGATGATGGAATCCCGCACCTGCTCCACATCGACGGCCACGTTCAGGAAACCTTTCTCCTTGTAGTAGTCCTTGATGAGGTCCACGGAGGTGTTGAGCACATATTCGGACAGCTGGCCGCCGCGGCGCAGATTCAGTTTCTCCTTGAGGTCGTCCCGCTCGCCGTTGCGGACGCCCCGGTAGTCCCACTTCAGTACGCGGGGAAGTTCCTCGATGTCGAGACGCAGCCAGGCGGTATCCCTGGCGGCGGAAAGGCGCTCGATATAGAGTCCCACCTGGGAGGTCGCCCCCTGCAGCCAGAGGCGCTTGACCGCATTCGAAATCTCTTCACTCGGAAGGGTGACGGTGTCGCCCTCGCGGAAACCCAGCACCGAAAGCAGCTGCTCGGCGGAAAGGTATTTCAGACCGGTGATATTGACGCCGCCCAGCACATAGGACTTCGGGTTGGCATAATCCACCTCAATACCCTGGGCAAAGACCGGCTTCCCTGAAAGGGAAACGGCCAGCAGAAGCGCCAGAACTGTGAAGGGCTTGAGGAGGTTTTTCATCACATTCTAAAAGTCCGCAAAAATACGGTTTATTTTCGGGAATACCTATTTTATTTTTCCATATCTGCGGTCCCTCTCAGAAAAGGCCTGCAGGGCCGCCGCAAACTCCTTTTTGCGAAAATCAGGCCAAAGCACGTCGGTGAAGTAGAATTCAGTGTAGGCGCACTGCCAAAGCATATAATTGCTGATGCGCTGCTCCCCGCTCGTGCGGATCATCAGGTCCGGCTCGGGGATGCCTGCGGTGCTCAGGTAGTCCGCAAAACGCGCCTCGGTGAGCGGAGCCGCCTCCCTGCCCGCCTCGCGCGCCGCAAGCGCCTCATCCGCATAGCGCTGCGCAGCCTGGACGATATCCCACTTGCCGCTGTAGCTGAGCATCACGATCAGCGTCGTGCCGGTATTGCCGGCGGTCTCCGCCTCCAGGGCGTGGATGGCATCGAGCAACCCCTTGGAGAGCTTGCGCAGATCTCCGACGACCCGGAAGCGCACATTGTTGTCCTGGAAGGTTTTACGTTCTTTCAAGACCGATTTGAACATCAGTTCCATCAGGCCGGAGACCTCTTCCTGCGGGCGGTTCCAGTTCTCTTCGGAAAAAGCGAAAATGCTCAGGTAGCGGATGCCCTTTTCCACGGCGAATTCCAGGCATGCGCGGACGGATTCGACCCCTTCTTTGTGGCCGAACAGCCGCTGTTTGCCCTGTCTGCGGGCCCAGCGGCCGTTGCCATCCATGATAATGGTTACATGTTGCGGTATCGTTGTCATGCTTCGTTGGCGTTTCTGAAGTCCTCCCCCCAATGGAGTTTGGTGCGGAGGGCGTTGATAAAGGAATTGTCTGTCAGATTGATGCATTGCAGGTCGAACGGAGCGCGCTGCACCCGGAAGCGGGATCCGGGCAGCAGCTCGGCGGCGTGATTGTCCGCTGAAACCGTGATTCCGCCGCGAACCGGGGTAACCTGAATGTCGATGGCGGCGCTCAGCGGGACGACCATCGGCCGGACATTGAGGTTGTGCGGCGCAATCGGCGAGACGACCATGACGTCGGCCCCGGGAAGCACGATGGGCCCGCCGAGGCTCAGGGAATAGGCCGTACTGCCGGTCTGGGTGGCAATCAGCAGGCCGTCGGCCCAGAATTCAGGAAGCTTGCGGCCGTCGATACTGACGGTGACGCCGACCAGTCCCTGGTGCAGTCCGGAGACGGCGATCTCATTGAGTGCATACGGATAAAAGTCAGCCGGAAGCGGCTGGGACAGCCCCCGCACCGAAAGGACGGGCCGTCCGACGACGGTATATTTTCCATCGAGCACCTCCTCCAGCAGGGATTCGCCGGCGCCCGCCTCCGCGGCGGTAAGAAAGCCCAGCCGGCCGTAGTTGATGCCGACGACCGGGATGCCCGAATCCTGCACGATTCCCAGCGAAGAGAGGAACGTTCCGTCTCCGCCCAGCACCAGCAACAGGTCGCAACGGGGACGGGAAAGCGGCTGGCTGAGATCGAAAACATCCCCCGCGGGATGGTCGATCCCCTGCCCTTCAATCTCATGGAGCAGCGGCTCGCTGTAGAGAATCGTGGCACCTCTTTTGTACGCAAACCAGATCAGATTGACAATATCGGGTATCCGGTCGGAATCGAGACCTCTTCCGTGAATCGCTAACTTCATAGGGGACCTGTATTTTTGTTCAAATTTACCTATTTTTGGCGTAATTTTGCAAGCCATGACAAAATTAAGTGTAAATATCAATAAAATTGCCACGCTCCGCAATGCGCGGGGCGGCAACATGCCGGATGTGCTGAAAGCGGCCCGGGATTGCGAGCGTTTCGGCGCCCAGGGAATCACCGTCCACCCCCGGCCGGACGGACGCCACATCCGCTACGACGACGTTCACGCCCTCAAACCCATTCTCACCACCGAGTTCAACATCGAGGGAAACCCCATCGACTCCTTCATCCGCCTGGTCTGCGAGGTGCATCCCGCCCAGGTGACGCTGGTTCCCGATGCGGAAAACGTCCTGACCTCCAACGCCGGTTGGAATACCCGCGACAACCTCCCGTACCTGAAGCGTATCTGCAAGATTTTCAACGACGAAGGAATCCGTACCTCCATCTTCATCGACCCGGTCCCGGAGATGATCCGCTATGCTGCGGAGACCGGCTGCCGGCGGGTGGAGCTCTATACGGAAGCCTATGCCCGGGACTACTCCGTCAACCGGGAAGCGGCTATCGCCCCCTACGTCTCCGCCGCCGAGGAGGCTGTCCGCTGCGGTCTCGAACTCAACGCCGGCCACGACCTGAACCTGGTGAACCTGCACTATTTCCGCCAGTGCATCCCCGCCCTCGCCGAGGTCTCCATCGGCCACGCCCTGATCTGTGACGCCCTCTACCTGGGGCTGGAGACCACCGTCAAGGCCTATTTGAACGAACTTGCAGATAATTGATTATATTTGCAGTTTACAGCAAAACGCAAAACCAAACAAACAACGACCTTTATATGAAAAAGACCCCCCTCATTCTCAGCATCGTGGCTGCCCTTCTCGCAGTTACGGCTCTGATTCTCTCTCTGGCATGCCCGAAGGGCGGCGCCAAACCTGCCGCTACCGGCGAAGCCATGACGGCTGCAGCCGGCGACATCGTCTATGTCCGCATCGATTCGCTGATTCTCAAGTATGACATGTACAGCGACCTGAGCGGCGAACTCGAGGCCAAGAAGCAGGCGATCGAAGATGACCTCAACAAGAAGGGCCGCAAGCTCGAAAGCGACGGCAAGGCATTTGAAAATCAGATCAACAAGGGCCTCCTGACCCGTTCCGCCGCTGAAAAGCAGCAGCAGACGCTGCTCCAGCGCCAGCAGGATCTCCAGAACCTCGCCGGCCAGAAGCAGGCTGAACTGATGGAGGAAAACGAGGTGATGATGAACCAGGTCATGGATGCCATCAAGACCTATCTTGAGGCGTACAACCAGACCCACGAATTCGCAGCCATCCTGGCGACCAACGCAACGACCAACGTCGTAATCGTCGGCAACCCCGCCCTCGACATTACCGAGGAGATCGTGGAAGGCCTCAACAGCGAGTACATCAAAAAGAGAAACCGCTAAACGGCCATGAAAAGGCTGAGGGCCATCCTTCTCATCGTCCTGTGCGCCTGCATTTCCCTGAATGCGGGCGCCAGGTCGGTGAAGGTTGCCCTGATCCTCCCCTTCGACGTTGCCTCCGGCAATCCGAATACCAACTACCTCGATTTCTATGCGGGTGCGCTGCTCGCCGTTGAAAACCAGCGCAATGCGGGCGTCGATATCCGCCTTACCGTGATTGACCTGCCCGATTTGATGGAAGATGACGCAGAATTCACCGACGATCTCTTCCGCAACGATGTCATGATCGGTCCGGTGAGCGCCGCCGAGATGCAGCTCTTCCAGCGCATCTGCAGAATCTTCCGGATCGCCTTTGTCTCGCCCCTCGATCCTGCCGCCGAGGAGTATGCCGGCGACAATCCCTATTTCTTCCAGATCCCCACTTCGCCGGAACGGCAGGCCGCCAACCTGGTGGCCCGGCTCAAAGCCGAGGGGGACGGTCCCGTAACCCTTTTCTCCAATCCGGTCTCTCCCCAGGAGATTCAGCTGGAGGAGCGCTACGAAAAGGCCCTGACGGCGGCTGGAATCGCCTATCGCAAAATCTCTTATGAGGTTCTGCGCGGACGTCTGATTACCGAGGAACTGCGCGCGCAGATGGCCCCCGGCGGGGAGAGTCTTCCCCAGCGGGTGCTGATTGCCTCGGAAGACGAGGCCTTCGCCTCCGACGTGGTGCGCAACATGAGTCTTCTCGCCATCTCAGGCATTCCCGTCACCCTCTATGCGCCGAACCGCCTGCGCCATTTCGAGACCATTGACGTAGCCAACCTCTACAAACTGGGGCTGCGCATCTCCACCCCCTACTACGTAGATTACACGCAGGAGGCTACCCGCGATTTTGTCCTGAAATACCGGGCGCTCTACGGCACCGAGCCCAGTCAGTACGCCTTCCAGGGCTACGACGTCCTCACCTACTTTATCGCCACCCTGAACGACCTGGGCGACGCCTTCTTCGATTTTGTCGAGTACTACCCGATGGACCTGCTGCAGAACAGCATCCGGTTCGTCCGGAGCGAAGAAGAGGGCGGTTATGTCAACGTCCACACCCGGGACATTGAATACCGCCCTGACAATACCGTGAAGGTCGTCTCCGGTGCCGCCCTTTAGATGAGGCGGTCCGGATTGAGATTCTCTTTTTCGATATCCTTGTAATAGTTGACCGTGCCGACTTTGAGCTCCACGGTGGCCGCATCGTCGCAGACGATGATACCCTTCTGGTGCAGCTGCAGGACGGAAATGGTCCACATATGGGTAACACAGCCCTCCACCGCGTGCGCCAGTGCGCGGGCCTTGTTGTGGCCGTTTGCGAGGATCAGCACTTCGCGGGCATCCATCACCGTACCGACGCCGACCGTCAGTGCGGTCTTCGGGACGAGGTTGATGTCGTTGTCGAAGAAGCGGGAGTTGGCGATGATCGTGTCGGTGGTCAGCGATTTGACGCGGGTGCGGGAAGTCAGCGAGGAACCGGGTTCGTTGAAGGCGATGTGGCCATCCGGACCGATACCGCCCATGAAGAGCTCAATACCGCCGAAATCGGCAATCTGCTTCTCGTAGTTGCGGCACTCTTCCTCCAGATCGGGTGCATTGCCGTTCAGGATATGGACATTCTCCCGCGGGATGTCGATGTGCGAGAAGAAGTTGTTCCACATGAAGCTGTGATAGCTCTCGGGATGGTTCTCGGGAATTCCGACATACTCGTCCATGTTGAAGGTCACGACGTTCTTGAACGAAACCTTGCCCATCTTGTAGAGGTGTATCAGTTCCTTGTAGGTACCGATTGGCGTAGAACCGGTGGGAAGACCCAGCACGAAAGGACGCTCCTTGCTGGGTTTGAAGGCGTTGATACGCTTTGCAATGTACGCGGCAGCCCACTGGGACATTTTCCCGTAAGACTCCTGGATAATGATTCGCATGACAGTATAGTTTAGTTGTTATAATTATCTGGATTTCAACAAGACCCGAGCGTTGGCCAGGGCCTCGTCGCTCAGGCGGCTTCCGCTGAGCATCCGGGCCACCTCCCGCACCCGTTCCTCGCCCGCAAGCGGGCGGATCCGGCTGTGGGTAACCCCGCCTTCCGTCTCTTTATAGACCAGGTAGTGGGCACTCCCCTTGCTGGCCACCTGAGGCAGATGGGTGATGGCGAACACCTGCATCCGTTCCCCCATCGAAACAATCATCTCGCCCATCTTGTCGGCTACACTGCCGCTGACACCGGTATCGATTTCATCGAAGACCAGGGTGGGCATGCCGGTAAAGGTAGAGAGCAGATTCTTCAGGCAGAGCATGATACGGGAGAGTTCGCCGCCGGAAGCACAATGGGAGAGTTCCACCGGCGCCACGCCCGGATTGGCGGAAAACCGGAAGAGAACCTCATCGATGCCCTCCCGCCCGGGCGTACGCGGCTGGACGACCGTTTCGAAAACGGCCTGCGGCAGCTCCAGCGAGTGAATGGAGTCCAGCAGGGCGGCATCGAGCCGGGAAGTAGCCTGGACGCGGGCGGCATGCAGCCGGGCAGCGCCCGCCTCATACTCCTTTTCCAGCGCGCTGCGCTCCTTGCGCATCGCTTCCAGCGCCGCATCGTTTTCCTCTTCCCCGGAAAGTTGCGAAGCAAAGCCCTCCCGCAGGGCAATCAGTTCCTTTTCACTTTCCACGCCATGCTTCCGCAGCAGGTCGTAGAGCAGCGAGAGCCGCTCCTCCACCCGCTCCAGCTCGCCGGCGGAAACGTGAATGTGTCCGGAGAGGCCTTCCGCCTCGTAGGCAATGTCTTTCAACTCGATCCGGGCCGACTCCACCCGTTCCTTCAGGCTGGCGGCCTCCGGAACATACGGGGCAATCCGGCCCAGCGCCGTTTCCACCTCATGCAGTTGGCCGGGCAGCGAGCGCTCATCCGCCGAGAAAATGGCATCGACGGCCATCAGGTTCTCGCGAATGAGTTCTCCGTTGGCCAGCTGGCGCTGCTGGATCTCGAGTTCTTCGATTTCGCCCTCGCGAAGCCGGGCCTCCGAGAGCTGGTTATATTGGAATTCAATGTAATCCCGGTTTTTGCGGGCGCTTGCCGCAGCCGTCTCCCGCCGTTCAATCTCGCGGGAGAGGGCCTGCATCCGGTCATAACAGGTGCCCAGCGCAACTCTGTCGGCCGCCAGGCCGGCGAAATGGTCGAGCAGCTCCAGCGGATAGCGGCGTCCCGCGAGCAGGGTCTGGTCGAACTGGGAATGGATGTCCACCAGCGAACCGGAGAGGGCCTTGAGCGCCTCCAGCGTGGCCGGTTCATCATTGATGAACGCGCGGGAGCGGCCCTGCGGAGAGATGACCCGCCGGAGGATATACTCCTCCCCGTCCCGGCTGAATTCCCCCTCTACGACACAGTTCGACGCGGGGTCGCCCAGCACCGAGAGTTCGGCCTTTGCGCCCAAAAGAAGCGACAAGGCACCGAGCAAGATAGACTTGCCGGCGCCTGTTTCACCGCTGATGACGATGAGATTCTCCGGAAAATCAATGTCCAGCGAATCGATCAGCGCGTAATTGCGTATCGCCAATCTTTTGAGCATCGGTCGGCTGGATTAGTCGGCCATTCGATAGACGATCTTCCCCTCTTCAAACTCCTTGGTAGCCGTCAGCGTAGGCTTCGGAAGCTTTTCGTAGTATTTGGAAATCTCAATCTGCTCGAGGTTCTCGAAGGTCTCCTCGAGGGTGTCTGCATAATTGGTGAACTCTTCGAGTTTCTTGCCGAGCTCCTGCTTGAGGTCGGCGGCAATCTGGTTGGAACGCTTGGCGATGATCATCACCGTCTCGTAGATGTTGCCGGTCGGAGCGGCAAAGTCACGCAGCTCGCGGGTGATCGTGTTGGTTACAACCTGCTGTTTGTTGTTGTCCATAAGTTATTTGATATTGTCGTTGTTTTCCGTATTTTCCGTTGCCTCCGGGGTCTTGCTGATAAACTTCTGCGCCTTGGCGTAGAGCCCGTCCAGCTCCTTGCGGTGGACGTTCTCCGGGAATTCGCTGATGAGGTTGAAGTAGTCGTCCACGAAAGTCATGTAGCGTTCCCGCTGTTTGGAGGGGACGCTGTTGAGCGCGTACTTGTAGGAGGACATCGCGGTGAAATAGAGGATATCCTCGCGGTAGCGGTTGTCCGCATTCTCCTTCAGGACATTCTTCAGGGCATAGTGGGCGGCCAGGTAGTCCTCCATGTGGTAGTAGAGCCAGGCTCCCTTGTAGGCCTTCAATTCGAGCCGTCCCTTGAGATCGTCCAGCATCTCGCGGCAGCGGGGAATGTATTCCGAGTTCTTGTTCTCAAGGATGAACTGCGAGATGGCCGTCAGGGCGCGGTAGGTGGGCTGCTGATCCAGTTCGTAGCGGTAGGTGCTGCGGTAGAGGCAGTCCAGCCGCAGGAACTTGGCCTGCTCGGTGAAAGGGCTGGAAGGATAGACGTCGATAAACTTCTCGAAGTTTCCCTCGGCCGTGACATAGTCCGCATACTTGTAGTTGCTCAGGCCCCAGTAGAACTGGACCGTGTCGTCCTGCGGCAGACCGCTGGTCAGCACGGTGAGCGATTCAAACATCTCGGCGGCCCGGGAGTACTTCTTGGCCTCGAAGAGTTCGAAGGCCTTGGCGTACTTGGTCGGGATGTCATTGCTCTCGAGCAGGGCGGTGAATTCCGTCTTGCAGGAGGCCAGTGCCAGGAGGGCCGTCAGGGTTATCAGGAGCGTTTTCAGTCGCATGTTACTCATTTTAAAGTCTGCAGATACTTTTCAGCATCCAGGGCGGCTCTGCATCCGCTGGCTGCGGCGTTCACGGCCTGCCGGTAGGTCGGATCCTGCACGTCGCCCGCCGCAAAGACGCCCGCCACATTCGTGCGGCTGCTGCGTCCCTCCGTCAGGATGTAGCCGTTTTCGTCCGTCTCGATCCACTGTTTGAAGAGGTCGGAGTTCGGATGATGTCCGATCGCCAGGAAGAATCCGTCAATCTTCTTCTCGAGGATTTCGCCGTCCGCCCGACGGAGCCGGACACCGGTCACCCCGGCGGTCAGATCGCCCAGCACCTCCTCGGTCTGGCATTTCCAGAGCATTTCGATGTTCGGAGCGGAAAGCACCTTCTCCTGCATGGCCTTGGAAGCACGGAGGACATCCCGGCGGACAATCATGTACACCTTGCGGCAGAGCGTCGAGAGGTACATCGCCTCCTCGCACGCCGTATCGCCGCCTCCCACCACTGCAACATCCTTGCCACGGTAGAAGAAGCCGTCGCAGGTCGCGCAGGCGGAGACGCCCATGCCTTTGAACTTCGATTCCGAGGGAAGGCCGAGGTACTTGGCCGTAGCACCGGTGGAAATGATGACGGCATCCGCCGTGAGGCTCTTCTCCCCGTCGATCTCCACCTGCAGCGGGCGCTGCGAAAAGTCGACCTTCGTAGCGAGTCCGGGACGGACATCGGCCCCGAGGCGAACGGCCTGCGCCCGAAAATCGGCCATCATCTGCGTGCCGTCCACCCCTTCCGGATAGCCCGGGAAGTTCTC
>JAFYEZ010000023.1 GCA_017544005.1 Bacteroidales bacterium
ACATGGCTTTGATACGTCCGTGGAACGTACCGGCAAGCACGATATCGCCCATATGCAGTGTACCGTCTTGCACCAACAGCGTAGCTACGTATCCGCGACCTTTGTCCAGCGAGGACTCGATGACTGATCCTTTCGCACGACGCTTCGGATTCGCCTTGAGGTCCAGCATCTCGGCTTCGAGGAGCACTTTCTCCAGCAGTTCATAGACACCCGTACCTTTCTTGGCGGAGATCTCCTGGCACTGGTATTTGCCGCCCCAGTCCTCCACGAGAATATTCATCTGCGAGAGTTGCTGCTTGATGCGGTCGGGGTCAGCACCCGGTTTGTCGATCTTGTTGATGGCGAAGACCATCGGCACGCCGGCAGCCTGCGCATGGTTGATGGCCTCGACGGTCTGCGGCATCACCGCGTCGTCAGCGGCCACGATGATGATGGCCAAGTCGGTGACCTTGGCACCGCGGGCACGCATGGCCGTGAAGGCCTCGTGACCCGGCGTATCCAGGAAGGTAATCTGACGTCCGTCCTGAAGCGTTACGCTGTAGGCGCCGATATGCTGGGTAATACCGCCCGCCTCTCCGGCAATCACGTTGGTGTTGCGGATGTTGTCGAGCAGGGAAGTCTTACCGTGGTCCACATGGCCCATCACGGTGACGATCGGCGGGCGCGGCAGAAGGTCTTCCGCCTTGTCCACCTCTTCATCGATCGCGCCCTGGGTTTCCGCCTTGACAAATTCGATCTTGTAGCCGAACTCCTCTGCCACGAGCACGAGCGCTTCCGCGTCGAGACGCTGGTTGATGGAGACCATCAGACCCAGGTTCATGCAGGCCTCGATTACCTTCGTGACCGGCGTGTTGTCCATCAGGATGGCCAGCTCGTTGACGGTTACGAATTCAGTCACTTTCAGCACATTGCTGGTACGTGCCTGCTGCTCCTGCTCCTCCTGCATCTTCTGGGAGAACTCTTCGCGTTTTTCGCGGCGGTGCTTGGAAGTCTTGGTCTTGCCCTTGCCTTCCACCATCCGGGCGTAGGTCTCCTTGATCTGCTTCTGAATGGCATCCTCGTCGATTTCGGCGCGGACGGGTTTAAAGCGGTCACGGTCTTTTCCACGGCTTTTTCCGCTGTCGCGCTGAGGCGTCTGAGCGGGTTTCTCGCGGCGGTTGCTGCCCTCGGTGGCGTTGATGTCCACCTTGGCGGGACCGCCCTTGTGGATGCGCTCGCGCTTGCCCTTGTCCTTGGGTGCGTGCGGTTTCTTCTCGAACTGGGAAAGGTCGATGGTACCGCTGATCTTGGGACCGGCGAGCTTTTCGACTTTGGTCTCGATATGCTCGGGCACGGTGCGGACCGGCTTCTCTTCCACCGGCTTTTCCTCCACCTTGACCGGTTCTGCAGGCTTGGGCGCTTCGACGGGCTTTTCAGCCTTGGGAGCAGCCTCCGGTGCGGGAGCTGCCTTCTTCTCTTTCCTGGGCTTGTTCAGGTCAATCTTGCCCAGCACCTTGAGGCCGGAGCCGGCGTCATCGGGAGACTTGACGGGCTCTGCGGGTGCGGGAGCGGGTTCCGGTTCGCTCTTGGGAACCACCGGTTCAGGTTTCTCAGGCTTCGGAGCAGCCTTCGGGGCAGGGGCGGGAGCCGGAGCGGGGGCTGCGGGACGCTCTGCGGTGAGGACATTGGTCTTG
Organism: Bacteroidales bacterium; assembly: GCA_017544005.1. Taxonomy (GTDB): domain Bacteria; phylum Bacteroidota; class Bacteroidia; order Bacteroidales; family UBA932; genus Cacconaster. The sequence continues at coordinate 1,674 of JAFYEZ010000023.1, forward strand.
ATGAAGACCTCCCGGACGGGTTCGTCCTCGCCTGCACCCGTGTGTTCGCGGGCGGAGGCGACCTCCTTCAACTTGTTGCTGACCTGCTTCGACTGGGCCATCAGCAACTGCTGTTCGTTGCCGTATTCCTTGGCGAGCATGGTATAGACGTCTTCGGAGATCTTCGCATTGGGCGAGACTTCCGTGTCGATGCCTTTCTTTTTCAAGAAATCGGCGAGTGTGCTGCTGCTGATATTGAAGTCCTTCAATACCTTGCTGATTCGGATGGTTCCTTCTGCCATAAATAATTCTCCCGTATGGTTTTAAGGTGTTTTTTTATTCAAATTCTGCGCGGAGGATCTTGAGCACGTCTTCTACGGTCTCAATCTCGAGATCGGCGCGTTCTGCGATCTCATCTGCGGGAAGTGCGAGCACGCTCTTGGCGGTGTCGCAGCCGATGCCCTTGAGGGCGTCGATGATCCACTGCTCGATTTCATCGTTGAAATCGTCGAGCAGCACGTCGTCCTGCTCCTCCTCGGAGTCGGCGCGATAGACTTCCAGCTGCTTGCCCACCAGCATGCCGGCGAGCTTGATGTTGGAACCGCCCTTGCCGATAGCCAGGGAGATCTCCTCTTTCTTGAGGTACACGCGGACTTCGTCGTCGAGGAACTCGATGGAAGAAATCTTGGCGGGGCTCAGGGCACGCTGAATGAGAATCTGCGTGTTGTTGCTCCAGTTGATGACGTCGATGTTCTCGTTGCGCAGTTCGCGGACGATGCCGTGGATACGGGAACCCTTGACGCCGACGCAGGCACCCACCGGGTCAATGCGGTCGTCATACGATTCAACAGCCACCTTGGCGCGGTCGCCCGGGACGCGGACCACCTTCTTGATGGTGATCAGACCATCGTAGATTTCCGGAACTTCCTGCTCGAAGAGACGCTCCAGGAAGAGCCCTGAGGTACGCGAAAGGGTGATAACCGGGGAGCCGTTGCGCATCTCTACGCTGGTGATGACTGCCTTGACGGTGTCACCCTTGCGGAAGAAGTCGGAAGGGATCTGTTCGGTCTTGGGCAGGACCAGTTCGTTGCCGTCCTCGTCCATCACGAGCACCTCTTTCTTCCAGGCCTGGTATACTTCGCCGACGATAATCTCGCCGATGCGGTCCACGTACTTGTCATAGATGTTTTTCTTTTCCAGCTCCATGATACGGCCCTGGAGGTTCTGGCGGATGTTGAGGATGCCGCGGCGGCCGAAGTCGGAGAACTGGATCTCCTCGGTGTAGTCCTCGCCCACCTCGAACGAGTCGTCAATCTTGCGGATCTCCTCGAGGGAGATTTCCGCTGCGGGATCCTCGACGGTCTCCACGACGGTGCGTTTGCGGAGAATCTGCAGGTCGCCCTTGTCGATGTTGATGATGATGTCGAACGATGCGGTTTCACCGTACATCTTGGCGAGCTGGTTGCGGAAGACCTCTTCGAGCACGCCCATCATCGTGGGGCGGTCGATGTTCTTCTGTTCCTTGAAATCAGCGAACGGGCTGATAAGATTCACTTCCATTGTGTGATGTGTTGTTTTATGATTGTTGTTTTCGTTTGTTATTCTTCGTCTTCGTCCTTATAACCGGTGCCGGCGGAACTGACCGTGAGGGAGAAGTCCTCCTTGTCGCGGTCCAGTTTGCCCTCGATATGGCGGCTCAGCGCCACGCAGTCGTCAATCGAGACGCCCGCTCCGCTGCGGTGGATAAACACCGTGATGTCATTTTCTTTGCTGACCTTCACGCGGACCAGCTTCAGGTCGGTGGCAGCGAGATATTCGTTTGCGATGGCTTCAATAAGCGTTTTTTCAATCATAAGGCAGGTTCTTTTTCCGACAAAAAACAAGGGAGCCCTCCGGGCCCCCTTCGCTTCGTCGTCTCTAACGGTGCAAAGATAGGTAATCTTTGCCAATCAGCCAAATTCGAGGCACATTTTTTGTATTCCACGATTATCGCTACATTTGTAAGTTCATCTATGGCTTTTCAAGTTTCAGCACAGGAAATTGCCGCCCGCCTGGGCGGAGAAGTCGTCGGAAATCCCGATGTGACCGTCTCCGCGCCCGCCCGCATCGAGAACGGCCGGCCGGGAACCGTCTGCTTCTACGCCAACCCCAAATACGAACACTACCTCTACAGTTGCCAGGCGGATGTGATCCTCGTAAACCGCAGTTTTGTGCCCGCACAGCCCGTCTCCGCCACCCTGGTGAAGGTAGATGATGCGTATGCGGCGGTCGCCGAACTGCTGGGCTGGTTCGAGCAGCTGCGCAGGAACCGCCCCCGTGGCAACCGCTTCTGTGCGCGGCTCTCCCTGCGCCGCAGCATCGCCCTCAGCGCCCGGATCGGCCGGGGCACCTGCATCTTCCCGCAGGTTTACCTGGGACCGCGCGTCAAGGTGGGGAGAAACTGCATTCTCTATCCGGGTGTCAAGGTTTATCATGACTGCGAGATCGGCGATGGCTGCATCGTGCACGCCAACGCGGTAATCGGGGCGGACGGATTCGGTTTTGCGCCCACGGAAGACGGCTCCTATAAGAAGATTCCCCAGACAGGCAATGTCGTGTTGGAAGACAACGTGGAGGTGGGTGCCTGCACCACGATTGACCGCGCTACGATGGGCTCCACCCGAATCCACCGGGGCGTCAAGCTGGACAATCTCTGTCAGGTGGCGCACAACGTGGAGATCGGCGACAATACGGTGATGGCCGCCCAGAGCGGGGTCGCAGGCAGCGCGCATCTCGGCAAGCAGTGCATCATCGGCGGCCAGAGCGGGTTCAACGGCCATATTTCCGTGGCGGACCACACCACGGTAGCCGCCCGTACGGGCGTGATCGGCAACGTCAAGAAGGAGGGAGAAGTCCTGCTGGGCTATCCCGCCATCGATCATAAAACCTATATGAAGGCCTACGCGCGCTTCAAATCGGAAGGCAAGTAGCATGAATCAGCACACCCTCCGCCAACCCTGCACATTCCGTGGCACCGGCCTGCACACCGGGTGTGACGTGACGATGCAGTTGATTCCCGCTCCTGCGGGACACGGCATCGTTTTCGAACGCACCGACCGGGGCGGCGTCCGGATTCCCGCCATGGCGGCCTGCGTGGGCTCCACCCAGCGCAGTACCAGCCTCGTGCGCGGTGGGGTGGAGGTGGTCACCGTGGAGCATCTGCTCTCGGCCTGCGCCGGAATGGGGGTGGACAACCTGCTGGTGACGCTCGACGCACCCGAAGTGCCGATTCTCGACGGCTCTGCGGCTTCCTATGTGGCGGCCTTCCTCGAGGCGGGACTGCAGGAGCAGGAGGCCCCGCGCCGCGAAATTCAGCTTCCCGGCCCCTTTGAATACGCTTTCGGAGATTCGCTGATCCGTTTTGAGCCCGCCGACTGCTACACGCTTGCGGTGGAAATCGATTTTCATTCGCAGGTAATCGGTACGCAGACGGCCTGTTTCACGGAAGGGGAGGACTACGCTTCCCAGATCGCTCCGTGCCGCACCTTCTGTTTCCTGCAGGAGGTGGAGTTCCTGCGCAAGAACAACCTGATCAAGGGCGGTTCGCTGGACAACGCGCTCGTAATTGACGAGCCTCGCGGTTACCTGAACGATACGCCGCTCCATTTTCCGAACGAGTGTGCGCGTCATAAGTTGCTCGACCTCTGCGGCGACCTGGCCCTCGTCGGTGCCCGCCTGAAGGCCCGCGTCACCGCCGTCAAGCCCGGTCACAGCGTCAATACGGCCGCCGTGCGCGCCCTGATGGCCCACTTTAAACTTTGATTATGAATAACAACAGCTACATACATCCCAATGCCAAGATCGGCAAGAACGTGGAAATCGGCCCGTTCTGCTACATCAGTGAACATGTGGAAATCGGCGACGGCTGCCGGATCGGCCCGCACACGACCCTCTTTGACTATGTCCGTCTGGGCCGCGGGTGCCAGACCTTCCCGGGCTGCGTAATCGGCGGCGTGCCGCAGGATCTGAAGTTTGCTGGCGAAGAGAGCTGGCTGGAGATCGGCGACCGCACCGTCATCCGCGAGTGCGCCGTGCTTCATCGCGGCACCGCAGCCAGCGGCAAACTGAAAACCGTGATCGGCAGCGACTGCCTCATCATGTGCTATGCCCATGTCGCGCACGACTGCCGGATCGGCAACCACGTGATTCTTTCCGGTTATGCCGGACTGGCCGGCGAGGTGGATGTAGATGACTGGGCGATCCTTGGCGGCGCAGCCGTGGTGCATCAGTTCTGCCATATCGGCGCCCACGCAATGGTGGGCGGCGGCTGCGTGGTGACCAAGGATGTGCCGCCCTTTACCCTGGCCGGCCGCAACCCGGTGGCCTATGAGGGGCTCAACCTGATTGGCCTGCGCCGCCGCGGCTTCACTCCCGCGCAATTGGAATCCATCTGTTCCGCCTACCGGCTGCTCTATGAGGCCGGTCTTCGGGCGGAAGAGGCGTGCGCGCGGATTGAAGCGGAGATGGCGGCTTCTCCCGAACGCGAGGCCATCGTCGGTTTTGTGCGCAGTTCCACCCGCGGAATCGTCCGTCCTTCCAACCGCTAAGCCGTGGCGCATTTCCTGCACACCCTGCTCACGACGGCCTACTTTCCGCCCGTCTCGTGGTTCTATGCCCTGGCGCAGAGCCACCGCGTAGAAATCGAGGCCTGCGAGAGCTACCAGAAGCAGTCCTGGCGCAACCGTTGCCGCATCTATTCCGCGGCGGGCCCGGAGGCGCTGGTGGTCCCGGTGGTGCATGCCCACGGCGAGAAGATTCCCATCCGCGAGGTCAGGATTGATTATTCCGAACCCTGGGTGCGCCTCCACGAGCGCGCCATGACGGCCGCCTACAACCATTCGGCCTTCTTTGAGTATTACCGTGATGACCTTTTCCGCATCCTGGAAGGGCAGGAGCATTTCCTCTTCGACCTGAACTGGAAACTGACGGAAAAGCTGATCGAGATGTGCTCCCTGGCCGTCCGGCCCGAGACGACCGCCGATTTCCTGCCGCCGGTGCCGGTGCCGGTTTCCGGACCGCTCCCGGAGACTCCGGTCACGGATCTGCGTGCCCTCATCCAGCCCAAATACCGCGGTGAGGGGCTGCTGCAGCGCTACGGTCGCGCAGTACCCTATTTTCAGGTCTTTACGCCGGATTCTCCCTACGCACCCGGGGCCTTTATCCCCGATCTCTCCATTCTGGATCTGCTCTGCGCGGAAGGCCCCAATGCCATCAGTTTTCTGTGACGGCGCGCCCGGGATACTAACTCTTTGTAATCCGTTTGGAGACGCTGATAGCGCCCACCGGGCAGACCAGGCGGCAGAGGTGGCATCCCACGCACTTTGATGCAATCATCTGAGGCTGGCGGGTTTGCGGGTCCATTTGCAGGGCCTGGTGGCCGCCGTCCGCGCACGAGATCGTGCAGCGGCCGCAGCCAATGCATTTGCTCCGCTCGAACTTGGGATAGACGATGCTCTCACGGTCCAGGTCGGATGGAAGATGGAAGGAGGGGAGACGTTCGCCCACCAAAAAGGCCAGATCCGTGATGCCCCGCTCGGCCATGTAGTGCTGAAGGCCCGCAACAAGATCGTCGATAATCCGGTAGCCATACTGCATCACCGCGGTGCAAACCTGCACGTTGCGGCAGCCCAACTGGATGAATTCCAGTGCATCGCGCCATGTCTCGATGCCACCGATACCGCTGAACTGCACGTTTTTCATCATGGGATTCTTGACCATGGCCAGGATGTGGCGCAGCGCGATGGGCTTCACGGCGCGGCCGGAGAGGCCGGAGCCGGTCTGGCAGTCGTTCACCTCCGATCCTTCGCCCAGCGTGACGCTCTTGATGGTGTTGATGGCCGAGATGGCGTCGGCCCCGGCAAAATAGGCCCCCATGGCCGGTTCTGCGATATGGGCGATATTGGGCGTCATCTTGGGGATGACGGGAATCTTGACGCTGCGCTTCACATAGGCCGTGAAGAAGGTGACCAGTTCGGGGTCCTGCCCTACGTCACACCCCATGCCGGTCTGGCGCATCTGCGGGCAGGAGTAGTTGAGCTCCACGGCATCGCAGCCCGCTTCTTCCGCCATTTTGGCCAGTTGGATCCACTCCTCTTCCTGCTGTCCCATGATGGAGGCAATCACGATCTTGGAGGGATAATCTTTCTTGAGCCGGCGCAGGATTTCGAAGTCCACCTCCACCGGGTTCTCGCTGAGTTGCTCCATGTTGCGGAAGCCCAGGAACCGGCCGTGCCGTCCGGTTTCATAGACGGCATCGAAGCGCGGCGAAACCTCGTGGATGTCCTGCATGCAAATCGTTTTGTAGAAGACACCGCCCCAGCCGGCTTCGAAGGCACGCGCCACCATCTCGTAGTTGGTGCAGATGGCCGACGAGGCCAGGAAGAAGGGATTCTCGCAGCGGATGCCACAGAAGTCGATGGCCAGCGAGGGGAGGGCCTTCCCGGCAGCGGGCGGCTCAGGGAGCGCCCCGGCGATCTCACGGATGCGGATGGGCCGGTCATAGTGGATGCAGGCCGCCTCGGCGGCTTCGAGTTCCTGAGCGGAGCAATCCTTGATCCAGCCTCCGGCAAGAGCCGGGTTGTCAAAGCGAATGGCGCGGATGGCGCGGGCGGGGTCGCCCTTGCGGCAAGCCTTGCTGCAGGGCGCATCGGCACAAAGCAGGCAGCGTGCAGCCTCTTCTTGAAGAATCATACTGTTCATAATTTGCGAAGATAGTGTTTTTTTACGGTATCTTTGTGCACGAAATGGGAACCAAAAAATCAATCGAAGTTGTTGCTGCGATCATTCGCCGGGGAGACCAACTCTTTGCCACCCAGCGCGGCTACGGGCCCTGGAAGGACTGGTGGGAATTCCCCGGCGGGAAAGTCCCACTTGAAAGTATGGGCAAGTCGTTGAAATGATTTGGAAGGCTAATTATTGCATAACTACCTACTAATCAACGCCTACAAGCCGCTAATTCCAAATCTACCTCTTACAACAAATTTCAATAGCCAGCCATTATGGGGACAAAAATAATTGTTTTTGTCCCCGCTATTTTGTACCTTTGTAGAAGAAAAAATAGACTGGATTATGGCATCAGTGACGCTCACTCTTTCGTCCAAGACGAACAAAGACACCGGCAAGGCGGAAGTCCTCCTCCGCTACCGCAATACTCGTGCGGTGGCCCTTCGCGGCCACTCCCGCACCTTCATCCTTCCCAAA
>JAFYEZ010000024.1 GCA_017544005.1 Bacteroidales bacterium
ACCGGTTGTGGCGCCAGCTGCACCGCCGGGTATCCACGTTCGGTCAGGATAAGCGCTGAAAGCATCTAAGCGCGAAGCCGTCTTCGAGATGAGACTTCCTTATAGGGTCGTGGGAGACTACCACGTTGATAGGCAGGAGATGTACGCACAGTGATGTGTTCAGTCGACCTGTACTAATCGCCCGAAATCTTTCGGTACAAGCCGGGGCTTCTGGGAATGCCGAGTGAATCTCTCTCAAGTAATATACTGCGGTGGTTATATCAGCGGGGTCCCACCTCTTCCCATCCCGAACAGAGAAGTTAAACCCGCGGGAGCCGATGGTACTGCTACACCAAGTGGGAGAGTAGGCAGCTGCCGCTTTTCGAGGTCCCAGGATCAGAAATGATTCTGGGACCTCTTTTTTTGTCCACATACCCGGCCCGGGCGGCCCGCTGATGCAGGGTAGTACGCGTGCGCCGTCCCGCGACGACGAGAACCAGCATTTGCGCCTGGCACTTAACTGCCGGAGTTTCAGGCAGTTGCAATGTCTTCTATGCCTGAAAACGAGCATAGAACTTTCTGTATACCATTGATTGATAGCATGTTATGTGCCATGGGCTTATTGATCGGAGCTGGAACGGGCGCAACATTTTTTCTCCGTAATTTCCTTATATTTGTATCATATGGAGATCTTCTATTCCAATGATATCCGCGGTGATGTGTGTTTTCTCGATCAGGAAGAGTCCGGTCACTGCGTACGTGTGCTGAGACATCGCTCCGGGGACCATATCTGCGTCATCGACGGGGAGGGAACTTTCTATGACTGCACCCTGCTGGACGATTCCCCGAAGGCCGCTAGCGCAAGGATAGACGGTGTCCAGCGCTGCTGGGGAGCACATCGGTACAATCTCACGATGGCCGTATGCCCCACGAAGAACATCGACCGCTTCGAGTGGTTCGCGGAAAAGGCCACGGAGCTCGGTGTGGATGTGATCGCACCCGTGATCGGCGAGCACTCCGAACGCAAGGTGCTGAAGACCGACCGCATCAGGAAGATCCTGCTTTCCGCCACGAAGCAGTCCCTCAAGGGGGCGATCCCGCAAATCAGTGAACCTGAAAGCGTTTCCGCGTTCATCCTGAGCCATCGCGACACCGATGAACTCAAGCTCATCGCATATTGCTTCGAGGAGGAGGACGCCCCGCGTATATCCATAAAGGACGTGCTGGCAGAAGAAACGCCTGCCGGGGCTACGCCTGTCGACCACACGTCCGGAAAGCCCACCCGCCCCATCGTCATCCTGATCGGGCCCGAAGGGGATTTCTCCCGCGCCGAGGCAAGCCTTGCCCTGGAATGCGGATTCCGCCCCGTCCATCTCGGCGAAAGCCGGCTCAGAACAGAAACCGCCGCCATCACAGCCGTGGAGGCCGTTTATTTCCAATACATGTAAAGATGAAGAAAATCTTCCTGACCTTGACCCTCCTCGCGCTGGCCGCATTCTCTTCCAGCGCCGAGAAGAAGGCGCTCGACCACTCCGTGTACGATGGCTGGAAGCGCGCATCCATCATCAGGCTCTCCGCAGATGCCGGCA
>JAFYEZ010000025.1 GCA_017544005.1 Bacteroidales bacterium
CGGGCCTTTCCCTTGGCATGACGGGCCTTCGGGGCCATCCGGACCCACTCCAGCTCGCGTTCCAGCGTCTTGCGTCGCTTGCTCTCCTGTTTCTCCTCCAGGGCCAGGCGGGCACTCTTCTGCTCCAGCCACGAGGAGTAGTTGCCCTTCCAGGGGATGCCTTCACCGCGGTCGAGCTCCAGGATCCAGCCCGCTACGTTGTCCAGGAAGTAGCGGTCGTGGGTGACGGCGATCACCGTACCCTTGTATTGCTGCAGGTGCGCCTCCAGCCACTGGATACTCTCCGTATCGAGGTGGTTGGTGGGCTCGTCGAGCAGCAGGACGTCCGGCTCGCGGAGCAGCAGGCGGCAGAGGGCCACGCGGCGCCTTTCACCGCCGCTGAGGGTGGCTACGGAGGCATCCGGATCGGGGCACTGCAGGGCATCCATGGCCCGCTCCAGCTTGGAATCGATGTCCCAGCCGCCGGCGTGCTCGATGGCGTCGGTCAGTTCCCCCTGGCGTTCGATCAGGCGGTTCATCTCCTCGTCCGACATCGGCTCGCAGAACTTCAGGCCGATCTCGTTGTATTCGTTCAGCAGGTCCATCACCTCCTGAACCCCTTCTTGCACCACTTCCAGCACGGTTTTGGAAGGATCGAGCTTCGGTTCCTGCTCCAGGTAACCCACGGAATAGCCGGGCGCGAAGACCACTTCGCCCCGCGTAGGGGTCTCGATCCCCGCGATGATCTTCATCACGGTGGATTTGCCGGCGCCGTTCAGACCGATGATACCGATCTTGGCACCGTAGAAGAAGGAGAGGTAAATGTCCTTGAGGATGACCTTGTTGTTGTGCGGCAGGATTTTGCTCACACCGTTCATCGAGAAGATAATCTTTTCGTCAGCCATGGCGGGGTGGGTTTAGTCAATGAGACCGCGTTTGCGGAGGGCGAAGAGGATCACCTCTACGACCGCTTCGTTTCCGCCCACTGCAGCGGCATCGATACAGAGGTCGTAGCTGGCCGAATCGCCCCATTTCTGGAAGGTAAAATAGTTGTAATAGTCCGCCCGGCGCTTCTCCTCCTGTTCGATGCGCTTGCGGGCCGCCTCGGGAGAGACCTCCCAGACGCGGGCGAGCATCTCGGTCCGCTGCTCCAGCGGAGCCGTAATAAAGACGCTGAAGAGGTTTGGGCAGTCGCGCAGGATGTAATCCGCGCAGCGTCCCACGAAGATGGTCCGCGGATGCTGCTCCGCGAGGGTGTGCATCACCTCGCTCTGGAGCGAGAAGAGGTTGTCGTCGCCCAGCACCGAACGGTGCGACATCGATTCGGTGAGCGGGCCATAGCCGCGGCTGGAAAAGAGCGCAGCCAGGCCGCGCTTGCGCGGTTTCTCGTCGCTGGGAATAAACACCTCCGGAGAGAGGCCGCTGGAGCGCGCTGCCTCGGCGAGCAGTTCCTTGTCGTACATCTTGGCATCCAGCCGGGCGGAGAGTTCCTTGGCCACGGCAAGACCGCCTGCGCCGATCCGGCGGCCGATTGTCAGGATCAGTTCTTGTTTCATTGCGCTTCAGGTTTGGTTTCCTGTTCTTTCTTGAATTCCCGCTTCAGCGAAGCGAGCATGATTTCGGAGACGACGAGCGCTGCCAGGTCGGAGGCCGGCATGCTGTACCAGACGCCGTCCGTGCCAAAAAAATGCGGCAGAACGGCCAGAAAAGGCAGCAGGAAGAGCAATTGCCGGCTGAGCGAGAGGAAGATGGCCTTGCGGGCCAGCCCCAGGCTCTGGAAGAAGTTGGAGATGACCATCTGCCGGCCGATAATCAGGAAGAGCAGCACGTCGATCGTGAAGCCGTGGGCGGCCATTTCAATCAGCTGCTCATCGTGCGTAAAGATGGATGCTGCCTGCCGGGGAAAGAAGACCCCCACGATAAAGCAGATCGAAGTCACGATGCAGGCGCAGTACACCGTCAGGTGAAAGACCCGCAGCACACGGTCATACTGCCTGGCTCCGTAGTTGTAGCCCGCAATCGGCTGCATGCCCTGGGTGAAGCCCATCACAATCATCAGGAAGATGAATACGAGGCGGTTGACGATTCCGTAGGCCCCGATTGCCAGGTCGCCGCCGTGGCGGGCGAACTGGTTGTTGATGAAAATCACCACGAAACAGGAAGCCACGTTCATTAGGAAGGGGGCCAGCCCAATCGAGAGCGAGCGCTTGGCGATAGGCCAGTCCAGGCCGAACGAGCTCTTCGAGAAGTGCAGGAATTCCCGCTTGTCGCAGAGGATCCGCAGAATCCAGACCAGCGAGATGCACTGCGAAATGATGGTTGCTACGGCCGCGCCCTGGATCCCCATCTTCAGCACGAAGATAAAGATCGGGTCGAGCGCCGTGTTGACGACCACCGTCAGCACCGTGGCCAGCATCGCCTTCTGCGGATGGCCCGAAACGCGCACGATGGAGTTCAGGCCGAAGTAGAGGTGCGTGATGACGTTGCCCAGGAGGATCGGAATCATGTAGCTCCGCGCATAGGACAGCGTGTCGGAGCTGGCGCCGAAGAAGCGCAGGATGGGATTGAGGAAGGCCATGGAGAGTGCGGTGAAGACCACACCGATGATCACGTTCAGGATAAAGACATTACCCAGCACGCGCTTGGCCTTGTCGTAGTTCTTCTGCCCGAGCAGCACGCTGGTCAGGGTGGCGCCTCCCACACCCACCAGCGTGCCGAACGCAGAGGAAAGGTTCATCAGCGGGAAGGTGATGGCCAGGCCTGAAATGGCCAGCGGCCCACACCCCTGTCCGATGAAGATGCTGTCCACCATGTTGTAAATAGACGAAGCCGCCATCGCAATGATGGCGGGCAACGCATATTTTTTGAGCAACTTGCCGACAGGGGCAGTGCCCAGCTCGAGCGGAATGTTCTCTGCCAAGGGACCTTATTTTGCGGTCATGGCAGCCAGCGCGATGGAATTGAGCTTGGTGTCGATGCTGTCGGCACGGCTGGAGAGCACGCAGGGAGCGGCTGCACCGGCTACGATGGCAGCGGTACGGACACCGGGGCAGAGCTGGGTGTTGACCTTGTAGAAAACGTTGGCGGATTCGATGTTCGGGAAGAGGAGGCAGTCGGCGTCACCGGCCACTTCGCTCTTGAGCTTCTTGATGGCGACAGCCTCTTTGGAGAGGGCGACATCGAGGGCGAGCGGACCGTCGAGGTAGCAGCCGGCAATCTGGCCGCGGTCGGCCATCTTGGCCAGAAGGGCAGCCTCAACGCAGGCGGGCATACCGTCGAGCATCTGCTCGGTAGCAGCCACGGCAGCTACCTTCGGTTTCTCGATACCGAGGGCCTTGGCGGTGTTGACCAGGTACTTGACCTCAGCCTGTTTCTGCTTGAAGTCCGGAGCCGGGATCACAGCCATATCGCTGACGATGATAAACTTGGGATAGTTCGGGTTCTGGACCACGGAGACGTGGCTCAGGACTGCCTTCGGAGGAAGCAGGCCGTTCTCCTTGTTGAGGATGCCGCGCATGTACTTGTCCGTGCTGCAGAGGCCCTTCATCAGGATGTCGCCTTCACCGCTGCGGACCATCGAGACAGCCTGTGCGATGGACTTCAGTTCATCTTTGTTGTCGATGATCGTGAAGATGGCGGGATCGATGTTCTCAGCCTTGCAGACGGCGGCGATCTTGTCGGCGTCACCGACGAGGGTAGCCTCGACGATACCCAGCTGGACAGCCTTGCCGGCAGCGGTTACGGTGTGGTCATCGACTGCCCATGCAGCCACGAGACGTTTTTTGGTCTTGGAACGGAGAACTTCAAAGAGTTCATCGAAATTTTTGATCATGATTGTGTGTATTTATTTGAGTGATTTGACAATGTTCATCGTATCGCGGGCGATTACCAGCTCCTCGTTTGTCGGCATCACGCAGACTTTGACCTTGGAAGAGGGTTTGGTCAGCATCGCCTCCTTGCCGTGGATGCCCTTGTTGACCTCTTCGTCGAATTCGATACCGAGGTACTCGAGGCCCTGGATGGCGCCGAAACGGGTCGGTGCGGAGTTTTCACCGATACCGCCGGTGAAGATAATCAGGTCCACGCCGCCGAGGGCTGCCGTATAGGCGCCGATGATCTTCTTAATGCTGTAGCAGAGGATATTCTGGGCGAGGGAAGCGCGGACGTTGCCGGCACCGGCTGCCTCTTCGATATCGCGGCAGTCGGAGGAGACGCCGGAGATGCCCAGCAGACCGCTCTTCTTGTTGAGGATCTTTTCCATCTCCTTCGGGGAAAGGTTTTCCTTCTCGGCGAGGTAGGGCACGATGGTGGCGTCGATGCTGCCGCTGCGGGTACCCATCGGAACACCTTCCTGCGGAGTGAAGCCCATCGAAGTGTCGATGCAACGGCCGTCTTTCACCGCGGTGATGGAGCTGCCGTTCCCGAGGTGGCAGGTGATGATGCGCGAGTTGTTGATGTCGATGCCTGCGAAGGCGGCGCCGGCAGCGGCAACGAACTTGTGGCTCGTGCCGTGGAAGCCGTAGCGGCGGATGGCATATTTCTCATAGTACTCGTACGGAATTGCGTAGGTGTAGGCGTAATCCGGCATCGTCTGGTGGAAAGCGGTGTCGAAGGTGGTCACCTGCGGAACCTCCGGCATGAGCTCCTTGATTGCCTTCACGCCGAGCAGGTTTGCCGGGTTGTGGAGCGGAGCGAGCACGCAGAGCTTTTCGATTTCAGCCTGGGTCTTGTCGGTCACGAGGGCGCTGCCCTTGAAGTACTCTCCGCCGTGGGCCACGCGATGGCCTACCGCTTCAATCTCCTTGAGGGACTTCAGCACACCGTGCTCTTTGGACACGAGCAGGTCGAGAACAGCCTTGATACCCACCGTATGGTCGGGAATCGGCATCTCCACCGTGTACTTGTCCTGATCCGGAACCCGATGGGTCAGGGCGCCCATCTTCTCGCCGATACGCTCTACGAGGCCTTTGGCCAGCAGGGAATAGTTGTCGTCGCTCTTCATGTCGAGTACTTGGTACTTCAGCGAAGAGCTGCCGCAATTCAATACTAATACAATCATATTCTTGGAGTTATTGTTGATAATCGAAAAAGATTCGCAAAGGTAACGATTTTTGGGTGAAAAACTGCACGCTTCTTTGTATCTTTGGAGCGTCATGAGGAAAGGTAGGTATATCGTTCTTTGCGCATCGGCTTTTTTGGCGGGCGACCTGCTCGGCGGATGGGTTCCCTTTCCCGCCGGAGTCTGGCTCGCGGCAGTCCTCCTTTTCACCCTTATTTCCCTCCTATGGCGCTCCTGGGCGCTGATTGTGACGGTCTTTGTCCTGCTCGGCGCCACAGCCCTTCAGTGTGCCCGCCTGCCCGCTCTCCCCGCCCCGCCCAGCCGCCTGGAAATCCGGTGCCGCCAAATCCAGCAGCGCTGCGCACAACGGATCGAACGGTTTCTGGACGCGGGGGCGGAGCGTGCAGTGGCCAAAGCCCTGGCATTCGGGGACAAAAGCGAGCTGGCGCGGAATACCCGGGCGGCCTATCGCGCCAGCGGCGCCTCCCACCTGCTCGCCCTCTCCGGCCTTCACGTGGGAATCCTCTACAAACTGCTCGTCGCCCTGCTCTTTCCGCTTGCCCTGAACCTGCCGCTGCGCCGGCTGCGGAGCCTGCTGGTCATCCTCCTGCTCTGGGGCTACGCCGCCCTGTCCGGGCTCAGCCCCTCCATCTCGCGGGCCGCGCTGATGATTACCATCTATGAAGGAGCCAACCTGATCGGACGGCGAAGCGACGGCCTGTGTTCGCTGGGAATCAGCGCCCTGATCATCACCCTCCTCAACCCCGAGGCTCCGCGGGAGATCGGCTTCCAGCTCAGTTTTGCCGCCTGCCTGGGCATCTTTCTGTTCCATCCCTGGCTCAGCAGCCTGCTGAAGACGCGCCTGCGCAGCCTGAGGGCCCTCTGGAGCGGAGCCACGCTCGCGATCTCTTGTCAGCTGACGTGCGCCCTGCCCGTCTGGCTGTACTTTCACAGCTTTCCGCGCTACTTTCTGCTGACGAACCTGCTGACGCTGCCCGTGGTGACGGCCGTACTCTACCTCACCGTGTTCTGCCTGTTGCTTTCTATTTTTGATTTGCCACTCGGCTTTCCAGCCCTCGTTCTCCAAAAATGCTTACAAATCCTAAATTACACAACTTCGACAATTGCTGATTTAAAGATTGTTTAGTATATTTGTAGCGAGATTGAAATATTACATTAATAATAAATTTAATAGTCAAGTCTATGGATATCTTTGTTTATGGATTGAACCGGAGAGTGCGTCGGGAAGACCTGAAGGCCATGTTTGCGCCTTACGGCACCGTGCTGGACGGCCGCATCATCGTAGACCGCGAAACACACCACAGCAAGGGATACGGGTTCGTGACGATGGAGGAAGCGGAAGGCCGTGCAGCCATTGAAGCGCTCGACGGCACCGAAATCGACGGGCACGTCCTGCATGTCGCCGTGGCCAACGAACGCCCCGCCAAGGAAGAACCCACAGCCCTGTAGGATCTACCCGGACAACAACAAAGGAGACGGCCGCGGGGCCGTCTCCTTTATTCATAGATAGAATAGGATCCCTTACCAGTTAAAATTCCCGGGGGTAAATCCAGGCAGGGTGCCTTCGGTTCCACTGGCAGCCAGGAGCTGCGCGGTCTCAAACTGTTGAATTTCCGTCAGGGGAGCGATATATTGCTTTTTCATAGCTGTGGAACGATAAAGGATTAAAAACCAGAAAGATCGATGGAGGTGATATCTCCGAGGCTCTGGATCTTGAAGCCGCTCAGGGAGTATCCCCGGATGAGCTGCACGTAGTTGCCGGCCGCCTGGTAGGGGTGCTGCACCGCCTTGTTGACGCCGAAGGATTCCGAGCTGTCGTCGCCCCAGAAGATCCGGGCGGTGGAGTAGGTTTCTCCCTGCATCAGCGGCGAGAGGAACACCTGTCCTGCCGTGGCCGTCACGCCGAGAGAGAGGATCTGCTCATCGCCGGTTGCCACATACTTCTGGCAACGGACGGAGAAGCAGCAGGACTGGCCCTGCGGTTTGGGCGCAGTTCCGATCGTATCGGCAGTAAACTTCCAGGCGTTGGTACCGGAAGCGGTGTTCTTGTCGAACCAATACCAGCCCGTCGTACCACCATTGGCCAGGGATCCGGCGGAGCCGCGGTCTCCGGCGGCGGGGAAGAGGATCTGCGTCGCGTCAATGGTGAGGGTGCGGGCCTTGCGGGTATCGTCCCAAGCGGTATTTGCGGGACGCATGCCGCTGAGGGCATTCTCAAACGGAACGTGATAGCCGGCCGGACAGGGGTCATAAATCGTCTTGGCGGCGGCAGACCAGAGGGTAGCGTCCGAAGTCAGCAGCCAGTCGCCCTGCGACTTGTAAATCACTGCGGTCGGATGGGCGGTAGCATATTCTACCGTTCCGTTGGCCGAACTCTGCGCCGCAGTCGTGGTGGCGGTGCCGGCCGTTTTGGCCGCCGTCGTGCCGCTCAGCACGCCGATGCCCGGGAACGGATCCTTGCGGCCATACTGATAGAGAAGGCCATAGGCAGAAGCGCCGTCACCCGTAGTCAGGGCGCCCAGGTTGCGGTCCATCATCACGGCGCCGCTATAGGGATTGGAAGCGCCTGCGCCGTAGGTCTGATCCTCAAAGCCGTCGGCGAGGAGCCAGAGATGCCAGCTCCAGAGCACCGTTCCGTCTTCCGCGCAGGCAGAAATCAGGGCGTTTCCGTCCGGAGCACCTTCCGGAATCCGGAAATAGAGATAACCCTGGCTGTAGGCGATCTCCTCCACCATGGAGAACTTCGAGGGAGCCGTCGTTGCACTGTTGATGCTTTCCCAGACGATTTCGCCGTAGGCCACATCGCCGACCGAGGTACTGCCGTTACCCTTGACGGTAGGCAGGCGGTAGGAACCCGGTTCCCGGATCAGGTAGCAGTTGGCCGTCTCTTCCAGTCCCAGGGTAACTGCAGGCTGGTCGTCGAACTCGATACGGTCGTCCAGGTTGCCCAGGTCGTACATCGTTCCGTTAACCAGGCTGTTGGCCGTTGACGTGCTGATGCCGCCGATACGGCCGTCCCGCGAGATGAAGGTGAAGCGCGAGCCCTTGGGGAGGTTCGAAGCCATGCAGGAGAGGTACATGTCGCCCGTCTTGCTGTTGAAGTCCATGCGGAGTTTGCGGACAACGGAATTATTGGAATACTTGGCACCGGTGGCCGGGTTGATTTTGTAGGAACCCGTAAAGCCGGTGGAGGTGTTGGTCAACTGGAGTGTCCAGAGATCCTCGCGGTTCACATAGAAGTGCAGGATGGCCGACGCGTTCTTGAGGGCGACGGCATTGTCTTCGGGGGCGCAGGTACCGACAGCCAGATGGGCATTCTCGAAGAGGCCGTCCTGGATGACAGGGACCGTTGCAATGATACGGCCTGAGGCTACCGAGGCGTTCTCGTCATACGGATAGAGGAAATAGAGCGTCTTGGTCAGATCGACCCCCGAGATGGTCAGTTCCGCATTCGGCTTTCCGGCGGCTTCCGCAGGCACCACGACCCGGGTGGAGGTGGTGCCGTCCGATACCCAGAGGGCATCGCCGGCGCGCCAGACGGGCGTATATTCGTTGATACCGGTACGGGTCGCATCAGTGCCCGGTTCGCAGATAACGGTCAGCGTGCGGGTCTCTCCTGCAATCCCGTCCACCGGGAGGGGCTCCTTGCGCGCACAGGAAACGATGAGCAGAAGTGCGGCAAACGCTGTGAAGAAAAGTTTAACGGTATGTTTCATAAACGGTGGTATTCATTAAAGGGTCAGGGTAATCTCCGCAGCTTGCGTGCCGAGCGTCAGCGAGAGCGTATACGTACCTGCCGGATAAGCAGAAAGATTGATATCTGTCTTGCCGGCCGTCGGAACCGAACCGGTGCCGACTGTCTGGCTCTCCGCATTGGTCAGCGTCCAGGTAACTCCGTAGAACGATTTGAGGGTCAGCGTCGTCTTGGCCTTGTCGTATTCCAGCGAGGTATAGTCGCGGATATGCAGCGGCAATTCGGGCTGGAACCCTTCTTCCTGGGTGTAACCGAAGGTCCGCCACGCTTCGCTGTCGTTGCGGCGATAGACCGGAACGGCCCGGTCGCCCCGCTCGATGGCAGCGGTAATCTTCAGGGACTGATACGAATTCCACCAGGTATAGGAACCGTCGGAGAGGCTGAGGGAGAGATCCGCCGAGCGCAGGAGCGACTTGATATTGCCCTCCTTGTCCATATGGGCGAAGTTGATCTTGCCTTCGAACTTGGTAAAGCCATAATTGTACACGGCGCCGAAACGGGCCGTGAAGGTACCGCCTACCGAAACGGCGCCGGCATAAGGAACCAGGCCATTGTAGGTGACACCGCTCTGGGTAGTCTTGCGCAGGTAGAGGTTGGGCTCCTCAGAACCGCCCTTTTCGGGCACCACGGCCAGATAGACGGTTTGGGTCACGGTATAGCTGCCGAATGCGTCAAGTTGGTAGTAGCCGTTGCTGCTGCCGTTCCAGCCGAAGTTGATCAGGAAGCGGTCCGCTTCGTCATAGCCATCCACGATGAACGCATGGGCGGAACCGGATTCCGAGCTGCCGGCAAAGAGGACGGGAATGCTGTCCTGCAGCTGATTCTTCATCAGGGCCCGCCACTGTTCCGCAGAATTGTAGCTGCGGGACTGCTTGACGATGCCCTTGTCAAAGCCCATGTACTGGGTCAGGGCCTCAACGCCGGTAGCCGTGGAGGCAGCGGATGCGCTGGAGCCGTAGGACATCTTGGCCATCACGCCGACGTGGAAGCAGAGGGTAGCCACGGCATCCGACTGCTCGGTGGTGTAGGAAGCGCCTTTGTACTTGGGAATCATCAGATCCCAGCGGTACTCCTCGCCGAGGGCGATGGGACCGACGGTGATCTTGTTCTTCGTATAGGACGGGAGCGTGCCAGTTCCCCGGACGGGATATTTGAAATAATACAGGTATTCGCTGATGGCCGTTGCGACGCAACCTACGATGCAACGCTTTCCGAGGGTGTCCAGCGGGCACTTCCCGTTGTAGGGAGCGCCCTGGCCCCAGTCGGCCGTTTGAAGGTCTATCGAAGCGGGCGGGTTGCCGCCGCGGGTCCGGGTGAGAGCCTCGTCCCAGCGGGCGAGTTCCTGCGCCGTAGCGGCCTTGCCGGAGGCACGGCGCGCGGCAATCTGCTCGCTGTAGCAGCTCATCCAGGAACGGAGGTTCTCAGGCATCTCTTCATCCAGCGAGAAACTGTGTTCAAAGGAATAACCCAGCACGGGAACCGCCGCATCCAAAGCAGAAATGATGACAAATCCGCCACCGGCCCGGTTGAAAATGTAGTAAGCGGGCTGGCTGCTGCGGGTGGCTCCTGTCAGGGAGAGATCCGTACCGATCATCGTCAGCGCGCTGCCGGAACGGGTATCCACCCCACTCTGGGAGAAGAATGTCTCTGCAGCAGCCCGGGCCTTTTCAAGGGAGATATCATCCGCCTTGAGCAAAGGTGTCGCGAGCAACAGGAAGGCTGCAAAGATTAAGAATAGGTTCTTTTTCATCTATCGAATAATTGGTAACAATCAGTTTTTGGGGGCGTATTTGGCGTAAAGCCGGGCCGCCAGCGGACGGACCGGACCGGTCGGCGAGGCAGGGAAGACGCCCTGACGCCCCTCCCACCAGGCTTTTTCAAAATCGGTCACCCGCTTGTGATAGCCGGCAAAAGCCTCTTCGTCAAAAGCTATGCCACGATCCAGCGCGGCATCCACCGCGTCGAAGAACATCCGCCAGCGCTCTCCGTAGAAGGTCTTGGTCAGACCGTTCCAGGTGCGGGAGGCGTAATCGTTCAGGAGCATGTCCTTGTCGCTCCAGGTCGTGAGGAGATTGCGGGCATTCTGCTCGAAATAATCGGCCTCCGCCTCATTGGCGCCCCAGGAGCGGGCATCCGCGATCCAGCTGCCGGTCAGGAAGTAAGGGCAGCAGCCCACCATTCCGTCAATGTCGTCGATCAATCCCATCAGGCGCTCCCGTCCGGCTTTCATAGCCTCTCGGTCACGGGCCTCGTAAGCCGCCTCATAGGCGCGGAATTCAGTCATGAAGAGGTTGCTCAGGGCCTGCCGCGCGATATTGGTCAGGTCGAAGTCGAAGGAGCGGCCGCGGCCGTTGGAAGCGAGCAGCAGGCGCCAGACCTCGAAGAGGGTGGCATTCTCGTAGTCGATCTGCGGGCGGGCGTAATAGGTGCGGTACTTTCCGAAAGTGGGCCGGATATTGACCAGGGCGCACTGTCCGGGACGGGACGGCGCTGTATAAATACTGTCTATCAACAGCTTCCAGGCTTCCTGGCTGGCTGCGTCGTCACATTCGCAGCGGCGCAGGGCAAGCTGCTCGCGCCAAGAGTCGAGGCTGCGGTGCTGGGGCATATCCCACGCTTTCTCCAACACATATTCATAAATATAGGGATTGCAGTCGAACCCTTCGAGCGTACAGCCGATTCCGCAGAAATTGGCGCCTCCCTTGACAAAGGTATTCTCCAGCCGCTCTTCGATCACCTTCAGGTCGCCCGCCAGCATCGTGTTGCCGCCAAAGTTGCCCAGGTAGCACCAGATATAGGGCACGCCGAAGAACTGTTCGGTGCGCTGCCACACCTCCTGCCGCTCGCAATAATAATCGAGCATCAGCTGGCGTTCCTTCGGGAACGAGGTCAGGTAGGCCTCCACCCGGTCGTTCAGCCAATACTTCCGCTCGTTGTAGAAGAGCCACCCCATCTGCAGCCAGGTGGCCTCCGGATCGGCCTTGGCAAGCGATTCATAGACCTGACGGCTCACGCGGCCCAGATAGGCGGGTTCCCAGGAGGGCGGCATTAGCTCGTTGAAAAGGTCGATTCCGTAGATATGGTCGCTGCCATAGATCTCCGACTCGAGGGCGATGAACTTCTGCTGAATCTCCGTGTAGAGATCGCTCATCGGATCGAGGAAACTGCAGGCATATTCATCCTGATAGCCGGACCAGGCCTCCAGCTGCGTGATGGGGGCCTCGGGCCGGATGCGCTTCAATTCGCGCGGTACATGGCCGGCGAAGGCGGGCAGCACAGGCTGCATCGAGAGTTCCCGCTCCCGCGCGACGATCTTTTTCTGAAGCTCCAGCTGGCCGTCGAGCCACGATTCGGGCAGCGGGCCGCCCCAGCGGTCGATATTCTGCATCCGGTGCCAGGGCAGGTGCGCAGGGCCCGTGAAGTAGGCGCGCACCTCTTCAGGGGAAAGGCCCATCTCCGTCCAGATTCGGTACCAGATGGATTCCTGGCCGGTAATGGCCAGCGGCAGGTTGACGCCGTTGAGCGCCATCCAGTCGATCACGTGTTCCCACTGGTCCCAGTTCCACCAGGGCATCGTATAGCCGTAGGTGCAATAATTGAAGAAGAAGCGGCGGTCCACCCGTGCCTCGATCCGTACCGGGGTCTCCACCCTGGGAAGACGGCGCGGCATGCGGAAGGTATCCCACACGAACCAGCCCGCCTCGCGGTGGCAATAGTACTTCAGGTAATAATTCAGGCCCACGGCCATCGAACCGGCGTTGTTACCGCCGACAACCACCTTGCGCCCCTCCTGGCGAAGGGTGAAATAATCTTTTTCAGCCGGCGGAAGCGATTCGAAAACAAACCGATCTGCCTTGGCGGGCAAAACGCGGCCGGCCAGGGCCACAGCGGAAGCCACTTGCGGGTCCGAGAGGTCGGATACCGGGGCCTTTCCGCATCCCGCCACGAGGAGGATGGCCAGTGCCGTAAACAAGAACCGGAGGGTCTTCATCAGGTATTTCTTCAGTCAATTAATCCTACAAATGTAGACATTTGTCCCGACTATCCAAAAAAGCATAAAAAAGCGGGGCGGCCCGAAAGCCGCCCCGCCGTAAAAAAAGACCTAACCTAATCTTTATTTGTTGATTGTATCATCGATGAAATCGTTCGCGTTGATCTCCTCGGTAGGAATTGCAAACTTCCACTTGGGATCGTTGGCAGGCAGGGTCATCACCTGGCTGACGGAAGCGACATGGTTGGCACCGGTACGGTCGAGGTCCATATTGAGACGCTTCAGATCGAGGAAGCGGTGGCCTTCGCCCCAGAGTTCGATACGGCGGTAGGTGTAGATCTCCTCCAGCAGTGCATCACCGGTCTTGATACTCTTGATGTAAGCCGGGTCACGGGTGATGTTGAGATCATACAGATACTGGGCAGCATCGCCGCTGCTCTTGGCAGCAGCCTCTGCAGCGATCAGGTACATTTCGCCCAGACGCATGAAGTTGGCGTCGGCCACGGAGCTCGAAGCATCTTTGACGGCGAACTTGCGGTTCATGTACGGGTACTTCTTGTAGGTGCTCTTCGGCATTGTCCAGGCGGCGCCGGTCGGATCGAAGAGGCCCTTGCGGACGTCGGTCAGCGGAATCTCGTTGTAGAGCTTGCTGTTGATGCACTTCGGGCATCCGCGGATATTGCTGGAGTTGAAGTTCCAGGACATGTACGCCATGAAGCCATAGAAATACAGGGTCTGGTCTGCAATCATATGGAAGCCCCACATCCACTCAGGGTTGGTGCAGGAATTGAAACCATCCTGATACTGAGCAGTCGTCATCAAGGTGCGGCCGGCAGCTTTTGCAGCGGTGATCGCATCGTCCGCATACTTCTTGGCATTGGTCCAATCCTTCATCACGAGCGCGACGCGGGCGCGGATACCCATTGCGGTAGCAGCATCGATGTCGCACTTATTCTCCGGATCCGAATAGTTGACGTAAGGGTTTGCAGGGTTGTTCAGATAACCGATAGCGGCATCGAGGTCGTCAGTAATCTGCTTGTAGACCTTCTCTACCGTAGCGATGGGCTGCATCGTGCTTTCCAGGGTCGTGGTTACCAACGGAACGGCGAGGTCCGTTGCGGCCGTTGCGGCATCGTAACGGTCCGCGTAGAGCTGAACGAGCCAGAAGTAGAAATAAGCACGGTATGCCAGCGCCTGGCCCTTGAGCATCTCTTTCTGCAGGGTGGGTCCGTCTGCCGCATCGACATAGTCGAGGATCATGTTGGCGTTGGAGATGAGCTTATAGGAGATCGTAAACGGGAAGTAGGTAGTCCAGGCATCCGGGTTGCGGGTGCTGCTCCACTTGACTTCACCGGTGTTGGTCCACCAGCCGTTGCCGGCAGCCGGGAAGACGAGGTCTTCACCGAGGCAGTCCATGGCGATCTGGAAAGAAGGGACACCGCCGATATTCTGGCGGGAGAAGTATTGCGAAACCATCGCCTTGTGCATACCGTTCAGGCAGGCCTCGATGTTGTCGGTCGTAGACATCACAACGTCCTGGTCATAGGCGTCGGTCGGAGAAGTCTCGAGGAAATCCTTGCCACAGGAAGCGAGGCCCGCAACAAGGGCGAAGCCTGCGAAAAGCGCAAAAATCTTTTTCATACTGTTTCGGATTTACAATTAGAACTGAATATTGATACCCAGAGACATCGTTCTTGCAGGGCTGTAGTCGTTGTAGCTCGTACCTGCGAAGTTGTACTGAGGATCCATACCCTTGCGGGCGCAGAAGAGGTGCGCGTTTTCGACGCTGCCGTAAACGCGGATACCAGCCAGGTCAATTTTCTTCACCAGCTGCTTGGGAAGCGAGTAGGAGAAGGTGATGTTACGGATGTTCAGGTAGGAAGCATTCGTCAGGAAGCGGGAAGAAGTCGGGTTCTGGTAGTTGCTATCACCGTTGTCGATTCTCGGGATGCTGGTGACATCGCCCTCTTTGTGCCAGCTGTTGAGGATATCCTTATGCAGCGATGCACCGAGGCTGGAGACGCTCAGCAGGCCGGCGTACGTGGTATCGAGTTTCAGGCCGCCGATTCCGTAGGTGAGCAGGACATTGAGGGAGAAGTTCTTGTAGGTGAAGGTATTGGTCAGCGAACCATAGAGCTTCGGAATGGAAGTACCGACATAGTATTTGTCAGCGTCCGTGTATTTGTGAACCTTCTCGCGCTCTGCCGTCGGATCAAAAATCCTGAGGCCGTTCTCATCGAGCTTGTCCTTCGTGACGTTTTTACCGGTAACGGGGTCGACCTTCGGGAGACCGGTCGCCTCGTCGATCACGTCTTCCTGTACCCAGCCGCCTTTGTAGAAGAGGGCGTCACCGGTTGCAGGATCTACACCGGCATACTCATAGAGCCAGAAGTCGTACATCGAGTGGCCTACGGTATAGCGTTTGGTGCTGTTGATAATCTCGTTCTGCGGGAGTTTCGTGATGCGGTTCTTCACCTTGGTGGCATTGAAGGTGGCATTCCACGTGAAGTCCTTCGTACGGATCAGGTCTGCGGAGAGCTGGAGCTCGACGCCCTGGTTGTACATCGAACCGACATTCTGCCACTGGGTAAGCACACCGGAGGAAAGCGGCTTGGGCACCTCGAAGAGGAGGTTGTCGGAGACTCTGTGGAAGAACTCGACGCTACCGGTCAGACGGTTCTTGAAGAGGCCGAAATCGAGGGCGAGGTCGAAGGTCTTGTTCACCTCCCAGGAGAGGTCCATATTACCCTCGAGGTCACTCTGGAGGAAACCGGGTCTGTCGGCATTCTTATTGATGTCGTAGAGCGTCTGCCAAGCATACCAGGAATCGGTACCGTCGTTACCGACCGTACCGTAGGAAGCACGGAGCTTCAACTGGTCAATCCAGGGAACTGCTGCGATAAAAGGTTCTTCTTCCATGCGCCAGGAAGCGCCGACGGACCAGAAGTTACCCCAGCGGGCATCGCGGTAGAAACGGGAGGAACCGTCACGACGGAAGGATGCGGAGAAGTAGTACTTGTGTGCGTAGTTGTAGTTTGCACGGGCGAAGTAACCTTCGGTTGCACGGCGCATACCGTAGGTGTACATACTGCTGATGGTCGTGTAGTTGATCAACTCGGTGTTGCCTTCAGCGATCAGGCCCTGCTTGAAGCCGTACACATATTTATAGTTGTGGTCGAAGCTCTCGTGACCGAGGAGCAGGTCCACATTGTGGTTGGCA
Source organism: Bacteroidales bacterium (assembly GCA_017544005.1). Taxonomy (GTDB): domain Bacteria; phylum Bacteroidota; class Bacteroidia; order Bacteroidales; family UBA932; genus Cacconaster. The sequence continues at coordinate 16,025 of JAFYEZ010000025.1, forward strand.
AAGCTCTTGTTGTAGTTGAGGAGCTGGTTGATGTTGTAGGTATCGTAGCGATAGTTCACGATACGGCCGCGGCCTGCCGGAGCGCCGTCACCCACCTGGGTATTTTCGTTGGTCTGGTTCAGGTAGTTGCGGAAGTCATAGGAAGCGTTGAAGGTGAACTTCAGGCCGTCCATCAGGATCAGGTCCAGATAGGCGCGGGTGTTGATCACGTTGCGCTTGTAGGCTTTGGGGTTCCAGAGGGTTTCTGCCACGATATGACGGCCCGGGCTTGCGCCACCGCCACGGTTATCCCACTCATAGATCTTCTCGCCGAATTCGTCGAGGAGGTAGGAACCGTCTGCGTTGTGCTTGTGGATCGGGTAGATCGGACCGATATTGCGGGCAAAGTAGAACGGGTTGACGTAACCGGTGGAAGAATCAGTGTTGGTGACGTTGGAATTGGACATCGTGCCGGCCAGGTTGAGACCGGTCTTCAGCCATTTGCGGGGCTGGATGTTCACATTGGCGCGGGCGTTGAAACGCTCCAGGTAGGATTCGATCGTGTAGCCCTGCTCGTTCAGGTAGCCGAGGGACATGAAGAAGTCGGACTTCTGGCCTGCGCCGGAAGCACTCATCGTGTATTCCTGGCGGTGGCCGACGCGGCTCACGGCGTCTCCCCAGTCGAGGTCGTCTGCATAGAGCAGCTTCGCTTCCGGGTTGATGGTGCCGTCGTTGTTCATGACCAGGTTGTCAGCCACGTTGAACGGGTTGTTGACCAACTGCGCAGGGAACAGGGTCGCCGTAGCCTTGGCAGAAGCGCTTTCCATCGTCTCGGTACTGCCGGAAGCGGAAAGCAGGCCATTGCGGAGAGCCTCCCAGGCGATGGGAACATACTGATAAGCGTCGAGACGGTCGTACTCGGGGATACCGCGGACGCTGAAGCCCTGGTTCACCTTGACGTCGAACTGGACGCGCTCGCTGCGGCCGCGCTTGGTGGTCACCAGCACGACACCGTTTGCAGCACGCGAACCGTACAGGGCGCAGGAAGCGGCATCCTTCAGGATGGTGATGTTCTCGATATCGTCGGCGTTCATGTTTGCAATGCCGTCATACGGCACACCGTCAACGACATAGAGCGGAGCGTTGTCCGCATTGATCGAGCCGAAACCGCGGATACGGATACTTCCCGAAGAACCCGGCTGTCCGGAAGCGGAAGTAAACTGCACGCCGGCGGTTGCACCTTCCAGCGCGTTGGTGGCGTTGGAGATGGGGCGGCTTTCGATTTTCTTGCTGTCCACCGAAGCTGCCGAGCCGGTAAAGTCTTTCTTGGAGACGGTACCGAAGGCAACCACAACGGTCTCTTCCAGCATCTGGGAATCAGGTGCCAGAGCCACGTTGATGGTAGAACGTGCGGAAACGGCAACTTCTTCCGTGACATAACCGATCGACGAGAACACAAGCGTTGCGTTCGGAGCGACCGCCATGGAGAAGTTACCATCTGCATCCGTTGCAATACCGGTCGTAGTGCCCTTGATGACAACGGAAGCGAAAGGTACGGGTTCACCCGTAGCCTTGTCGGTCACACTACCCTTCACGGTGATGTTCTGCGCGGAGGCAATGCCGCCGAGGAGAATCAGCGCCAGAAAAGCGGTGACAATCGATTTAAATTTCCTCATAGGTTTTAGGGTTTGGTTAAACAAAAAGAAATTGGTTTACAAATAATTGATTCCTTAATAGTTAGGATTTATAACTTTGCGCGTCTAAATGGTGTGTACTTACTCAATGTATTGGAACACAAATATACATTATTTTTTCTGATTTACTACAATTCTCTCTCCCAGCGCCATGTTTTTTCGCCGATTCATTATTAAACCGACCCTTTCCAGTTATTTGTCGGAACGTGTGAGCGCCATGAAAAACAAGACAATTCTCTACCGCGGACGCGCTTATACCAAGAGCTCCATCGCTTCCTGGGAAAAGTTTCTGGCGCTCTGGCGGAATTATCAGGGCGAAAGACGTTTGGAGAAACCGCTCTCATCGCTGGAAATCAGGGATTTCAACGGGCTGATGAACTATTGTGACGACTGGGGGTTTCGCGAGAGTACCCGCGCACTCGTGGCTTCCTTGTTCAAAGCCGCCATCAGGGATGCCTGCGCGTCGGGGCTGGCCGGCAGACGGCTTCTCGGTATCCTGAATGAGATTCGCGCCCCGTACAGGGAAGGTACGGAAGCCAAAAAAGTCTGGCTGGATCTTGATGAAATCCGCGCCCTGGCCGCCCTCCCGCTGGTGCGCGAGGACCCTTTATGCAAGGCGCGTGACATCTTTCTGGTAGGATGCTACACCGGTCAGCGTTTTTCGGACTATCAAAGGCTTTCCCTCTCGGATATTGTCACGTTCAATTTTGATGGAATCGAGCGGCAAGCCTTCCGGAAGAGACAGCAAAAGACCGGAGAAGAAGTCTATATACCTATTATATTTGAGGAAGTAATACAAATACTCCAGAGATGGGGCGGCACGCTGCCGCAGATCAGCAATTCGCTGCTGAACAGGGAAATCAAAACGGTTTGCCGGATGGCCGGGCTGGACGAACCCGTCAAGATAACCGAGCGGATCGGAGGCAGGGAACGGGTACGGACAGTTCCGAAATACGAACTGGTCGCTTCGCATACTGCGCGCCGCAGTTTTATTACGCGGATGTATCTTGAAGGCCGCCTGACCGAGATGCAGATCCGCTCCATCAGCGGACACCGCTCCTCGCATGCTTTCCACCGCTACATCTGCTGCTCGACCCGAGACAATCTGAAGGGCATTTTTGACGCCCTGCTTGACGGACCGTAGGTTCCGGTTAGACACTCATAGGTTTTGGTTATAAATCCTAACTCGAACTAACATTATCGTAAAAATCGGTGGTCTCACTACCGCACACAACGTGAAGGGTAACGTGACAGACAAGGCTACGGGCGACGGTTCCCGCAACGAGCGGACTTGGGTGATCCCCAGACGCGAAACGGACTACAACCCGCTGATCAAGAAGTAATCTTTACTTTTTGGGTGCTGTCAGAAGATTTCGCCGTCCCAGAGCATCTTCAAGAAGTCAAGCACATAGATTAACTCAATGTCTTCGACCTTCCTCGTTACCGGCTCCAACGAAACGAGAATCAGCCGGCAGTCCGGATGCTCTTCCTTGAACGCCTTCAGCCCAGCCTTATGTCTGGACTTTATCTGCTCGGAGGATTTGATTTCGATGGCCACCTTGGCATCGCCGATAACGGCATCGACCTCTTTTTTGTCGTATGTGCGCCAGTAAGAGATGATTTCTTGTTTTTCCCTGTACCCTTTGTATGCGATGATCTCCTGCATCACAAGGTGCTCAAAGGCATGGCCATAATCGTCAGTGCCACGTTTCAGGGAATGTCGGCCCATCAGGTAGTTGGCAATCCCCACGTCGAAATAGTAGAACTTGGGGGTCTGGACAACTTTCCGCTTTACCTCTTTCCTATATGCAGGAATCTGGTAACCGATCAGCGTATCATACAGAATCTGAAAATATGACTGGACGGTTTTGGCCGATACACCACAGTCGGAAGCAATGTTCGAATAATTCAGCATTTCTCCATCGGAAATGGCTGCGACTTCCATAAAACGTTCAAAGGCTTCCAGTTCCCGGACTTCACCTTCTTCGCGTATTTCCTCGTTCAGATACACTTCCACATAACCTTTGAGCCGCTTCGTGGCGTCCGGTACCATGTAGTGGCGGGGAATCATCCCATTCTGGACTGCACGGTCCAGTTGAAAGTCCGTGACCTCCGGCCAGACAAGGGGATACAGCGTTTCAGGGATCGCCCGTCCACCGAGAGTATTCGCACCGGATTTTTTGAGTTTCCGGGCACTTGAGCCACTGAGAATGAACCACAACCCTTTGCTAACCATCAGATAGTGGACGATATCCAGCAGTTCCGGCACTTTCTGAATCTCATCTATGATGACAAGAGTCCCTGCCGGTTTGTCCGACAGTGCCTCCTTCAGCGCATTCGGATTCTTTTTAAAGAACTTTCTCAGTTCCGGATCAAGCAAATCGTAATAAATATTGTCCTTGAACCGTTCTTTCAAAAGGGTAGATTTCCCCGTCTGACGCGCGCCAAACAAGAACATTCCTTCATCCAACTTGCTCTTTACATCAAATAATCGCTTATACATAATACCTCGAATAATCGTGATTCTACTCCGGATTTTTTCATAAAATTATGAAGTATGGTCGCAAATTTATACGATTTCTAAGAGAAAAACAAATAAAGTAAAAAGAAGGGTGACCGCGAGGCCACCCTTCTTTTTTAATATATTATCCGGAGATTATTCGAACTTCTGGTTCAGGATCTCCATGATCTTGATGGCAGCCGTAGCGACCGGGGTGCCCGGGCCGAAGATGGCCATGGCGCCGTCACGGTAGAGCTCGTCGTAATCCTGGGCGGGAATCACACCGCCTACAATCACCACGATGTCCTCTCGGCCGAGTTTCTTGAGTTCGGCGATGATCTGCGGCACGAGGGTCTTGTGACCTGCAGCCAGCGAGGAGACACCCACGACGTGGACGTCGTTCTCGACAGCCTGCTTGGCAGCCTCTTCCGGCGTCTGGAAGAGCGGACCCATATCCACGTCGAAACCGCAGTCCGCGTAACCGGTGGCCACCACTTTGGCGCCGCGGTCGTGACCGTCCTGGCCGAGTTTCGCAATCATGATACGGGGCTGACGGCCCTCTTTCTTCGCAAAGTCGGCGACCATCTTCTTGGCCTGCTCGAACTGCGAATTGTTCTTGACTTCAGCGGAGTAAACACCGGTATTCATACGGATAACTGCTTTATAACGTCCGACAATCTTTTCGCATGCATCGGAGATCTCACCGAGCGTTGCGCGGACCTTGGCCGCCTCGACAGCGAGTTCGAGGAGGTTGCCGGTCTTGGTCTCCACCGCGTGGGTGATGGCAGCGAGGGCTTCCTGGACGGCAGCCTCGTTGCGGTTCGCGCGGAGTTCCTTCAGACGGGCAATCTGGCTCTCGCGGACCTTGGTGTTGTCCACGTCGAGGATCTCGATGGGATCTTCATGCTCGAGGCGGTACTCGTTGATACCGATGATCTTGTCGATACCCGAGTCGATGCGGGCCTGCTTGCGGGCAGCTGCCTCCTCGATGCGGAGCTTCGGGATACCGGTCTCGATGGCCTTGGCCATACCGCCGAGTTTCTCGACCTCCTCGATGTGTGCCCATGCCTTGTGTGCCAGCTCGTTGGTCAGGCTCTCCACATAGTAGGAACCGGCCCACGGGTCGATACTGCGGCAGACCTGGGTCTCCTCCTGGATGTAGATCTGCGTGTTACGCGCGATACGGGCGGAGAAGTCCGTCGGCAGGGCGATAGCCTCGTCGAGGGCGTTGGTGTGCAGCGACTGCGTGTGGCCGAGGGCGGCGCCCATGGCCTC
>JAFYEZ010000026.1 GCA_017544005.1 Bacteroidales bacterium
GGAAGGAGGCAATCGGCGTGGCCAGCACATTGCAGATATCGACGATGCTCTGGGGGAAGGGCAGCTTGGAGGAACGCCCCAGCGTGAGGATGCCAACGGAGCGTCCCTGGGTCACCAGTGGCACCGCCAGCAGGCTGTGGCAGCGCTTGGAGAGCTGCTCGCAGGTGAAGTGTTCCGGCGGAGTCTTCCGGGCGTCCAGGGCGCGGTTGAGAATCTGCTGTTTGTGGAAGGCGATTGCGGAGAGCGAATGTTCCGGAGCGATGCTCTGGAGTTCCTCCACGTAGAGGCCGTGGCTGGCACGGATGACCAGGCGCTGTTCCGTCAGGTCATAGGAGGTCACTGCGCAAAACTGCGTGCAGAAGGTCTCGACCAGCGTCTTGCAGACCAATTGAAGCGTCTTTGTGGGGTCCGAGGCCTGGCTGAGCAATTTGCAGCACTCGGAGACGACGGTCAATCTACTGGCGGGCTTTGCGCACATATATTATGTCTAATATATTTGTTGCAAACAGGTTATTTGATTATTATTCTAGGACTTGAGACTTTACCCTTTAAACTGAAAAAGAGCCGGCCCTGTAAGCCAGATTCTGTGCCGCCCCGCGAGGGGCGCGACGACCATTCATCTGCGCGACCGATACCCGGGACTGCCTCCCGAAGGAGGTTGGCGGCGCGGGCGACGCCTCGTCCCCTATTTGGTCTTGCACCGGATGGGGTTTGCCATGCCGGCGGCCGTTGCCAGCCGCCGCGGTGAGCTCTTGCCTCGCCATTTCACCCTTACCAGTCGAAACTGGCGGTATGTTTTCTGTGGCACTGTCCTGACCGCGGGATTTCCCCGCGATACCCGCCCTTTCAGACGGGCATCCTGCCCTGTGGTGTCTGGACTTTCCTCCCCGGGGAGAACGCCGGAGCGGCCGTCCGGACCAGCTCAAATCAAGGTTAGAGGTTAGAGGTTAGAGGTCCGAGGCCTGAGGCCCTAAGAGTCTGAGATCTGAGAACCGAGAGCTGAGTACCTCAAGAAAAGTTGGAGGTTGAAGCCTATTTTCACCTCTCACCTCTCACCTTTCACCTCTCACCTTCAGATTAGTAGTTGTCGCCCTGGAAGAGCTGGAAGTATGCCTTGGGGTGCTTGCAGACGGGGCAGAGCTCCGGGGCCTTCTCGCTGGTGATGATGGCACCGCAGTTGCGGCAGATCCACATGACCTTTCCGACCTTGATGTAGGTGGAGCCTTCGTCGATGGTCTTGAGCAGTGCGCGGTAGCGCTCCTCGTGGTGCTTCTCGATGGCGGCGACACCCTCGAACTGGCGTGCGATGGCATCGAAGCCCTCCTGACGTGCGGTTTCGGCGAAGCCCTTGTACATCTCGGTCCACTCTTCGTTCTCGCCGGCGGCGGCGGCCTTCAGGTTGGCGACGGTGTCGCCGATGCCTTCGAGGTGCTTGAACCAGAGCTTGGCGTGTTCCTTCTCGTTTTCGGCGGTTTCCAGGAAGATGGCGGCAATTTGCTCGTAGCCTTCCTTCTTGGCGACGCTGGCGAAGTAGGTGTACTTGTTACGGGCCTGTGATTCGCCGGCGAAGGCGAAGGCGAGGTTTTTCGCGGTCTGGCTATCTTTGAGTTCCATGATGTTCTCCAATTGGGTTGAGATTTCAGTTACGGATGGGGAAAAAAGATTTTCCTAAATATAATGTATAGAAACGAATTTGGAGGTCATTTCACCGCCGAGTGGCTTGGGATAGGTTATTTTATTCATAATGACGGTTTGTTTTGGAAAAAAGCCTCTCGCATGAGTAATGTTGATTGTCAGGGATTGTTGAGCACTGCGCTGGCTGCCGAATGGAAGCGCGCGGTGGAGCGGCTGCGGCCGGAACTTGCGATGCAGTTGCGCCAGCCGGTCTTTGCCTTGAATCCCGACCTGGGCTGCTGGGGGCAGTGGCGGGGCGGCACGATGCAGTGCATCGAGTTGCGGGCCAGTCTTGTCACGCATCACCCGTGGTATGCAGTTGTGGACGTGTTGCGCCACGAGACCGCCCACCAAGTCTGCGAGACCTGTTTCCATGATGTCGTGGAGCCACCGCATGGGCCGCGTTTCCAGCAGGTCTGCCAATGGCTTGGTGCCCGTCCGCAGGCTTCAGGGGATTACCCCACGCTCGACCAAAGCGTCTTCGCAGAGGACGCGGATCCAGGGGCGGAAGGCGCGGATACTTCCGCCGCGCGGCTGGTGGTCAAGGTGCGGAAGTTGCTTTCGCTTTCGACGAGCGCGAACCA
>JAFYEZ010000027.1 GCA_017544005.1 Bacteroidales bacterium
CGATATAGAAGGCCAGGACCGGAAGAACGGCGCCGTTCATGGTCATGGAGACGGACATCTTGCCGAGCGGAATCTGGTCGAAGAGGACCTTCATGTCCTCGACGGAGCAGATGGACACACCGGCCTTGCCGACGTCGCCCACGACGCGCGGATGGTCTGCGTCATAGCCGCGGTGGGTAGCCAGGTCGAAGGCGACCGAGAGGCCCTTCTGGCCGGCAGCCAGGTTGCGGCGGTAGAATGCGTTGGACTCTTCAGCCGTGGAGAAACCCGCATACTGGCGGATGGTCCAGGGCTTGTTCACGTACATCGTGGAGTAAGGACCGCGGAGGAACGGGGGAAGGCCGGCCGCATAATTCAGATGCTCCATGCCTTCGAGATCCTTGGCGGTGTAGAGCGGCTTCACCTCGATCCGTTCCGGAGCGAGCCAGGCTTCGCCTGCACCGGCAGCACTGCAGCTCTTGGACGCTGCGCCTGCGTATTCGATATCTTTGTTGAAATCAGGTCTCATGGGTTCTTCCTCCTATTAAAGTGCCTTGATGCCCATTTCCTGCTGATAACCCCGGAGGGTATCGAGGATGTTGCACTTGACGTGGATATAATTCTTGATGCCCTTTTCCTCGAGCTGCGGACGGCATTCCGGATCACCGGCGACGACCAGGACAGCCTTGTCACCGAGCAGTTCGGCGATCTGCGGAACAGCCTCGGCGTATTCGTCGTCGGCCGAGCAGGCCACGACGATGTCGGCCTTGGCGGCGACGGCTGCCTTGACGCCCTCTTCAATGGTAGCGAAGCGGTTGTTGTCCACCACCTTGAAGCCGGCTACCGCGAAGAAGTTGCAGCTGAACTGCGCGCGGGCGCGGCACATGGCCAGGTTGCCGAAGGTCAGCATGAAGACCACCGGGCGCTTGCCGCTGCGGTCGGTCGCCAGGCGGAGTGCCTCGAAGACCTGGGCTGCGCGGTACTTGCGGAGCGGCTCTGCGATACGCTCTTCGTCGTTTTCGCAAGCGCACTTGCACGTGCATTCACCGGTGACGATTTCTTTGGTGATTTCGTCGGAAGCCTTCTCGAGGAAGTTCGGGAACTGGTTGGTACCGAGGATGGTCTCCCGGCGCTGTGCGAAGTTCTTGTCCTTCTTGTCGGCGACAGCCTTGATCTCAGCCTGCACGAAACCGGCTTTGAAGGCCTCGGTATAACCGCCCTTCTCCTCCACCGTCTTGAAAAGTTTCCAGGCGGCGTCGATGATGGAAGCGGTGAGGGTTTCAATATAGTAGGAACCGCCGGCAGGATCGATGATCTTGTCGAAACGGGATTCTTCCTTCAGGATGGACTGCACGTTGCGCGCGATGCGGTTGGAGAACTCGCCGGGAGCGCGGAAAGCGTAGTCGAAGGGGAGCACCTCGAGGGAGTGGACGCCGGCAATGGCTGCACTCATGGCCTCGGTCGTGCCGCGGAGCATGTTGACGTAAGCGTCATAGACCGTCTGGTTCCAGGTGCTGGTGACCGCATGGACGCAGATCTTTTCAGCGCAGGTGCAGGTTGCACCGTAATCCTTGACGATATTGGACCAGAGCACGCGGGCAGCGCGGAACTTGGCGATTTCCATGAAGTAGTTGGAGCTGATGCCGAAGGTGAAGCGCATGCGGCGGCCGATCTCGTTGACTTCGATGCCGCGGTCGGAGAGTTCAGCGAGGTAGTCGCTGCCGATAGCCAGGGCGAAACCGAGCTCCTGTACGATGCTGGCACCGGCGTCGTTGAAGTCGTAAGCCTCGACATTGATCACGCGGATCTTCGGGAACTCCGCAACGAGGCGGATGCAGTTCGCCAGGATGTCGTATGCCTTCTCCTTGTTGAGACGGCCGCGGGTGGTGAGCATGTGGAGCGGGCTCACATCGAAGGAGGCACGGACCTCTTCCGGATTGACGCCCAGTTCCTTGACATACGCGACAAAGTTGCTGATGGTCTCTTCTGCCACGCGGGGACGCACTTCGCAGAAGTTGACCTCGACGGCGGGAAGTTCGATACCCTTGAGCAGCGTCTTGTAGTCAGCCACGGTGAGGGGTTTGCGTTCGTCGATGCAGAAACCGATTGCCTGGACGCCTTTCATCAGGCCGTCCAGTGCCTGTTCGTTGGCCTTTGCAGGGCCGATTTCACAGAGGCAGTAATCCTGACGCGTGAGCCACTCGTTGCTGGCGCAGTTGCCCCGGACAAAGGGGAACTCGCCCGGAAGCGTACCGAGGAACTTCAGGTCCTTGAGGTCCTCGGCACGATAGTAGGGCCGCACGGCAAATCCCTCATGGGTCTTCCAGACAAGCTTCTTGTCATAGTCGCCCCCTTTGAGGTCTTTGATGATTACTTCGTCCCACTGTTCGGTGGAAACAGGAGGGAATTCAGTAAAAAGTTTGTTAGCCATTTTTTGTATTGATTGTTTGGGGTTGTTTCGGCGATTAATCATTAATAAGTCTGCAAAAATACGATTTATTTTCTACATTTGGGCAATCAAAGTACCAGTTCGATGAAACGTTTTTTCAGCCTCTTGATTATCACGCTTTTGGCCTCTCAAGCAGTTTTTTCGCAGGAGCCTGACCGCAACATTGTTTACGCCGTCGATGACAACCAGATTCTCGGCATGGACCTCTATGCGCCGCAGGACACCGCCGCGCTCCATCCATGCGTCATCTTCATCTATGGCGGAGGATTCAGCGAGAACAACCAGAAAGCGGAGACGACACGCGCCTTCTGCCGCCGCCTGGCGGACGACGGATTCGTGGCCTTTGCCCTCGATTACCGTCTGGGACTGGCCGGATTCGTGAGCCACGGGCTGATGGGGATGATCCGGCCCACCCAGAATGCCGTTCGGATGGCCACGGAAGATCTTTTTCGCGCCCTGGACTGCATCCTGAAGAACGCTTCCGACCTGAAGGTGGACCCCACGAAGATCATTCTGGTGGGCAGCAGCGCCGGGGCCATCACCGCCCTGCAGGCAGACTATGAACTGGGCAACCGCACCCCGATGACCGCGCAGATTCCGGAGGAGTTCCGCTTTGCCGGAGTCGCCTCCTTCGCGGGCGCCATCTTCTCCAGCGACGGCCGCGTCAAATACCGTGTGCACGCACCCGCCCCCACCTTCTTCCTGCACGGCACGGCAGACCGGCTGGTCACCTATAAATCCATCTCCTTCTTCAAGCTGGGATTCTACGGCACCAACGCCCTGGTCAAACGGTTCGAGAAGGCGGGCTATCCCTACGTCGCCATGCGCTTCAAGGATGAGGGCCACGTGGTCTCCATCAAGATGCTCAAGGAGTACGACGCGCTGATGTGGTTTATCCGCAATATGGCCTTCGAGCGGAAGAATTTCCGGGTGGACCTTACCTTCAACGATGTGGACCGCGAGCAGGTCTGGTGGGACCGGATCAAGCCCGGAGGAGTCTATAAATAACAAATAATTGCTATCTTTGCGGGTCAATTAAACCACCCAAGCGGATGAAAGAGATCGAAGACGAAGAATTGCAGCTGCAGCAGACCGAGTACGGCGACGAGAGCATGACGCATCTCGAGGATATCGAGCATATCCGCCTCCGTCCCGGCATGTATATCGGCCGCCTGGGCGACGGCACCGCCCCGAACGACGGCATGTACGTCCTGATGAAGGAGGTGATCGACAACTCCGTGGACGAGTTCGCCGCCGGATTCGGCAAGCAGATCATCATCACCATCACCGACCACCTGATTTCCGTCCGGGACTTCGGCCGCGGCATCCCCTTTGGCGTCAACGCCAAGACGGGGCTGAACAACCTCGACTCCGCCGTAAGCAAACTTCACACCGGCGCCAAGTACGACAGCAAGGTCTTCCAGAAATCCGTCGGTATGAACGGCGTCGGCCTCAAGGCGGTCAACGCCCTCTCTTCGCGCTTTGTCGTCCAGAGTTTCCGCAGCGGCGAAACCCTCCGCCTGGAGTATGCCGGCGGCAAGCTCGTCACGCCGGATTTCACCCCCACCCCCACCTCGGAGCGCGACGGTACGATGATCTCCTTCGTCCCCGACGAAACCCTCTTTGAGCCTTACGAATACAACCTCGAATATATCGAGACGATGCTCCGCAACTACTCCTACCTCAACGTAGGGTTGCGGCTGACCTTCAACGGCGTGGACTACCGGTCCACCGACGGCCTGCTCGACCTGCTGGGCGAGTGCATCGACGAGGAACCGCTCTACCCGCCCATCCACCTCAAGAGCGACGATATCGAGGTCGCCTTTACCCACGGCAACGGCTACGGCGAGAACATCTACTCGTTCGTCAACGGCCAGAACACCACCCTCGGCGGCACGCACCTCTCCGCGTTCAAGGAGGTGATTGCCAAGGTACTGAAGGATTTCTACAAGAAAGATTTCAACCCGGTGGACGTCCGCCAGGGCATCATCGGCGCCGTGAGCGTCCGCATCCAGGAGCCCGAATTCGAGGCGCAGACCAAAGTGCAGCTCGGCTCCAAATACATGTGGCAGAACAAGCAGGAGGGCACCCACGGCCCGACCATCGTCAAGGAGATGTCCGATTTCCTGATGGCCGACCTGGACAACTACCTGCACAAGAATCTCGACGTCGCCGACATCATCCTCAAGAAGATTCAGGATTCGGAGCGCGAGCGCAACGCCATCTCCAGCATCAGCAAGAAGGCCAAGGCGCGCCTCAAGAAAGCCAGCATCCACAACAAGAAGCTGCGTGACTGCAAGATCCATTACGGCGACCGCAATCCGCTCTCCGACGAGACCACCCTCTTCATCACCGAGGGCGACTCCGCCTCCGGCTCCATCACCAAGAGCCGCGACGCCAACACGCAGGCCGTCTTCAGCCTGATGGGCAAGCCCTTCAACTGCGCCAAGGCCTCCAAAAAAGACCTCTACGTGGACAAGAACGTGGAGCTCTGCCTCCTCCAGTCCGCCCTCAATATCGAGGAGGGCGTGGACGGGCTGCGCTACAACAACATCGTCATCGCAACCGATGCCGACGTGGACGGCATGCACATCCGGCTGCTGATGCTGACCTTCTTCCTGAAATTCTATCCCGACGTGGTCCGCGCCGGGCACCTCTATATCCTCCAGACCCCGCTCTTCCGTGTCCGCGACAAGAAGAACAACATCTACTGCTACAACAGCGCCGAGAAGGAAGAGGCGCTCAAGAAGCTGGGACGGGGCGCTGAAATCACCCGGTTCAAAGGCCTCGGAGAGATTTCGCCGGACGAATTCAAGGGATTCATCGGCAAGGACATGCGGCTGGAAATGGTCCGCCTGACCGGTGAGGACAAGATTGCTGACCTGATCGAGTTTTACATGGGCAACAATACGCCGGTCCGCCAGAAGTTCATTCGCACCAACCTCCGCAGCGAGATTGAAAACACGGAGGAAGCCCAGTAATGCGTCCGAAAACCGCCAAAGCGCTGCTGCACCTGATGGGTTGGACAGGAATCGACGGTCCGGCGCCCGAAAAGAAGTGCATCTTCCTCGGCGTACCTCACACCAGCATCGCAGACTTTTTCGTAGCCTGGCTGTACTACCGCTCGGTGGGCGGCCATATCTCCATCATCGTCAAGGATTCTTTCTATCGCTGGCCCCTGCGCCGCATCCTGGACCGCCTCGGCGTCATTCACATTGACCGCGGCCATCCGACCGGTACGCTGAAGGGAGTCATCGATGCGTTTGCCGCCCGGGAAGAACTCCACCTGGGGCTTGCCCCCGAAGGCACGCGGAAAGCCGTCAAGCGCTGGAAAACAGGCTTCCACACCATCGCCCGCGAAGCCGGCGTCCCGGTCTATACGGGATTCATCGACTGGGGCAAAAAAGAGGTGGGCATCGGCCAGCGGTTCGAATGCACGGAGGATGCTGCCGCCGACCTGAAGGCCATTCAGGAATGGTACAAAAAGAAGGGTGTCGTCGGACGACACCCTGAACAGTTCGTCTTCCCCGACGAGGCCGGAGAAGCAGATCTCTAATCCCTATTTCACACGCTCGCCGTAGGAACGGTCCGTCGTATTGACGCGGATCAGTTCGTCGTTCTGGATAAAGAGCGGAACCATGATCTTGGCGCCCGTCTCGAGGGTAGCCTCTTTCAGCGCATTGGTGGAAGCGGTATCGCCCTTGACAGCGGGTTCGGTATAGGTGACGCGGAGCTCGACATAGGTCGGAAGCTCGCAGGTGAGGCATTTTTCCTCGTCGCCGTCCACGTGGAAAACCATCTGGACGACCTGTCCCTCCTTCATCAGATCCGAGTTCTCCACAAGATCCTTGGAGATGGGAATCTGGTCGAAGGTTTCCGTGTTCATGAAGTTGAATACGTCGTCCTCGGCATAGAGGAACTGATACTCACGGTGTTCAACGGTAATCACATCGATCTTCTCACCCGCGTTCCAGGTCTTCTCCAGAATACGGCCGTTCTCGAGGTTGCGCAGTTTGGATTTGACAAAAGCGGGGCCCTTGCCCGGTTTGACGTGCTGGAACCAGACGATCGAGCAGGGTTTTCCTTCATAATCGAGGTAGAGTCCGTTCTTGAAATCAGCAGTTGTTGCCATAAAAGTGAATCTATCTGTTGGTTAATTGAATATTCCGGTCGCAAAAATAGGAAAAATCAGCCAAATAGCGAAGAAACTTTGGCGGCCGCCTCTTCCAGCTGCCACTTGGGGGTGGAGGTGGCACCGCAGATGCCCACCGAATCCCCGTCGTGGAACCATGACGGCTCAAGACAGGAGACATCCTCCACCAGAAAGGTGCGGGGATTCTCGTTGCGGCAAAGATCGTAGAGCACCTTGCCGTTGGAACTCTCCCGGCCGCTGACGAAGAGGATCACGCTGTGGTTCCGGGCGAAATCGACGAGCAACTTGTGGCGCGAGGCCACCTGGCGGCAGATGGTATCGAAACAGACGGTATGGGCGCAGCGCGCCTCCACCGCCTTGCAGAGGCGGGCGTATTCCACCGGATCCTTGGTGGTCTGCGAGAAGAGGGCGACGGGGCGCTCCGGATCAATCCGGTCCAGTTCGTCGAGGCTGCCGATCACGAGGGCGTTCCCCTCCGTCTGCCCCACCAGGCCGTTGACCTCCGCATGGCCGGCGCGGCCGAAGATCACCACCTGGCCGCCAGTGGATTTCATGCTTTGATAGACCTCCCGGACGCTTTGCTGCAGGCGCAGCACCACCGGACAGGTGCAGTCGATGATGCGGATGCCGTTTTCCTTTGCCAGGGCATAGGTCGAAGGGGGTTCGCCATGGGCGCGGATGAGCAGCGTCTCGCCCCGCAGGCGGCGGACCTCCTCCAGGGAGAGGATCTTCAATCCTTTGGATTCCAGCCGCTCCAGTTCCAGGGTATTGTGTACGATGGCTCCCAGGGAATAGAGCTGCCGTTCGTGGGAGAGGTACTCCTCCGCCTGGCGGACGGCACGGACTACCCCGTTGCAGAAGCCGCTCCCGGGGTCGATTTCAACGGAAAGTTTCATCTAAAAGTCAATATCGAAGCGCTCTTTGAGCACCTTGCCCAGCCAGACCATCTGTTCGTCGATCGTCATGTGGCTGTTGTCCAGTTCAATGGCATCGTCCGCCTTGCGCAGGGGATTCATCGCGCGGTGCGAATCGATATAGTCGCGCTCCAGTACGTTCTTGTAAACAGCTTCAAAATCAGCCGTTTCCCCCTTGAGCAGCATTTCGTCGAGCCGGCGCTGCGCGCGGATGGCGGGATCGGCCGTCATGTAGAGTTTCAGGTCCGCGTTGGGGAAGACGGCCGTGCCGATATCGCGGCCATCCATGACACAGCCGTCAGCGCCGTAACGATGCAGCAGATCGTCCACGAAATTGCGGACGAAGGGAATGACGGCGATATGGCTCACATTGTTCGAGATATCGAGCTGGCGGATCCGCTTCTCCACATTGGTGCCATTCAGACAGATTTCGTGGCGGCCTGTCGCCTCGTCCCGGACAAAGGAGATCGCCACCTTGCCCCCGTCCAGGTCCGCCTTGAGCGCAGGCTCGTTCACTACGTGGTCAGGGCTGATGAGCCCGTGGTCCGCAGCATAGAGGGTGACGGCGCGGTACATGGCGCCTGAATCGAGGTAAAGGATGCCCAGCCGGGCGGCAATCAGTTTGGCAAAGGAACTCTTTCCGGTAGAGGAAAAACCGTCGATGGCGATGATGATGTTCGACATAGTGGAGCGTTTGATCGTGTCCACAAATTTAGCCAAAAAAACGTTATCTTTGCAAAACTATTCTTACAGAGGTACGTTATGAAGATTCTCATTATCGACGACGCCGAGCCCATCCGCATGATTCTCAAGGAAGACCTCGAGACGCTCGAGGGGTGTGAGGTCGCTACGGCCGCCAACGGCCGGGAAGGCGTGGACCTCGCCCTGGCCGGCGATTTCGACGCCATCTTCTGCGACATCAAGATGCCGGTGCTCGACGGCCACGGCGTGCTGGAGGAGCTTGCTGCCGCCGGCTGCGAGACCCCCGTCATCATGCTCACCGGCCACGGCGATATCGAAGACGCCGTCAGCTGCATCAAAAAAGGCGCATACGACTACCTCAACAAACCGCCGGATATCTCCCGGATGATGATTTCCATCCGCAATGCCACGGAAAAGACCAGCCTGGTCAAGGAGACCCGCACGCTCAAGAAAAAGGTCCGCTCCAAATACGAGATCGTCGGTTCTTCTCCCGCCATCAGCCATATCAAGGAGATCATCGACCGCGTGGCGCCCACCGACGCCCGCGTCCTGATTACCGGCAGCAACGGCACCGGCAAGGAGTTGGTGGCCCGCCGCCTCCACGACAAGAGCGCCCGTGCGGCCGGCCCCTTCATCGAGGTCAACTGCGCCGCCATTCCGGGCGAACTGATTGAAAGCGAGCTCTTCGGCCACGAGAAGGGATCCTTCACCTCCGCCGTCAAACAGCACAAAGGCAAGTTCGAGCAGGCCGAGGGCGGCACCCTCTTCCTGGATGAAATCGGCGACATGAGCCTGGCCGCCCAGGCCAAGGTGCTCCGCGTGCTGCAGGAGAACAAACTGACCCGCGTAGGCAGCGACAAGGACATCAACGTGAATGTCCGCGTCGTGGCCGCCACCAATAAAAACCTGACCCACGAGATTGCCGCCGGCAATTTCCGGGAAGACCTCTACCACCGGCTGAGCGTCATCGTGATCCACGTTCCCAGCCTGGCCGAGCGCAAGGAGGATATCCCCGAACTCGTCAACCACTTCATCGCCCAGGTGAGCGAGGAGATGGGCATCGCCCCCAAAGCGGTCGCGCCCGAGGCGATGGCCGCCCTGCAGGAGCTTCCCTGGACCGGCAACATCCGCGAACTCCGCAATGTCACCGAACGACTGATGATTCTCTGCGGCAACACCGTTACCAAAGAGGACGTCATCGCTTACGCAACCCCTTCAATCTAGACTGTCATGAACCTCGTCGCTATCGTAGGACGACCGAATGTTGGAAAGTCCACCCTGTTCAACCGCCTGGTAGGCACCCGCAAAGCCATCGTCGATGAGACGGCCGGCGTGACCCGAGACCGCCACTACGGCCGCTGCGAATGGTGCGGCACGGAATTCTCCGTGGTGGATACGGGCGGTTTCACCGTCAATTCGGACGACATCTTCGAAGAGGAGATCCGCAAGCAGGTGATGATTGCCATCGAGGAGTGCGACCTGGTACTCTTCCTCACGGAGGTGGGCACCGGCATCACCGATTTCGACGCGGAGATCGCCAAGATCCTGCGCCGCAGCAAGAAACCGGTCGTGCTGGCGGTCAACAAGGTGGATACGGGCGACCGCATCTACGACACCTACGAGTTCAACGCCCTCGGTCTGGGCGAGCCCTGGTGCATCGCCTCGGCCACCGGCAGCGGAACGGGCGACCTGCTTGACGAAATCGTCCGTCTCCTGCCCAAGAATACCGCCACCGAAGAGGACAATCCCGACCTGCCCCACTATGCCATCGTGGGCAAGCCGAACGTGGGTAAATCCTCGCTGACCAACGCCCTGCTGGGCGAGGAACGCAATATCGTCACCCCGCTGGCCGGCACCACCCGCGACTCCATCTCCTCCCATTACAACAAATATGGCCACGAATTCATGCTCGTGGATACAGCCGGTGTCCGGCGCAAGAACCGGGTCAAGGAGGACCTCGAGTTCTACTCGGTGTTGCGCTCCATCAAGGCCATCGAGGAATCCGATATCTGCATTCTGATGGTCGATGCAACCACCGGAATCGAAGCGCAGGACATGTCCATCTTCAACCTGATTGTCCGCAACCGCAAAGGGTGCGTCGTGGTGGTCAACAAGTGGGACCTGGTGGAGGACAAGACGGCCAACACCATGAAGGAGTACACCGAGGGCATCAAGGCCCGGCTGGCCCCCTTCAACGACATTCCCATCATCTTCACCTCCGTCCTGAACAAGCAGCGCATCCTGGACGTGCTGAACGCCGCCAATCGCGTCTATGCCAACTACAGCCGCCGCATCCCCACCTCCGAGCTCAACGAGGTGATGCTGCCCGAGGTGGAAAACTACCCGCCGCCGGCCTGGAAAGGCAAGTACATCAAGATCAAGTATGTAACGCAACTGCCCACGAAGTTCCCGGCCTTCGCCTTCTTCTGCAACCTGCCGCAGTACATCCGCGATCCCTACAAGCGCTATCTGGAAAACAAGCTCCGCAGCCACTATGATTTCACGGGCTGCACGATGGAGATTTTCCTGAGAAAGAAATAACCCGTCAGGAGACTGCCGGGAACCGTACGGTGAAGCAGGCGCCGCCCAACGATTCGGAGCGGCTGCAGGCGATCGTTCCGCCGCTCTGCTCCACAATTCCCTTGCTGATGGAGAGTCCTAGTCCCGATCCGCTGCTGCGGGTCGTGAAGTTCGACGTGAAGATCCGGTCGATATTCTCCGGCGGAACGCCCGGGCCGTCATCTTCCACCCGCACCACATAGGATGCCCCCTCCTCCACCGGCTCCCGGGTGAGCGAGAGCGCAATCCGTCCCGAACCCCGCGATTCTTCGATGGCCTGAATCGCATTGGTAATGAGGTTCGTAAAGACGCGGGACAGCTGCCGGCGGCGGCCCATGATGATGGGCTCCGTCACGTTGCAACGGTATTTGAGGGTAAGATTCGGACGGTTGTCGAAGATGATCATCTGCTCGCGCAGCAAGGCATTGAGATCCACCTCCGTGGCCACATCGTCCGCCGTACGGGCAATGGCGGAGAATTCGGAGGCCGTTTCGGCCAGCACGTCGATCTGGCTGATCAGGCTGCCGCCGATCTGTTCCACCTTCTCTTCCCAGCCCGGGATACCGCGCTGCTTGAGGCGGATCAGGTGCTGGATGCTCAGGCGCATCGGGCTGAGGGCATTCTTGATCTCGTGGGCGATCCGGCGCGCCATCTCCTTCCAGGCCTGTTCGCGTTCGCTCTGCGCCAACAGCCGCCGGCTCTCTTCCAGCGCGTCCACCATGTCGTTGTAGGAGTGCACCAGCACGCCCAGTTCATCGCGCGAATTCTTATAAGGAATATGGGTCAGACGGCCCGGCGATGCGGCGGCGGCACGCATCTGGTCGCGCACTTCCCGGATGGGACGCGAGATGGAGTTCGACAGCAGGACGCCGATGATGAGCGAAGCGATGATCAGCACCAGATAGAGGTTGATGAACATGACCAGGGTATGACCGGTCACGGTGCCCGACGAACGGGAACGGTAAGGGACGTAGACGATTCCGAGCAGTTCGCCGTCCAGGTTGAAGAGCGGCGCATAGACGGCGTAGTAGTTCCGCGCTCCCTCCTCCACCACTTCCGAGAAGCGGGTGGCGTGCATGTGCACGATTTCGTGGTAGGCGTGGTGGCTGAGGCGGAAAGCGGGGGTTCCGCCGGCGGAGGTTTCGGAAACCGTGGAATAGATCAGCGAGCCGCGGATATCATAGATGCCGATTTCATAGCGGGTCTTCTCCGAGAGCTGGCGGACCTCCTCGATAAAGTCGGGCGAAGAGAGTCCCTCCGGATCCGGATAGTAGTGGCTCTTCTCCGAGAGCGCTCCCTGCACGGCGGCGATGCGCTCCTCCATGAAGGCGGCATTGGCGTTGTGCCGGAACCGGACGTTGTAGCTGATGGCCGTCCCGCCCACGGCAGCCAGGGTAGCCAGCATGACGCCGGTCGTCAGCAGGGTAATCTTTCGCTTGATGGAGTGCTTGGGCAGGTCCAGGAACCGGCCGCGGGCATCCCGGGAGGTAAAGATGATCAGGAAGATTCCGAAGAAAATCAGCAGGTAGGAGAAGGAGACCAGGTAGGGCAGCCACGGGCGCGACTGGCGCGAAAGGATGGTGGCATCCGCCTCGGAATAGCGGTTGATAAAGTGGATGACGCCGCCGCGGCCCACCATCGAATAACCGGGACGGTACTCTTCCGGAAGGACGACAGGATAGCTGACGTTGCCTTCGGAGGCCACGAGCCGGCGGTCGTTGTAGCAGGCGTAGGAATACTGGCCGGGAAGCGGGCCGGCGGCCGATTCGGCATGGCGCCGCTTGGAGGTGAAGGTCAGGTAGAGCCGCCGGACATCGCGTCCGTCCGGATCGTAATACTGGAAGAGGCCCAGGTAGGCCAGTTTCCCGTCATAGTTGTTGACCTGATAGAAATGGGTGCTCTGGTCCAGGCGCGTGCCCCGTGCGGCAAGGATATCGTGGAAGAAGGGGAAGCAGAGGACCGGCTCCGCCTGGCTCCCCAGCGGGAGGTAATCGTTGGCGGCGCAGATGGAAAGCCGCACATCGTAGTTATCCAGAAGCTCTTTATAAAAATACCTGTCTATCAGTCTGTTCCGAATCAATTCCCCCGCCTTGACGCTGACCAGCGTAGCAATAAAGGGATCCTCCGAAATGGCTTGTTCCACGCCCCGCAGGTAGAGTTCGAAGGGCAGGTCGTGCTCTACGGCCAGCTTGGCCGTGATGACCCGGTTGCTCTCATATTCCCGCTTGACCCCGAAGATGCCCTGCGCCACCACGAAGAAGAGCGAAACGAGGATTGTGCCCAGGATCAGGTTACGCCAGGAGAAGAGCGAGACGCGGCGCAGCCGGCGGGTCAGCAGCAGCCCGGTCTGCAGCACGAAGAGCAGGGCCAGGGCCAGCATGGCGAAGGTCAGGTAGCAGAGCAGCGTGGCACCGGTAAATTCGTTGATGCGATAGGGCTCCAGAACCAGCGTCGAGTTCAGGATCAGCGAACGCAGGGTCCAGAAGAGGTAGAGGGCCAGCGCGGCCGCCGCCAGGAAAAGTGCTGAAGCCGCGGCGATCCGGGCCGGCGGAAACCTGCGCCCCGCCCGCTCGGCGGCACGCATCATGGGGAAACGGACGGCAAAGAGCAGGTAGGCGAGGGAGGCCACATAGACATTGTTGAGCAGGAAGTCCCCCAGCGTGGGGAAGAGCATGTTGTCGGCGTAGAGGATCGGCGAGAAAAGGGAGGTCACCGGATCGTGCAGCCCGGAGAGGAAAACCGCCGCGAGCCGGATCAGCGAGAGGCCGGCGAAAGCGATCCCGAAGGTCCGCCACGAGGGCCGTTTGAAATGGAGTGCAAAGAGAGCCAGCAGCGCAGCCAGCAACGAAAACCATTTGAGGGTCAGCCCATTGGAGATAAACGCCTCGGGAGAGTCGGGTACGACGGAGAAAAGCGGCGTACCGTCGATACTGTGGACGACAGCCGGCGGATTTTCCGTCAGTTCGGCTACCCGGAAGTGCGCGCCCAGCGGCAGACGGTCCGTCCGGATGCCGGCTACGATTTTGGTGCGGCGCGACGAGGAATACCACTTGCTCACCACGAAACGGGCGCTTCCCAGGTCGCAGTACTGCCACTGGTCCCCCAGCAAAGCGAGCGGAGAGACCCCACTGGGCGCCTCGTTGTCGGGCTCCAGCCTGTAATTGAACGGATAGGAATCGGTGGCGTCGTTGCGGATGGGGAACTCGTTGATCCAGGAGTGGAGCGTATCGAAGTTGTACTTGTAGAGCACCATGTCCTCGGGCAGGTCGTCCATGTCCAGACAGACCTCAGGGCTCAGCGTGAGGGCGTTGCGGATATAGCCTTCGATGACGCGTTCCCGGGATTGCAGCGCCCGCTCCACACGGGACACCCGGCGGGAGAGCTGCGCCTCATAGGAGGGCGTATGGAAGGAGAGGGCGAAGAGAAGAATCGCGAGGACCCCGAGTATCTCGACCAGATACCGGGAGAGGATGCCGCGCATCCGAAGGAAGATCTCTTTCGTCCGTTTCATCGGTTATTCGTGATGGTAGGGTTCGCCCCGCATGATGGTGAAGGCCCTGTAAAGCTGCTCCACGAACACCAGGCGCACCAGCTGGTGGGAGAAGGTCATTTCGGAGAGGGAGAGCTTCTCGTTCGCCCGGTCATAGACGGGCTGGGAAAAGCCGTAGGCCCCGCCGATTACGAAGACCAGGTCCCGGGCACCGTGGGACAATTTTCGTTCCAAATCCTGCGCCCAGGCCAGCGAGGTGAAGTGTCTGCCCCGTTCGTCGAGCAGGATCACCCAGTCCACTTCCCGCAGGCGGGAGAGGATCAGTTTCCCTTCCCGCGTTTTGATCTGGTCGCGGGTCAGCGAGGCCGTCTGCTTCAGCTCGGGAATCTCCTCGATGGAAAAAGAGGCATAGTGTGCAAGCCGTCCGGCATAGTCGGCCACGCCCTCCCGGAGGGGAGCGCCGACGGTTTTTCCAACGAGGATGAGCCGGAGTTTCATGGGCATGCAATAACAAACAATCCGTAAAGATAGTGATTTTTGCCGGGATTGCGTTGCCGTCTCTGGCGTGATTCTTGCTTGTTTTCGCTCCGCATTCCAACCGCCATGCTAAAGAGACTCCTGTTTCCCATCCTTGCGCTGCTGCTGGCAGCCGCTCCGGTCCCGGCTCAGAACCTGCTGCCGGCAGGGCTGAACACGGGCACCTCCCAGGATCTCTTTACCCCCATCTGCAAGTATTTCCAGGCCGGAGACTACAACAGCCTTTCCGCCTGGTTTGCAGAGAGTCTCGAACTGGATCTGCTGGGCCAGGAGAGCAACTGCTCGCGGAACCAGGCCCGCCGCATCATGAAGGATTTCTTTGCGGACTATGCGCCCAAGAGTTTCGGAATCATCCACAAAAGCGGAAAGACCCCGATGCGCTATGCGATCGGAGTCCTTCAGGCTGGGGGCGAAACCTTTCAGGTAACGCTGTATGTCCGGCTCGGCGACGGAAAGAGCGAAATCCAACAGCTCAAAATCGAACGCCGGTAACCGCTATCGGCTCAGGTAGTAGGTGACCGAGGTCACGACGCGTACCTTCTTGGTCTGCGGCGTATTGCTGTCGCGCGACTCGATACTGAAGGTGCCCTGCGATGCGGTGCGGATCTTGCCCAGGCGGCTGCCGCTGTCCTTGGCGAATTTCTCCGCCACCTGACGGGCGTTCTTCGTGGCCTCTTCAATCATCTCGGGCTTGAGGTTGTTCAGCCCTTCGAAGAGGAACTGAGGCTGCGAATCCCAGCCGCTTTCCAGAATGATATCCTTGCTGAGCAGTTCGCTCTGGGAGGCCATCAGCGCGAGGACTTTGTCCACCTCGGCAGAGCAGACGGTGATGGTGCAGGTAGCCACGTAGCGATACGTGCGGGTGTTTCCGCCATATTCCTGCGCCTCCTTGTCGGAGAGTGCGGGTACGGATACGGAGATGTCCTTGGGATCGATACCGCCCTTCTTCAGGAAGGCAAAGACGGTCTCCTTCTTGTTTTCAATGGCACGGTAGACCGAGCCCAGGTCGTTGCCCACCACTTTGTAAACCACCGGCCAGATGACTTTGTCTGCCGGAACCTCCCGTTCACAGAGACCTTTCACGCTGACCGTACGTTCGTAGGAGCGGAAGACGGCAGCGGTGCGCGGGAGCATCAAACCGATAAAAACCAGGCCCGCCAAAACTGCGCAGGCGAAGAGAACTTTGCTTTTATTTTCCATAATTCGGTGCATTAGTTTATACAAATATAAGTAAATTTGTGGTCTAAACCATACGCTTTACGAGATGTTGCAGTGCAAAAACATTACCAAACGGTTCGGCGACTTCACGGCCATCGAGGATATCAACCTTGAAATCCCTGAAGGAAAGATCTTTGGCCTGCTGGGGCCCAACGGCGCCGGCAAGACGACGCTGATCCGCATCATCAACCGGATTACCATCCCCACCTCGGGTGGCGTGTGGTATGACGGCGTCCCCATGACCGATGAAATGGTCCGCGCCATCGGCTACCTGCCGGAGGAGCGGGGCCTCTACAAAAAGATGAAAGTGGGCGAACAATGCCTCTACCTGGCCCGGCTGCGCGGCATGTCCACGGCGGAGGCCACGGCGGAACTCAAGAAATGGTTCGTCCGTTTCGGCATCCAGAGCTGGTGGAACAAGAAGGTGGAAGAGCTTTCGAAAGGCATGGCCCAGAAGGTCCAGTTCATCACCACGGTCCTGCACCGGCCCAAACTGCTGATTCTCGACGAGCCCTTCTCCGGGTTCGATCCGGTCAACGCCCAGCTCATCCGCGACGAGATTCTCCGCCTGCGGGACGAAGGAGCCACCATCATTCTCTCCACCCACAACATGGAGTCGGTGGAGGAGCTCTGCGACAACATCGCCCTGATCAACCGCTCCCACGTGGTGGTCACCGGGCCCACCGATGAAATCCGCAAGAAATACGGCGACAACCAGGTAGAGCTGGTGTACAGCGACGCCGAGGGGCGCCACAGCGAGGTGATCGACGTGGCAGGCGATCCCAATGCCGCCCTGCGCGAGGCGCTCGAACGCGGGGTCACCATCCACTCCTGGCGGGAACTGATTCCGCGCATGAACGATATTTTCATCAAACTGGTCACCGAAAAAGAATAGGAGGAAGCGCTATGAATCTCAAGAAAATCGGTTTGGTCATCGGCCACGAGTATTCGGTCCGTGTCCGTAAGAAATCCTTTATCCTCACGACCCTCCTCACCCCGCTCCTTTTCGGCGCACTGATCTGCGTACCGTTCCTCATCATGCTCTGGGGCGGCGGAGGCGGCGAGCAGAAGGTCCGGATCCTCGATGGCACCGGTGAGATTGCCTCCCGTTTTGAAGACAGCGGCAAGACCCGCTACGAGGCGGCCTCCGAGGGAGAGACCCTTGACCTGATGAAGAACCTGTTCGATGAAATGGGGCTCTACGCCATCGTGGACATCTCCCCCTACAATGCGCAGGACGAGGTCACCGTCACCACCTATTCCAAGGAACCGCTCAACATCGAGCTCAAGATGGCCATCAGCCGCACGGTGAACAAGGCGGTGGAAGACCGTAAACTGACGCACTACCATATCGACAACCTGGATGCGATCCTGGCCGACGTCAAGACCGACATCAAGCTCAATACCCTCACCATCAAGGATGACGGCAAGGCGGAGAAAGATTCCGTGGAGCTCTACATGATTCTCTCCTACGTGATGAGTTTCCTCATCTACATCTTTGTCTTCATGTTCGGGACGTTGGTCATGCGCAGCGTGATCGACGAAAAGAGCAGCCGCGTGGTAGAGGTCATCGTCGCCTCGGTGAACAGCGTCGATCTGATGATCGGCAAAATCGTGGGCGTCGCCCTGGTGGCCCTGACGCAGTTCGCCATCTGGATCGGACTGACCGTCGCCATTGCCGGCGGCGTGATGGCGGCGACGGGAGCCGACCTGATGGGCTCCGCCGGTGGAAGCGAGCAGCTGATGCAGATGGCTGCCGGCGCCTCCACGGGCGTTCATCCCGAGGGAATGGATCTGCTCTCGCAGTCTCTCACCGACGAGGGAGCCTCCGGAGCCGCGGCGATACTCACCCAGATCCGCGATCTCAACTGGGGCTACATCATCGGCTGCTTCCTGCTTTACTTCCTGTTGGGTTACCTGCTCTATGCGGCGATGTTCGCCGCCATCGGATCGGCCGTGGACAGCGAGGCGGACACCCAGCAGCTGCAGCTGCCCGTGACGCTGCCGCTGATCGTGGGGCTCTTCATCATGCTCCATACCTTCGAGCATCCGGGCAGTCCGCTCTCCGTCTGGGCCTCCATCATCCCCTGGACCTCTCCGATGGTGATGCTCGCCCGCATCCCCTTCGGCACCGTTCCCGCCTGGCAGCTGCTGCTCTCGCTGGGACTGCTGTTCCTGACCTTCCTCGGGACGGCCTGGGTGTCGGCCAAAATCTACAAGGCCGGCATCTTGATGTACGGCAAGAAGTCCTCCTTCAAGGATCTGATACGCTGGGTCCGCATGAAAGAATAATTATTACAACGATATGAATATCAGACGTTTTATTTCTGTATTTACCCTGCTGGCGCTGCTCTCGGGTGCGGCGTCGGCCCAGTTACGGTATTCCTGGAGCACGGTCAAGATGGACAGCCGTTTCGACAACGGCTCCGACCGCACCGCCACCGCCATCATCGAGAAATACAATCCGCTGGTGGCCCCGCTGCAGGAGATCATCGGCTACAGTGACCGCGAATATGCCAAGTCCGCCCCCGAAAGCGGCCTGTCGAACTTCGCCGCCGACATCATCCGCGCAACGGCGGAGAAGGCCTGCGGCAAACGCGTGGACCTGGCCCTCACCAACTTCGGCGGCATCCGGACCAGCCTGCCCAAAGGGGCGATCCGGGTGTATGACATTTTCTCCATCTTCCCCTTTGAGAACCGCATCGTGGTCTTCGACATCAAGGGACGGGACCTGCTGAAGTTCTTCCAGCAGATGGCCCGTCGCTGCGAAGCGCTCAGCGGCGTATATTTCGTAGCCCATAACGGCGAGATCGTAACCCTGCGCATCGGCGACCGGCCCTTTGACGTGGAGAAGACCTACCGGATGGCGACCATCGACTTCCTCATGTCGGGCGGCGACGGCGTCAGCCTGGAGAAATGCGCCATGCACCGTCTGGACACGGGGATTCTTATCCGCGATGCCATCGTGGATCACATCAAGCAGATGACGGCCGAGGGCAAAACCGTCCGTCTCTTCAAAGAGGGCCGCGTATCAATCACCAAATAACGGGAGGAAACGCCATGAAACAGAGAATTCTCGCACTTGCAACCCTGCTGCTGGCAGCTGCCTTTACGGCGGAGGGCCAGCGCCTCGTCATCCTGCATACCAACGATTCCCACAGCCAGATCGAGCCCATCCGCGTGGGCCGCGACAAGGGCCTCGGCGGCGTGGAGCGCCGCGCCGAGTACATCCGTCAGGTCCGCCAACAATACGGGAAGGACAAAGTCCTGCTGCTCGATGCCGGTGATTACAACCAGGGTACCCCCTATTTTACCGTAGCCAAGGGCGACCTGGAGATTGAACTGGTCAACGCCATGGGCTACGATGTGGCGACCCTCGGCAACCACGAGTTCGACAACGGCCAGGAGGAACTGGCCCGCCGGCTCAAGAAATCCAAGTTCACCACCCTCACCTGCAATTACGACTTTACCGGGACCTGCCTGGAGAAACGGGTGAAACCCTGGACTATCGTCAAGCGGGGCGGCATGAAGATCGGTATCGTGGGTGCTACCTCCTACCTGGAAGGAAATGTGATGAAGTCGCACCTCGACGGAATGAAACGCCTCAACACGATTGCAGAAGTCAACCGCTGGGCCGACTACCTCAAGCATAAGAAGAAGTGTGACCTGGTCATCTTCCTCTCCCACCTGGGATATCAGGGCGGCACGCCGGAGCGTCCTTCGGACATGCTGCTGGTCGCCGCCTCGCGCAACATCGACCTGGTTATCGGCGGTCACAGCCATACCTTCATCAAGGAACCGGCTATCGTGAAAGACCTGGACGGCAAGGACGTTCCCATCGTCCAGGCCGGATGCCAGGGCGTCGAGGTCGGAAAATTTGAAATCTACTAGTATCATGAAAAAGTATCTGTTATTCCTGTTTGCCTTCGGAGTGCTGCTCACAGCAGGCTGCGGCAAGGATGAGCCGGCTCCGGTTTCCGCAGAAGCCGTCTGCCACTGCGACTACTACTTCAACGGGACCACCAACTTCACGGTCGGCATCTTTGTGGGAAAACGCAAGGATGACGGCTCCTTCCGCCGCGTCGGCGAGCTGGTGACGCTCGATTTCATCGCGGCGGGCGACGTGGCCCGGGACGTCCTCCCGGAGGGCACTTTCACGCTGGATACCGACGGCGATCCCCAGCCGGGTGAACTGGTCGTTTCCCAATCCTTTACCCTCCGCGAATACCTTCAGAGGTGGATTGACGCCGGTGTCAACATCGACTTCTCGGACTATGCCTCGCTGGACCTGGATGCCGTCGCCGGTTACAACGGGACGACCTACTACTCCCAGACCAACGCGAAAAACGGAAAATCCGTCCCCGTCACGAAAGCCTCGATGACCATTACCCGGAACGGCAGCAACTACCAGATCAGCGCTTCGGTTACCGCCGACGGTACCGACTATGAATTCGCCTATGAAGGGCCGCTAGCCGTTCAGCTCCGGGAACCCAGCAAACCCCTGACACAGGGGGTCACCGCCATCTACTACGGAGACTATTACAATGTAAAAGCCGACTGCTGGGCCCTTCGCGTCAATCTCCCCGAGAATGAAGCTCTCTTCCTGGAGCTCATCAAAGAGCAGGCAACCATCGACGGCGTTCCTGAGGGCGAATTCTCCTGCAGCGCCGCACTGGAGCCCGGTACCCTCATCCGGGGCCGTATCAATGGCGGATCCGGAATGGTGGAGGGCTCCTGCGCCGGAAACTGGAGCGGAAACATCACCGTCCTCTTCGATGAAGGCAGCGTTACCCTGACCCCTTCAGCCGACCATACCACCTGCCGCGTGGATTATTCCCTCAGAGGATACAGTCCCAGCTTCGGCGGTGAGATCGAAGGCACCTTCACCGGAGCGCTGGAGATTGTCGACGGCACGCCGACAGCCACCACAGACTGCATCTTACCCCCGATTCTCAACTTGAAAAATATTCCCAACCATGGCAGTAAAAAAACTTTACCGTAAGCAACAGGGCCGCATGATTGCCGGCGTCTGCAACGGAATCGCAGATTATTTTGAAATCGATCCGACCATCGTCCGCCTGGCCTGGCTGATTTGCATCTTTGCCGCCGGCGGCGGACTGCTGGCCTATCTGATCGGCATGATCGTCATCCCCTCGGACGGTGTCTATATCTCTAAACAGTAATTCATTATGAGCACTACCCTTATCATTGTCCTGGCTGTCCTGCTGCTGTTCGTCCTCTGGCTGATCAGCGCACAGCGCAAACTTGTTTCGGCCGACGAAATCGTCAAGAATTCGCTCAGCCAGATCGGCGTCCAGCAAAACAGCCGCTGGGATGCCCTTACCGCCCTCGTCGACCTGACCAAGGGATACGATGAACATGAATACAAAACCCTGATGGATGTCGTCGCGCAGCGCACGGCGATCGGTCGCAACGCTTCGGTTTCCGATGTGCAGGCCCAGGAGGCCAAGCTGGCCGAGGTCGTCCGCCACATCAACGTGGTGGCCGAGCAGTATCCCGCCCTGAAGGCCAGCGAAATGTACGGCAAGACGATGGACAGCGTCAACACCTATGAAAACCAGGTCCGCATGAGCCGCATGGTTTACAACGACGCCGTCACGAAGTTCAACCGGATGGTCCGCCAGTTCCCGGATTCGATTGCCGCATCCATCTTCCGTTTCACCCAGAAGGATTACCTGGAAGAGCCCAAGGGCAAGACTGAAATGCCCTCGATGCGCTGATGAAACGTCTCTTCTGCCTGCTGGGGCTGCTCTGCCTCTTCCTTTCGGAGGCCGGTGCCACCCGCATTCACAGGGTGCAGATTCGCGTTACGCTGGAGCGCGACGGATCGGCCCGGGTCTGCGAAGTGTGGGATATCACGGCCGACCGCGGCACGGAATGGTACCTGGTCAAGGATCATCTCGACCATATCACCGTTTCCGATTTCTCCGTCGCGGAAGAGGGACGCACCTTCACCAACGTCGGCGCATGGAAAGTCGACCGAAGCCTGGCGCAGAAGAGCGGCCAATGCGGAATCGTCCGCAAATCCAACGGTTGTGAACTCTGCTGGGGCCTCGGTTCGATGGGGCACCACACCTTCACCGCCACCTATCGGCTGAACGGCCTGGTGGAAGCCTTCCATGAAGCGGACGGGCTTCATTTCCAGTTCGTTTCACCCGGAATGGGCGCCGAGGCGGAGGAGGTAGAGGTACACCTGATTCCGGGGGAAGGCATCGCGCCGTTTTCTGCTGAGCATGCGCGCATCTGGGCCTTCGGATACGATGGAACCAGCGCCTTCAGCAACGGAGAGATTATCGCCCGCACGGATGGAAGCCTTTCCGAACGGAGTTCCGTAATCCTGCTGGCCCGTTTTGACAAGGGGGTCTTCTCCCCTTCCCACCAGACTGATAAGGATTTCTCACAGGTACTCGAGGGGGCCCTGGAAGGGGCAGACTTCGGAGACGACAAACCGATCCCCTGGTACGGCCGTCTCATGATGTTCCTCATGATGGTGGTCTCCCCGCTGCTGGTGGGCCTGGGCGTGGCCACGGCCGTTCGCAAACGCAATCAGAAACTCTTCGGAGTCACCCGCCTGAGCCAGATTGACTGGTGCCGCGAGGTTCCCTTCGGCGGCGACCTGCTCCAAAGCGAGTACATCCTCCGCAAAGTCAATTCGACGGCAGGCGGCAGCAGCAGCATCGCCTCCGCGATGATTCTGCGGATGATTGACCGGGGCGTACTCCGCCTCACGCGCAGCGGACGCAACGGGAAACAGGTGGAAATTGCCTTCAACGATTCGGATTCTCAAGAATCGCTCTCTGAAAGCGAGCGCCTCCTGTACGGGATGATGAAAGAGGCCTCCGGCAGCGACGAAATCCTTCAGAAGCACGAGTTCTCCCGCTGGAGCCAGCACCATACCCAACAGGTCGAGACCTGGATCTCCTCGGTGGAGACCGAATCCCGCAAACGGATTGTCGAGGCCGGCCACGACGGCGAAGGCGGACAAACGGAGGCCCGCAAGGTGATCGGACTGCGCAAGTTCCTGAAAGACTTCACACTCGTGCGCGAGCGCGCCTCGGAAGAGGTGGCCCTTTGGAACGATTATCTGGTATTCGGTGCCCTCTACGGCATCGCCGACAAAGTGGCAAAAGAGCTTTCTGAAATCAATCCGAAGCTCTTTGAACAGACCATTTACAGCGATCCCTACACGGCGCGCCAGGTGGTCTGGCTCAGCCGCGACCTTTCCAACAGCATCCTCAATACGGCAGCCCGCTCGGCGGCAGCTGCGGCCAAAGGCGGATTCGGCGGACGCGCCTCTTTCGGGGGCGGCGGCGGATTCCACGGCGGCGGATTCGGCGGCGGCGCCCGATAAAACCCTAAGGCGATGGCAGACAACTATCTCGAAAAACGCTATGCAGAGGTCTTCGGCCCGGGCGCATCCAAAACGGGTGCGCGGCGGCCGGGACTCGATATCCTGCTTGCCCGCAACCGCAGTTTCCGGGGCTACGACAAATCCTACGTGGTCCATCCGCGCCAGCTTGAGACGCTGATTGCCGTCAATCCGAAACTCGCCTCCGGGATGAATGCCCAGCGGCTGCGGTTTCATCCGGTGGTCAAAGGGCCTCAGGCGGACGCCGTCCTGGCGAACATCGGCCTGGGTGCCGCCCTGCCGGAGCTGCATCTGCCGCTGCCCGGAAGCGAGCCGGAAGCCTTCATCGTGGTCTGTGCCACCTGCGAGGAGAATCCCATCGTGGATATCGACCTGGGCATCTCGCTCCAGAGCATGGCGCTCAAGGCGGTGGAACTGGGACTGGGCTGCGTCATGATCCGGAATTTCAAGCCGGAGGCCCTGCAGTCGGCCCTGGGTCTTCCGCTCAAACCGCTGGCGGTGCTCGCCGTCGGCAAACCGGCGGAAACGGTCGAACTCCGCCCCGTCCGTGCCGGGGAACCGCTGAAGTATTACCGCGAGGAGGGACGTCACATCGTTCCCAAAATCGTGCTTGAAGATTTGATCATTTAGCGCTATGGCAGCAGTACCCAAGAACTTCTACCGTTTCGGCGTGCAGGTCTGGCATTTCCTCGGGCTGCCCGTCTTCTTTTTCGCCATATCGATGGTTTACCATCCCCTCGATATTCTCGATTTCATGGACCTGGGCGCCGGGTCGCTGGATTTCAACATGACGATCGTCACCAGCATCCTGTTCGGCGTGCTTCTCATCTCCCGCCTGATTCTGTATTTCTCACGCAAGTCCCTGGAGCTCAGTTTACCACTGTATATCGCCTGGTGCGGAAGCGAGCTCTTTATCGCCAGTGCCTTCTCCGCCCTCTTCATCAGCCTGATGTCCCACGGTGCCGTGACCTACTTCCTGGCCTGGGGCAAAATGTTCGCCTACTCGCTGTCCATTCTCGTCTTCCCTTATGCCATCCTGATCCTGCTAATGATCATCCGCGGCATGCGGGAGGCCGCCCTCATCGAAACCGAAGACCTGATCCGCTTCCGCGATTCGGGCGGCAAACTGAAACTGACCATCGCTCCGAAGGCCGTGCTCTATGTCGAGTCGAAGGAGAACTATGTCTGCATCTGCTATGAGGATGGAGGTCATATCCGCAACTATCTGCTGCGCAGCTCCATGAAACGCGCCGAGGAGCTTCTCGCGCGCCACGGAATGGTCCGTTGCCACCGCACCTGTATCGTCAATCCCAGCCACGTCCATATTCTTCGGCGCGACCGTGACGGGCTGATCTACGCCGACCTGGATGTAGAGGGCTGCCCTGCCATTCCGGTCTCCAAACCCAACTACGACCGACTCTCCTCCCTGCTCTAATCCATACCGCCATGACTGTAGAAAAATTCGTTACCGCCCTGGGCATCACCGTTTCCGTCTATTGCATCAACCACGGCTCGCTCGCCCTGGCCATCCAGTGGCCCGAGAGCGGACGCACCTGTACCATCTGGGTGGACCCGGTGGCCAATTACTACGGCAATACCGTCGATTACAGCAGCGTTCCCGCGGCAGACGTGCTGCTGATTACCCACGCCCACGGCGATCACCTCGACAAGGCGCTCGCGGAAGAGGCCATCCGCGGAGGGGCCCTCTGTCTGGGAAGCGAGGAGGTGGCAGCAACGCTCCGGGAGGCTTCCGCCCTGCCGCACCACGCGCCCGTCAAGGTGGCCGAAGGGATCACCGTCACCGCCGTGCCTGCCTACAACCAGTCTCCCGGCCACCTGAAGTTCCACCCGCAGAGCCGCAAGGACAACGGGTATGTCATCGATATCGAGGGATACCGCATCTATGTAGCCGGAGACACGGAGGACATCCCGGAGATGGAGAACCTCAAGGGAAGTATCGATCTGGCTTTTCTTCCGGTCAACCAACCCTACACGATGACCATCCCGCAGGCGGTTCACGCAGCCCGCATGATAGCCCCCAAAGCCCTGATTCCCTATCACTTGACGGATACAGACCTGACCCTTCTGGAGGATTCGCTCAAGGCGGCTCTCCCGGAGGCGGACCTCCGTATTGTGCCGGAATTCCGCTAACAGCAGAACCAAATCGAACAATTATTTCTTATATTTGTCACATAATCCTTTAAAACACGTGTACTATGGGAAAATTTGAAGTTTCAGTAAGAAAGAACGGTGAATTCCAGTTCAACCTCAAGGCTACCAACGGCCAGGTGATTCTCTCCAGCGAAGGTTACAACACGAAGGCAGCTTGCCTCAACGGTGTTGAATCCGTGAAGAAGAACGCTGCAGATCCCAAGCGCTTCGAGAAGAAGGTCGCCAAGAACGGCAAACCTTTCTTCTGCCTGAAGGCCTCCAACGGTCAGGTGATCGGCCAGAGCCAGATGTATGCCAGCGAGAAGACCTGCGACAACGGTATTGCATCCGTGATGAAGAATGCGCCGGAAGCTCAGGTCGTTGAACTGTAGTCTTACTGCAACCCCTCTTCGGATGGCTGGTCCCCCCGGGCCGGCCATCCTCATTTATTGGGATTGTACATTCAGAAAGATTTCGCGAATTTTGCGCCGTTAAACGCAAGAAATGACACTCGACTCCCTTCATCCCGGCGATTGCGCCCGTATTCTGGCTATCGGAGGCAAAGGAGCGCTCCGGCAGCACCTGCTGGATATGGGCCTGATTCCGGGCACCCTGCTCAAGTGCACCAAACTGGCGCCGCTCGGAGATCCGATGCAGCTGCTCGTCAGCGGGTACTCCCTCTCCCTGCGCAGGGCGGATGCCGCACGGATTCAAATCCAGCCTGCGGCTTACGAAGAGCCCCGGCCGGAAGCGGAGGATCTCTCGGAACAGAGCCTCTCGCACCCGGGACTCGGGGAAGGGGGAAAGTATCATCAGAAAGAACACGAGATGGCGGTGCCCAAGGAGGAGACGCTGACCTTTGCCCTGGCCGGCAATCAGAACTGCGGAAAAACCACCCTGTTCAACCAGCTGACCGGATCGAACCAGCACGTCGGAAACTTCCCGGGCGTGACGGTGGACCGCAAGGACGGCGTCATCCGCAACCATCCGGAGACCCGGATTACCGACCTGCCCGGCATCTACTCGCTGGCCCCTTATACTTCGGAGGAGCGGGTGGCGCGTGATTTTATCCTCAAGGAGAAGCCCCACGCCATCATCAACATCCTGGATGCCAGCAATATCGAACGCAATCTATACCTGACCATGCAGCTGATGGAACTCGAAGTTCCCATGGTGCTGGCCCTCAATATGATGGACGAGGTTCGCGGAAACGGCGGCTCGATCCGCATCAACGAACTCGAGGCGATTCTCGGTCTGCCGGTCGTCCCCATCTCCGCGGTCCGCAACGAAGGCGTCGAGGAGCTGGTGGAACACGCCATCCATATCGCCCGCTACCAGGAGAAACCCGCCCGGCAGGACTTCTGCGACAAAGAGGATTACGGCGGCGCGGTACACCGCTGCCTGCATGGCATCATGCACCTGATTGAAGACCACGCGCTTCAGGCGGGGCTTCCCGTCCGCTATGCCGCCAGCCGGCTGATCGACGGCGACCCGCAGGTAGAAGAAGAGCTCCGGCTCGAGGAGAACGAGAAGGAGATGATCGAGCACATCATCCGCCAGATGGAGGAGGAGCGCGGCCTGGACCGCAATGCGGCGATGGCCGACATGCGTTTCTCGTTCATCCGCCGGCTCTGCCGCAAAACGGTGGTCAAACCCCACGAAAGCAAGGAGTTGCGCCGCAGCCGCCGGATCGACCGCGTGCTCACCGGAAAGTGGACGGCCATTCCGATCTTCATCGCGGTGATTTCGCTCGTCATCTGGCTGGCCATCGATGTGCTCGGGGCGCCGCTGCAGGAGTTGCTTGCCAGCGGTATCGCGCAACTGGGCGAGGTCACTTCCGCAGCGATGGCCCGTTGGGGGGTATTGCCAGCCGTGCGGTCGCTGGTGGTGGATGGCATCTTCGGAGGCGTCGGCACCGTCATCAGTTTTGTCCCGATTATCGTCATCCTGTTCTTCTTCCTTTCGATGCTGGAAGACAGCGGCTATATGGCCCGCGTGGCTTTTGTCAGCGACCGACTGCTCCGCCACCTGGGCCTCAGCGGCCACAGCATCGTTCCGCTGCTCATCGGATTCGGTTGCTCCGTGCCTGCCGTAATGGCAACCCGCACGCTTCCCTCCGCCCATGACCGGCGGCTGACCATCCTGCTGACGCCCTTTATGAGCTGTTCAGCCAAGATTCCCATCTATGCATTCTTCACCAGTACCTTCTTTCCGGGCCATGGCGGGTTGGTGTTGGTGATTTTATATCTTTCTGCGATTCTCGCCGGCATCCTGCTGGCACTGCTCTCGAAGTGGCTCCACCCCCAGCGTGAGGCGGCGCCCTTCGTGATGGAACTGCCCAACTACCGTCTCCCGGGGCTGAAAAACACAGGCCATCTGCTCTGGGACAAGACAAAAGATTTCCTCCAGCGGGCATTTACCGTCATTTTCGTCGCGTCCATTGTCATCTGGTTCCTGCAGTCATTCGACTTCAAGATGCAGTTTGTCAATGGGGAAGGGAGCATGCTTGCCTGGATAGCCGGTGTGATCGAACCGGTTTTCCGTCCGCTCGGACTGGGAGACTGGCGCATCGTGACGGCGCTCATCACCGGCTTCCTGGCCAAGGAGAGCGTCGTCTCCACGATGCAGGTGCTCGGCGTTTCCGCCGCCCTGACCCCGCTCACCGCTGCGGCGATGCTGGCATTCTGCCTGCTCTATACCCCGTGTGTCGCGGCCGTCGCCGCCGTCAAGCGGGAACTGGGCCGGCGGCTGGCTCTCTGGATGGTTCTTTTCCAGTGCACCATCGCCTGGCTGGCCGGCTGGCTGGTTTATCTGCTGGGCGGCTTGTTCTGCTAATCCCCCGCTTCCGCCATGAACCTCCCTACCCTGATTGTACTGATTGCCCTCGCCGGCCTGCTGGCGGCGGTGCTGGTCAGCTTGCGCAGAAAGCGCCGCTGCGGGAACGGCTGCGGAAACTGCCCCTTTGCCGAAGGGTGCGGACGGAGGAAAACGCCTTAACGCTTGCGATTCATCTCCCGCTGAGCACGGCGGAAGGCCTTCTGCCAGGTGCGCTCGCCGGAGAGACGGGCATAAGCGGCACTGGCGGCCAGGCGGGCTGCATCAATGTCTGACTGAAAATGAAAGCCCACGATCGTGCGGCTCTGTCCCAGTTCATAGCCAACCTTGAGAATCTCCTCCTGGTGCGCCGGATCGAGGGCCGCGAGGGTCAGGGCCGCCATCCAGAAACGAATGGTGTGTCCTGACGGATAGGAAGTAAAGTCATCCTTCGCCTCTTTCTCGGGAATCGGTGTCGGCTCATTGAAGTATTGATACGGCCGCATCCGATGGAACTTGTCCTTGGCGGTGGTGACGGTCAGGCGGGCTGTCGTGATGGTCCGGAAGAGGAAATCGGCCGTAACCGGATAGTTTTCCGGAGTAAAATCCCGCTCCATCACGGCGCCGAAACGCTTCATGACGACATCGATCTTGGTTTTGGCATCCCGCACCGCCTGTTCGCCGCAGGGCGTTCCGCGAAGCGCTTTCCCCTGTTCATAAACCAGACTGTCCAGGCAGAAGGCGGGCGAACCGTTGACGGGCGGATCGGGCAGGAAGCGGGAGGCATCGGGCATCTGTTCGACCGTCAGGAAATAGCGGGCCTTTTCAACGACATTGGAAGACTGGGAAAAAAGCGGAGCGGCTGGCAGGAGCAGCAGGAACGCCAGGAGGGCGCAGGCGAATCGGTTCGGTTTCATCGTTCAGGAATTATCCTTGCAAAGATAAGGATTCCCCGAAAAAGGTTATCTTTGTGGAAACAAACAAATGACTATGACTGTTCATTCCCTCCGGCGCTCCGCCCGCATTGCGGCGCTCGTCCTGCTTGCTGCCCTGATGGCCGTCCCGACGGCTGAGGCCCGCAAGAAGAAAAAAGCCGAAGAACCGGCCAAGGTTCAAACCCACGACAAAGGTTATTACAAGGATATCTGGATGGACAGCGGAATCGGTGTCACCTCCCGCAAGGATCTGCCGGCCGCCCGCTATCTGGGCCTGGAAATCGAGGCCCTCGTCACCGCCCCGAAGAAGGAACTTTCCTATATCGATACCGTCGTCCAGAATGAAGTCCTTCTGGGCAACCCGCTCGACGAGAACGGAATCCTGCTCTATCCCGACGGCGCGCCGCGCTTCCGCTGCATCTATATGAACGGAGGCAATGCACAGGCGCTCTCCCGTCCGCTCGGTGACCGCGGCCGTCAGATTTTCAAGGACTTTATCCATGGGGGCGGAAGCTACGTGGGCAGCTGTGCCGGCGCCTTCTTCGCCACCCAGTATAAACTGATGGATGAAGGCGTGCAGGACTTCGGCCCCAACTATATCGGCATCTGGCCGGGCGTCGTGCGCAATACGAACGTCACCAACAAGACCCATGGCGTCCGCGTGGATCCGGGCTCCCCGCTGCTCAAATACTACGACTTCGGCGGAGACAACTACGTGGCTGAGGTCTTTCACAATGGCGGCTGCTACGGCATCGTGGACACCCTCTGGCCCGCAGCCGGCGAAGTGCTGGCCCGCTACGACATCTCGATGATCGACCCGCAGCCCAAGCGTCAATTCGACGGCACCCCGGTCATCTGGTCCGTCAAGGAGAAGGAGGAATGGGGCCGCGTCATCTCCTGCGGTTCCCACCCGGAAGGCGCCACTTCCGGCGACCGGTTGCACCTGATGAGCGCCATGCTGCTCTACGCCATGGAAGGCAATGCGCCCGCCCGCGTGAAAGGGGCCCTCACGATCGGGGAACCGCGCCGGATGGATCAATGCACCCACGACGCCAATCCCGCCTTCACCCGGATCGGCGACCGCCAGTACCATCACTTCACGGTAGAGGTACCCGAAGGGCTTGACACGCTGAAGATCCAGCTGAGCGGCGTGGCGGCTGAAAACAACTACGATTTCTATCTGTTTGCGAACCCGGGTGACTTCGCCTTCCGGGAAAATGCCAAGTATCAGCTCATTTCGCTCGGCATGGACAAGACGCTGAAGATCCCCGCTCCCAAAGCCGGACTGTATTATATCTCCGTCTTCTGCGCCACCACGGTAACGGCTGTCGAGACGGACAAGGGTACCCGCTACATGGGCCGTGTGGATGTCCTCAACGGCGTTCCTTACGAGATTCGCGTATGGCACTGATCAAGACCGTCTGCGGCCTGACGCCCCGCTGGGGGCGTGACTGCTATTTCAGCGAGAACGCCACCCTCGTGGGGGAGGTGACCCTTGGAGACGAGTGCTCCGTCTGGTTCAATGCCGTCATTCGCGGCGACGTGGCTCCGATCCGCATCGGCGACCGGACCAACGTCCAGGACGGCGCCTGCATTCATGTGACCTACCAGACCGGCCCGACGAATATCGGCAACGATGTCTCCATCGGCCACAACGCCACGGTGCACGCCTGCACCATCCACGACGGTGCGCTCATCGGCATGGGCGCCACGCTACTCGATGGCTGCGAAGTGGGCGAGGAGGCGGTCGTAGCAGGCGGTGCGCTGGTGCTGCAGAACACCAAAATCGGCCCTGGAGAACTCTGGGGCGGCGTACCGGCCAAGTTTATCAAGATGGCACGCGAAGGCCAGGCCCGCAGTTTTGCGGAGCACTACGTGGGCTATTCCAAATGGTATCTGGCTGAGGAAGACTAAAGCCGCGTCATCGTCATCGCCACTTCAACGGCGGTGCCGTAGTCGTAGAACCAGAACAGATCGTTCGACAGGAACTGGTACATCCAGGTTCCGCTTTTCCGGAAGGCAAACCACTCAGGTGCGCCTTCCGGAATGGCATTATAGGTAAACCGAATGGATGAAGAAGAGATTACCTCGTAGGTTCCGCTGGCCTGAAAGCCGTCCGCCGTTGCGGTGAACGAGCCGTCCTCGCTGAAAGACATCGTTTTATAGTAAACACCTTCCCCCTGCTTGTCCAGCACGGTGAAGGCGCCCTCTATCTTCGTAGAGCCGGAGGTCATCCCCCACTCCCCGAGGAGTCTGGATTCGCTTTTGGGCGAAACGCAGGAGATAGCAAGCACCATCGCGACCCCGAGGAGCGCGCACCGGAGGCAGCTCTTCATGGCGGGCTACTGGATCTCGAACAGGTTCAGGAATCCGGTCATCATGAAGACGCTCCGGATCTCGTTGCTGATGTGGCGGACGATAACCTTGCCGCCCTTTTCTGCAGCCGCCTTGCGGACGGTGAGGAAGATTCGGAGTCCGGAACTCGAAATGTAGGCCATCTCCGAGCAGTCGAGCACGACGACGCCCGAGGCGGCTTCAATCAGGGGTTCCAGGTCTTTTGCCACACCTGCGGAAGCCGGCGTGTCGAGTCGGCCGATCAGGCGTGCGACCGTCTCATTGTCTTTTTTGGTGATAACTACTTCCATCTTATATCAGAAATTTTTTGTCATTGTCAGGATGTTTTTATTGCCGCGCCGCTCATAGTGGACGCTGTCCATAATCGTCCGCACGAGGTGGATGCCCAGGCCGCCAATGCGGCGGTCGCTCACGGAAGCGGTGGTATCGGCCGCCGGAGCCGCCGTCGGATCGAAGGGCTTGCCGCTGTCGGTCACGACAAACTCGATCCAATCTACCCCGACCCGGGCCAGGACGTCCACTTCCCCGGTCGTTCCCTGAGGATAGGCGTACAGAACGACGTTGGTTACCGCCTCCTCGAGGGCGAGGTTCAGGTTCAGCGTCTGGGAAAGATCCAGTTCGCGGTCCTTGGCGACGGCCTCGATGAATCCTTCAAGCTGAGAGATTTGGGACACCTCGTTGTGAAGCACGATCCGGTGCTCCGAGACGGCGGGAACCTGGATGGCGGAGGAATCCGCTCCGAGATAGTGGATAAAGAGCATGGTGAGGTCGTCGCTCTGCGGGGCATCCCCCACGAAGAGCCGGACCTGCCGGGAGATGTTCTTCAAGTGCTCTTCGGAAGACTTGCGCCCGTGAAGCACCTCCACTACGCGCTCCTCGCCGAACTGCTCTTTCTCTGCATTTTCCGCCTCGGTCAGGCCGTCGGTATAGAGGAAGATGGCATCGTCCCGGTTCAAGTCAATCTCCTGCTCGATAAAGACCATGCCCTGCATGACACCCAGCGGCAGGTTCGCCTCCACCGGAAGTTTGCGGATTTCGTCGGTCAGCAGCATCGGCGGATTGTGTCCGGCGTTGCAGTAGCACAGATGTGCGGTGGTCAGATCGAGCACGCCGCAGAAGAAGGTGACGAACATGCTGCTCTCGTTCATATCCGACATGCTGTCATTCATCTGCGTCACGATCCGCCGCGGGGAGTCTTCATGGGCGGAAACGGTCCGGAACATCGTCCGGGTGACCGCCATCACGAGCGAGGCGGGAACGCCTTTTCCGCTCACGTCGCCGATGCAGAAGAAGAGTTTTTCGTCGCGGATATAGAAGTCATAGAGGTCGCCGCCCACCTCCTTGGCGGGAACGATGGTGGCAGACATATCCAGGTCGCTGCGCTCGGGGAAAGGCGGGAAAATCTTGGGAACCATCGACATCTGAATGCCGCTGGCAATCTGGAGTTCCCGCACCACGCGATCCTTGCGCTCGTTGAGTTCGCGGTAGCGGATCTGGCTTCGGGCCAGGAACCAGAGGATGAGGGCCAGCATCGCCAGACCGAGAATCTGCAACAGGAAAACCATCCTGCCGATTCTGCGGATGCCGCTATAGATTTCCTCTTCCGGAATGACGATGGACATCGACCAGCCGGTTCGCTCGACCGGGGAGAAATAGACGATGCTCGTCTTTCCGCCGTAATCCACGGCCATGCTGCCGGAGGCGCCGGAAAGCATCGTACGGGTCAGCTCTCCGAAGGTGGCGGTATCTTCCATCTGGGAAACCAGTTCCCCGACGGTTGCCTGCATCACCAGCGACGAATCCGGGCAGACCATGATATGGCCGTCCCGGCTGATCATCATGCTGTAGGCGGTGGGATAGACCTTGACGTTGCCCACCAGATCGGTCAGCCAGTCCAGCGAAATGTCGGCGGTCAGCACGGCGGCCGTCCGGCCGCTGCGGTCTTTCACAGGCACGGAATAGGTCGTCATCAGGACCTCTCCGCCACCGACATCAATATACGGTTCAGACCAGTAGCCGGCATCGAGTTCGATGGGTTTCGTAAACCATTCCTGCGAAGGATAATCGTAATCTTCCGTCGCAAGCGAACGGAAAACCAGCTCTCCTTCTTTTTTGAAAACGTAAGGCGAGAAAAGCTTGTGGCGGGGACTGTAGCCGGGCACCAGCGCGACGGTGGAACCCATCACGACCGGGTTGTCCTCCACAATCCGCTGGGCGACGCGGTGCAGGCTGTCCGGCACGGAGAGCGCCCACTGGGCAATCCAGATGCTGTTGCGGACAGCGGCTTCCGTCTGGTTGACGACATCCATGATCTGGTTGCGGGTGGCCTCCATCTGGCTTTCTGCACGCATCGAAGCCTCCTCTCGGATTCCTTTCTGGGAAAAATAATACTGAACAAGCGCCGTCGCCTCCAGCGTAGCCGCAGCAACGATCACGATCAGCAGGCCCAATCCGGCGGATTTCCGGATCTGCTTCAAATCGGTTAGCGTTTTCAGGGAATGTTTCATAAGACGGAAGATAGTGCGTCACGGAAAACCGGCATCGGCTGGTTCATGTCACGTTCGATGATCAAAGTTTTGAGGCCGGCATAGGGACGGATCTCCTCTTCGATGGCCGCCAGCGGGCGGTCCTCTCCGAAGTAAGCGGGCGCGAATGCCCGCCAGAATTCGATGGCCAGGGCCTTGGGCATATGGAAAGTTTCCAGAATAAAAGGTTCCGGACTCAGGTTGCAGCAGAGATAGACCATGCCCACGTCGAAGAGATGGTTTCCGTAGCAGAAGTCGCCCAGGTCGATAAAATAGCGCTCTTCGCCCACGAAGATGGCGTTGCTGTACTGCAGATCGCCGTGGATGGCGGTCTCTTCGTCAGGGGTATCGGCGATAAAGCGGGCGATGCGGTCCTTCTCCCGGGTGGTAAAGAAGGGGCTCTCCGAAAGGAGGCGTCCGTAGCGGTCCTTGACATTTTCGAACTGCTTGACATCCACGCGGGTGGCATGCAGCTGGCGGCACATGGCCGCAAACTCGCCGGCATACTGCGCTACCTTTTCCGGATGGTCCGCCGTTGCGCGGGAATAGGATTTCTTGCCGACAATCCGATGGAAGCGAATTCCATAGCGGCCGTCTTCGGTCACCACGTATTCGCCGGGTTCGGGGGTCGGGATGCCCATGTCGTACACCTTGCGGGCCAGCAGCATCTCATCGAGCGGCTGTTGGATCTTGCCCGGGAAATAGAGTTTGAGCATCATGGTCGGATCACTCTTGTGGTCGTAGCTCTCCCCGTTGGCGCCGCCGCCGGAGAGGACATAATCGTCGAGGTTTATCCTGATCGGGTCCATTTATCTAGAAAACACTTGGTTGATGAGTCGTTCGAATTCCTGGAAAGCGGCCGTGTCGGAGAGCTCCCGCAGGGAGTCCGCCAGACCGCGGTAGTGCCACTCGTGTGCCGCTGGATCGCTCTCGTGGAACAGGCTCCAGAAGGAGTCGCCCTGCTCGGCATAGTCCCGCGCGATGGCGCGCATGTTGGAGAGTTTGTCGCCCAGCGCCACCATCTTGGCCTCTCGCGAAGCGCGCGCGAGCCGGTCGATGGCCGCCTGCTTGCGGGCGTGCCAGCTCTCAGCCTCCGATACACCCGGCTCAAAGGAGTCGCTTTCTTCCGCCACCAGGTGGGCGACCCGCTCGCCGAATTCCGCCCGCAGCTGCTCCACCGTCACGTCGGTATCCTCCACGGTGTCGTGAAGTGCGGCGGCGGCCAGCAATTCCTGATCGGGCGTCATCGTGGCGACAATCGCCACCGCCTCCAGCGGGTGAACGATATAGGGAAATCCTTTGCCGCGGCGCTCCGTGCCGGCATGGGCGCGGACCGCAAACAGGATAGCACGGTCCAGCAATCGGGTGTCAAGGGGTTTGTTGGCCATAGGTTACTGGTTCATGAAAGGGAGATCTTTGGTCTGCTCCACCAGGAAGTCCGCCAGGATATCGTTGCTCTCCGAAGGGCCGTTCAGGATGTCCAGCATGAACCGGAGCCCAGCTTTTCCCGCGCCCTTGCGGAGCAGATAGGCCGTGCAGAGGTTCTGCGGCGCGACCGAGGAGGAGAGAATATCGATATCGGTCAGGCCGATCTGGAAACAGGCAATCTGATAGGCCGCATCCGAGAACTCGCGTACGAGGCTGTCCAGCTCGCCGAGGGTTTTGAAGCCCATCTCCGTGAAGACCTGAAGGAAACGGGAGAGGTCCACCTCCTGGATTTCCGCCTGGTTGAGCGAGGCGATCCGGCGCGTGAGCGCATCGAAGGGGCGGATGGCCAGAAAACTGCGGAACGAATCGCCGTCGAGCGGGACCTCCGAAAGGTTGCCCGAGGCAACGAGGTTCTGGATGCGGCGGCGGTAGTCTGAAAGCTCCTGACGGATGCGGCTGAATTCGTCGTCCACCAGCTCCAGCATCCCGGCCAGCCGGCTGAGGTTGCGCCGGTAAACCTGGGGAATCTCCACGCCGCTCTTGTAGCCGGTATCGTGGTTCATGTTGGCCCAGGCATGCTGCAGGACGGTCCGCATCTGCACTTCGAACCGGATCCGGTTGATCTCCGGGTGGTCCGGATCGTGGTAGGAGGATTCGGGAATCCGGCAGATGTAGTGCAGCGACAGGTAGCCGAAACTGTCAATTTCGTGCGCCTTGCGTTTGTCCACCGAGTTTTCCCAGTCAATCTCAAAGAGCCGCTCCAGCACGGAAGCCACCTTGTCCACATCGTCGATATAGAAGGTGATGACGCGCAGTCCCACGATGTCGGTCAGGCCGAAAATGTCGGGATACTTCTCCCCCTTGAGCTGCAGCTTGCCCGCCAGCGACGACTCCGTCTTGAGGCGATGCTCCAGCGCGGCGACGATAATGCCGGATTCGACGAAAAACTCCTTCAACTTCGTGGGGATCACCTCCTCCATCTTGGCAAAGACCGGAAGGAAAGTACGGTACTGCTCCAGGATTTCTTCACAGTGCGGACTGAGGGCGGGAATACGGCTGTCGCTCATGGCGGAAGGGATTTGTTTTATCTGTCTCTATATAAAGTGCAAATATAGCAAAGTTGTCGGTTTTTTTGATTATATTCGCAGGAGTTATGGAGGTTTGGACCTACATCGGGCTGTTTGCGTTGACCGTGGCTTCGAGTTTCACCCAGCGGGTGACCGGATTCGGTTTCGGCATTCTGATGATGACCCTCCTGCCCGTTCTG
Source organism: Bacteroidales bacterium (assembly GCA_017544005.1). GTDB lineage: Bacteria > Bacteroidota > Bacteroidia > Bacteroidales > UBA932 > Cacconaster. The sequence continues at coordinate 36,867 of JAFYEZ010000027.1, forward strand.
GCCCCCTCCTATGCCGAAGCCACCGCCCTGAGCGGCCTGCTGGCCATATTCACCGCCCTGGTGCCGGCCATCCAGTCGCGCAAAAGTCTCAACTGGAAGAAACTGCTTCCCATCCTGCTCATTTTTCTGGTGACATCCTGGCTGGGGGTTCTGCTGCTGGCCCGGCTGGACAGTTCCTTGATGAAACACGTGGTCGGCGGGGTACTGATTGCCGTCAGCCTCTGGTTTTTCATCACTGGCGGCCGCATCCGGCTCGCCCCAACCCTTCCCGTCCAGGCCGGAATGGGAACGCTCTCCGGACTGATGGGCGGTCTGTTCGCCATGCAGGGGCCGCCGGCCGTCATCTACTTCCTGGCGGTTTCCGACACCAAGGAGGAGTACATCGCCCTGACGCAATGGTATTTCCTGATCGGGAATATCTTCATGGCCTTCTTCCGTGCCGGTAGCGGATTCATCACTCCGGCCGTGCTCAAACTCTGGTGCGTCGCCATCCCCGGCGTATTCCTCGGCCTCTTCCTCGGCGCCAAGGTCTATAAAAAAATCCGCACCGAAGAGCTCCGCCGCGTCATTTACGCCTTTCTGCTGATTGCCGGTCTGCTGGCGATTCTCGGGTAGATTCCGCGTGGGCCGACCGCTTTTTTTTTCGTATCTTCGCGGTCGGTATGAAAAAGTATATTCTTCTGATCGTTTTCTGCGCTGCGTTGTGCGCTGCCTGCGAAAACCGGAGCAGAGAAATGGAGACGGAAACGCTCCTTTTGGCGGACTCCTCCGCGAATCTGCACATGTGCCTGAATGTAGAGCTTCCGCTGTCCCAAAGCGCTGCGGCGGAGGCTATTCGCAACTCTTTGCTTACGCTGCTCGACCAGCAGCTGAGCCATCTGAGCTACGAGGACAACGGACGGGAGTTTCCGCCCTTTTCGGGGGATTCCCGCCAGAGCGACCCGCTGTTGCATTACCTGCTGAAGGAAGCTTTCCAGCGAGCTGATTCCACCGCGGCGGAGGATGTTTCGATGCACCGGGCATTCATTCTGGAAAACGCCAAAATGACCGAGGAACAGAAGCAGGAGGCCTTGAGTTATATCCCGCTCTGGGAATACGAGTTCTCCATTTCTCGAATCGGCGAAGGCGCGCGCTGGATTGTCTTCCAGTCGCAGAATTATCAGTACACGGGCGGTGCGCACGGAGGCGTCTGGGGCGCGGGTTGCCTGACCTTCGACAAACGCACGGGAAAACGGATTTCTCCCATGATCGATCCCGCCCAGGCGCAAGCCATCCAGCCCTTGCTGATCAAAGGATTGCAGTCTTACTATGCGGAGTGCGACGCCCCGATGAGCGCCCAGGAACTGCTGGACCACCTCTTTATCGAGAACGGCGTCATTCCGCTTCCGGGATGGACCCCTTATCCCAACGGCGAAGGACTGGTCTTCGTCTATCAGCAATATGAAATCGCCAGCTACGCGGAAGGAATGCCGGCCTTCACCCTCGCCCTCGACGAGGTTCGCCCTTTCCTGACCCCGGAAGCTGCAAAACTGTTTGAATAACAACAATCCATGTATATGAAAAAGATTATCGTTTTCCTGGCCGTCAGCCTGCTGCTGATTACCTCCTGCAAAAACGGAGACGGCGTCATGACCTGCAAGAACGGTGTTTACACCATCAATACGACGGAGATTGGCAAAGAGATCGAGGGCTTCAACGGAGCCACGCCGCTGCTGATTACCATCGAGGACAACAAAATCTCCAAGATTGAAATTCTGGAGAACGAAGAGACGCCGCGCTTTCTGGAGCGGGCCGAGAAGGGCATCTTCCCGGCACTGATCGGCCGGACGCCCCATTCGCTTCAGTACGATGAGATCGATGCCGTTTCCGGTGCCACCTACAGCTCGGAGGCACTCATCGCCAACCTCCGCCTGGGCATCAAATACTACCTGGAGCACCGCTCAGTCCGGCCGTAGGGCGATGGACTACGTCTTTCACTACGATTCCCCGCTTGGAGGAATCACGATGGGTAGTGACGGCGAGGCGCTCGTCGGACTTTGGTTCGACGGGCAGAGGTATTTCGGAAATACACTTCATCCCCAGTTTATGACGGTGGACCTGCCCGTTTTCAGGGAGACCCGGCGATGGCTGGACCTTTACTTCCGCGGACAGGACCCAGGATTCACGCCAAAACTGGTTATGCGGGCCTCCCCTTTTCGCAAAGAGGTCTGGGAAGCATTGATCGCCATCCCTTTCGGCGAGACGGTGACCTACGGAGAAATAGCCGCCCGGATCGCCGCCGGGAGGAGAATCGCAAGAATGTCCTCACAGGCGGTCGGCGGAGCGGTCGGGCACAATGCCATCTCCCTGATTATCCCCTGCCACCGGGTCGTCGGAACGGATGGCTGCCTGACAGGATATGCGGCCGGCCTCGACAGAAAGCTCCGCCTCCTCCAATTGGAAAACGCCCAAGGATTTGCGTCCGGGAACCCACGTGCTGCCCACGTCCCGTTTTGAGGGACGATAGAAGCAAAAACGGCTCAAAATGCTGCCCACGTCCATGATTTCGGGACGAGGGAAGCAACCTGCGTCAATCTGTTTTTTTGAAAAACGATTTATATTCAAAAACGGTTAAAATCGCTGTTTCAAAACTCTGGAATCCATTCTACCTTCGCCGTGTCAACACCTAAAAACGTGCGAACGAAATGAAAAAGATTCTTGAAGTGCTCCAGTATGGAGAAGCAGATATCCGATTCCACACGGATATCAAAAGTGACAGAGATTTACAACAGATCCCCGCCCTTGCCGCCCAATGCGCATTTACTATGGTAACCCGACTGTGGGGCGGCAACGAACGCGGTGTTCTTGCCGCTATCCGCGCCTTGGCCCTAGCCGACCTCGCAGCCAGTGCAAAAAGAAAAGAAATGGTGAAACATCTCGATGAAGAGTCAGGGCATCTTGCGGGTATCTTGCGAGAAACGATCGAGACATTTAAAAAACAGGGCGGAAAAGTGCAGGTATTCGGGCCGGGCGTCCCGCCACCGATGGAAAAGAGTTGATACAATGGCTTTCATTCTCATTTCCACCGCGCATCTTCGTGAAGGACTCTGGTTCAAGGATGATGACGATTATCGGGCCGGAATGAACTATGTTGCCATCGTTTCTTTTTTGCTGGGGATTCCTGTCCTTGCTTTTGTCCTGATGTCCAACCACGTTCACATGGTCCTTGCATGCAGCGAGAAAGAAGCGATGGCATTCATTTCTGCGTACAAAAAACTCTATAGCTATTATTATCGCGTCAAATACAACCATAAAGAGTTCCTCAGGAAGAATGGATGCGATTTGAGGAGCCTCTCCCAGGACGACGAGTCGCTTGAGAGGGCCATCGCCTATGTGCAGATGAATCCAGTCGCCGCCAATATCTGCCTGAATCCCACACAATACCCATGGGGGACCGGAACATCGTTCTTCGATATGCGCCCTGAGGCAGGCGAGTTGCTGGGAGAGTATTCGTTCCGTCAGCAGATTCGCCTGTTTCATAGCAAAGTCCGTCTTCCCCAAGAGTATCGTCTTGAGAATGGACACATTCGGCCCCGGTCATTCGTCAAGACACAATGGGTCGAGGCCATCTTCCGAACGCCTAAAAGAATGCACTATTTTCTGGTCAATTCCTCCAAGGCAAAGAGCCGCATTGAAAACAGGGAACCCTTCCTTCCCGCCTTTCGCGACCAGAGCCTCGCCGCTTCCATGACAGATCTGTGCCGGTCGCTTTTCGGCCAGGAAACGATGGAGAATCTCGCCCGGGAGCAGCAGGCCGAAGTCATACGACAGTTACGGTATCGCTTCGGTGCGGATATCGTTCAGGTTTCCCGCGTTTCAGGCATCCCCTACGAAACGGTGTGCCAATTCATCGATACGTATTAAGTTCACGTGCTGCCCACGTCCCGTTTTGAGGGACGATAGAAGCAAAAACGGCTCAAAATGCTGCCCACGTCCATGATTTCGGGACGCTAAGAGCACTTGGGGCGACCGACAAGGCCCGGGACAAGCCGCAGTTTTGAAGGGTCACAGCTTCTTGGAGACCCCATAGCCGAGTGCGGCGACGGCCAGGGCTTCCGCCGTAATGATCAGCTCGAGCGGAACCATGCCGACCGACTTCTGGAGCAGCACGGCGCCGGCATCGACCAAGGCATGGAGGGCGATGGCGGCAGGAAACAGCCACAACCACTTGCCGCCTTTGCGGACGGCCGTCCAGACCATCAGGGAGAGGCCCAGATGGAGAATCAGGGCAGACAACCTTTCCCAAAGGCCGATGAACAGGGTGCCGGCACCCATCGTCTGCAACTGATCCAGCTGCGCCTGTAGCTGAGGGGCGGCTTCAGCCGGAACTTTGGCAAAGATGGCATCGGCCTGCCCGCTGTTGATCAGGAAGGAAACCGCCAGGTTGCCAATCATCGTTATCCCGAAGATAACCAGCATTTCCGCTCCGCCGTGCCCGATACCGTAGGCCACGCCGGGAAGCGCAGCGGAAGGCTCCTTTTTCATCAGGAACTTCATGGAGAGGAACCGGCCGGTTTCTTCAAAGAGGCCGGCAGCCAGCCCGCCGTAGAGGGCATACCGGAGGGGATGGTTCAGGATGGAGGCCCCGTGCGGTCCCTTCAGGACGATCTGATGCAGAATGCTCTCCAGAACCAGCGCAAACAGGATGAAGGTAGCAGCACCGATCAAAATGGTAGATATCCGGGCATGGTGCCTGCGCACCAGGTAGATGCTAAGGCAAATGGGGATGACAATACCCAAGAGTGCATTGACTCCCATCAGAATGAGTGAACTTGTAGGGACCATGGTATCGCGAAAGTATCAAGTTGATGCAAAAGTAGCGACATTCCGGTATAATACAAAAATGGAGTGCTGCCAGCGTCCCGTTTTGAGGGACAGTAGGAGCAAAAACGGCCCAAAATGCTGCCTGAGTCCCTGATTTCAGGACGCTGGGAGCACCTGGGCGGGTAGATGGCGCCCGGCCGCTGGGAGGAGAAGAAGGCGGAGAAGGCGGAGAAGGCGGAGGATTGCTCGCTGCGCTCGCGATCCGTGAGGGGGAGGCGTTGACCAAAACCCAAAGTGAGCGCACCGCAGAGCGGTGCAAGCTGTTTTCTATTTCTGAGCCGAGCCGAAAGCTAGCTTTCGCACGGCTCAGAAATAGAAAAAGCAGGACTGGCGTCCTGCTCACTTTTGGTTTTGGTAGCGGGGGGAGGATTCGAACCTCCGACCTCCGGGTTATGAGCCCGACAAGCTACCACTGCTCTACCCCGCGGTGTATTGGACTGCAAAGGTATGTATTTTCCGCGAAATCACCAAACAAAAATACAGAAGGGCATTCAGGCGGGGCGGTAAAAGCCCTACCAAAGGTCTATGCCATAGGACCATTCGATGAAATCGGCGTGGGTGGAATTGGCCTTGATGGAGATGCCGGCGAACTGGTGGACCTTGCCGGGGAAGTGGTAGAAGACGCCGACCCGTTCATAGAGGCGGCTGTCCGGGAAGGACTCGATGATGTGATAGCCCACCCCCATTCGCAGGGAGAGGGGGCCCCAGTGGGTTTCATGGGTGGCGGCCAGGGCGACGAACATCGGGAACGGGGTCGGCTCCCCGGCAAGAATATATTCGTAATTGTCCGCAAAATTGTAGGCAAAGTCCACGGAGAGCGCGATAGAACGGCACTTCATATAGGCGTAGCGCCAGCCGAACTGCACGGTGTAGGCGGGAAAGAAATCGCCGTTCTTGGCGTTCTCATTGCGCGGAATCGTCATACCGGGGGCAATCACCAGGAAACCGCCGGTCCGTGCGTCGTAGCGTTCTCCGTAGCGGATCGGCTCCGAAAGGCCCTGCTTCTGGGCGTGGGCGGGAATCTGCCAGCCGAGTTCCCCTTGCAGGTAGTTGAGTCCCTGATTGGGCTTGGCCAGGAAGCCGTTGGAATTGTGGACGAATTTGGCGCCGACCACCAGGGCCCCTGCCCCGCCGATGGGCTGCGTATAAACCAGCCCGAAGTCCATCACGCAATTGAGATAGGTGGCGATGAAGGTATTCTTATCATCGTGGGTCTGTTCCCAGGGTTTGGTATAGAATCCAAATCCGGCGCCGATCTCCGCAGAAAGGTTCCCACCGGGCAGATCCAGCCCGAAGACAGAAGGGCGGATGGAGGCCAGGGGCGTTGTCGCAAAGCCGCTCACCCCGCCCCGATGCCCGGCAATTCCCTGTGGAATCCACGCGAAATTGGCTTTGAGTCCCAACCGGTAAGGCCGCCGGCCATTTTCCGGATGCACGGCATCCCACGACACCGAAAAATCGGCGCCGGTGGTCGGGCATTCGATATACTTTTCCCAGGAATTGGGCGAGAAGTTCCAGCCCCGGGTCAGGCTGAAGGTATAATACTGTCCGAAGCAGGGCAGCGCCACGGACAGCAGAATCATGCCCACAAGGCAGGCGCCGAGGCGTTTCACCGGATCACGCCCTCCTCCAGGAGGCGGTTGAAGCAGGCCCGGCAGATGGGCTCGTAGATATCTTTTTCACCGAGTTCCACCAGCTTGTCACTCTTGGAGAGGCGGTGGGAATACAGGGCCAGGTCCCCGCAGCGGACGCAGATGGCGTGGACCTTGGTCACGTCGTCGGCGACAGCCATCAGGGCCGGCATCGGGCCGAAAGGCTTGCCCAGGTAGTCCATATCGAGGCCGGCCACGATGACCCGGACGCCGCGCCGTGCGAGTTCGACGGCCACATCCACGATCTCCGGATCGAAGAACTGCGCCTCGTCGATTCCGATCACCTTGGCATCGCCGGCCTGGGAGAGAATCTCCGCCGGGGAGGCAACCGGGGTGGAGGCGATGGCCTTGGCATCGTGCGAGACGACATCGCTCGCGGAGTAGCGCACATCGATCTGCGGCTTGAAAATCTTGATATTCAGGTTGGCAAAGACGGCACGACGCATGCGGCGGATCAATTCTTCGGTTTTGCCGGAAAACATCGACCCGCAGACAACTTCAATGCGGCCCGCATTTTTTGCGCTTTCGATAAACATTTTTGACTACTTTTGTAGGGTTGACAGTTAACAGGTCACAAAGATAGAAAAAATGTCGAAACTCTACATCGTCCCGACCCCGGTGGGCAACCTGGAAGACATCACCCTCAGGGCGCTCCGCATCCTGAAGGAGGCGGACCTGGTCCTGGCGGAGGATACCCGCACGAGTTCGGTGCTGCTCAAGCGCTACGAAATCGGCACGCACATGGAGGCGCACCACAAGTTCAACGAGCACAAGACGGTGGAGCAAATCCGCGACCGAATCCTTGCCGGCAGCACGGTGGCGCTGATCAGCGATGCCGGGACACCGGGCATCTCCGATCCGGGGTTTCTCCTGGTGCGCACCTGCGTGGAGGCCGGCATCGAGGTGGAAACCCTTCCGGGCGCCACGGCATTCGTACCGGCGCTCGTCGATTCCGGTTTCCCTTGCGACCGTTTCTGCTTTGAGGGATTCCTGCCTGTCAAGAAGGGGCGCCAGACACGGCTCAAGGCCCTTGCAGAAGAAGAACGAACGATGATCTTCTACGAATCGCCCTACCGGCTGGTCAAGACGCTGGGGCAGTTCATCGAAGTATTCGGACCGGAGCGGCCGGCCGCCGTTTCCCGGGAAATCTCCAAGCTCCACGAGGCCACCCACCGGGGCACTCTGCAGGAGCTCTACCACTATTTTACCCAACACGAACCCAAAGGCGAAATCGTACTGACCGTCAAAGGAGGGAAAGATTATGAAACAGACAGAGCGGGACGGGAGGAAGAAACGTCTTTCTGAGCATGCCGCAAACGGGGCTGTCGCCCTGATATTCCTGATTATCGGTTTTCAACTGGCCATCTTCGTCACGAAGGTCGTCGAGCGGCCGTCTTCCACCTCTACGACGGAGAACAGCCCAGCGGCAGCGCCTCCAGCGACACCCCAGAGCGCGCCTCAGCCAAGTGACGCTTACCAGGCGAGGAGGTTTTCGTCCGAGCGGAGTAAGGCGCCCGCCGCAGGAGGAAGCCAGCCGCAGAAAAGCAAACTCGGCGGCTACAAGACCCCCGTCCGCCCCGGGACGACCGCGGCCGTGGTGGAATCGCGCAAACCGCGCAAGGTGGAGTCCTTCCCCTTCAACCCCAATACCGTCACGCTCGAAGAGCTGGTGCGGCTGGGGCTCAGCGAGCGGCAGGCGGAGGTTATCGAGCATTACCGCGAAAAGGGCGGGCAGTTCCGCACCCGGGAGGACTTTGCCAAGATGTATGTCGTATCGGACAGTCTCTTCGAGCGACTGGCGCCCTTTATCGACATCCCGAAGCTGGAGCTGAACGCAGCCGACAGCTCCGCCCTCGTGGAGTTGCGGGGGATCGGCCCCTATTATGCCAGCAAAATACTCCGTTACAGGGATTCCCTGGGCGGCTATTATGCCCCCGAGCAGCTGATGGAAATTCGCGGAATCGACAGCTCCCGGTTCGCGGGGCTTGCCGGAAGCATCCGCACGGATTCGACCCGGATTCATCCGCTGCGAATCTGGGATCTGCCGGAAGACAGCCTGGCCATGCACCCCTACCTCGGGAAGAACGCCGCCCGCAGTATCGCCCGCTACCGCCGGGTTTATGCGATGGAACCCCTGCGCAGCGAACACTACACCCTCGATGCGCTGGTGCAGGAAAATGTCCTCACGCCGGAGCGTGCCGCCAAACTGCGTCCCTACTGCGCAAGATAGGGTAACAACTTGTAAATATTATGCTTATATTTGCAATTATAAGCATTCTATGAAGCGGTTCCTATTTATTCTGACACTCCTGCTGGGAGTGGCCGTCGGCTGCAGCGATTGGCAGCGGGGGCCTGCCGGCGATACGGGCGGGGCCTGTGTCACAGCTTCCATCATAGCCACTCAGCCCGACTCCCGGGCCGATTTCGACCCGGCCACTTATTGCCAGCGCTGGCGCAGCGGCGACCGGATTTCCGTTTTCGACCTCTCGGGCAATACGGCCTTCGACCTGGTGACAGGGGCCGGCACCACGGAGGGCAGTTTCCACTCGGATATCAACCTCGAGGAGGGCGACACCTACTACGCCCTCTATCCCTATAATCCCGTCTCTTCGCTGGAGAACGGCGCCATCCGAACCCGCTACCCCGACACCCTGCGCTACGATCCTGCCTCCGGTTGCGCCCTGGGTGCCAATCTGATGGCCGCCGTCAGCCAGGGCATGGCCTTCACCTTCTACAATGCAGCCACCTTCATCCAACTGACGATGACGGGAGCGGAAATCATCGAAACGATCTCGATTTCCGCCAAAGACGGACGGGCGGTTGCCGGAGCGGCCTCGCTCACTTTTGCGGACAACCGGGTCGCGGCCGTCTCGATAGATCCGGACGGAGCCAAATCCATTCTCGTGGACTTCGGCGAAGGGCTTCCCCTCTCCGGAGAGCCAGTCACGGTCATCCTGGCCGTCCCGCCGGTCTTTGAAAACGGATTCACCCTGGACTTTTCCACCCGAAGCGGCCGGATCGGCTCCAAGGGGAGCAGTAATCCCACCCAGCTGAACACCCTGCTGCAGATGCCCGAATTCCATTACACCGGCATCTCCTACGCAACGCTGGCCACCGGCTCTACCTTCAATGCGGCCATCAAGAATCTCGCCAATGCGACCACCAACGCAACCTCTAGCACCAACAACACCTCCATCCGGCAGGTTTCATTCGTCACCGGGGCGGACCTCTCGCAGATCGCGGGAGGCGTGGATGTAAGTGCAGCAGGAGACGGCTCCGTCCTCGCAACTTTTGCCGCCGGAACCTTGACGGTCAGCACTTCCTGCGACCGCTTCAAGACCGCCGCCAACGCCAGCTACCTCTTCTCCCGCCTGCAGGCGCTCACCACCCTGACCGGCACGGACCAGGTCCTCACCGACGAGGCCACCAACCTGCGGAACATGTTCCACTACTGCCTGGCACTCCAGCATCTGGATGTCAGCTGGATCAACGTAGACAACGTCACCAATCTGACCAGCTTCATCAACCACTGCGAGGGACTGCTTTCCATCGACCTCAGTTCGTGGAACCCGGCCAAGGTGACCGATATCTCCTATCTCTTCAACGGTTGCACCAAACTCCAGTCGATCACCCTCGGTGCCCATTTCAGGAACCTACCCGCCAAGAACCTCTACAGCCTCTTCCAGAACTGCAAGGCACTGACGCAGCTCGATGCAGAGAACCTCAACCTGTCCGGGGTCACCTCCCTCTCACGCCTCTTCACCGGCTGCTCCTCCCTGGCGCAGCTGGATCTGAGCGAAACGACGACAAGTTTCACGAAGGCGGATTCAGCCTTCTTCGGTTGCACCCAGCTTTCCGAGGTGGACCTGAGCGGATTCAATACCCGTGGGGCTACCCACATCCGGCAGTTCTTCGGGGGCTGCTCCGTGCTGAAAGATGTCTCATTGGGACAGAACTTCGTGCTCAGCGCCGCCAACCGCGCCGGTTTCTTCCCGGCCCTGAGCGAATCGCTCCCCGCCGGAGCCGCGCAGTGGGAAATGCCGCTGGCTACAGCCCAGGCACTTATTTCGGAGTATGATGACGCAGCAAAAGCGCTGCGCTCCGGCATTCTGATTCTCATGACCCCCTCCGGAGACGCGTATCGTTACAAAGACGCGCAGCAGACGGTTGTCGACCCCACGACCCTCGCCAGCCTGGAGGAGGTAAAAGCCCTGACTGTGTGCGAACCTTAATTGTTTTTTAACAATTATCCAAATAATAACTTATTTTTGCACTCTCAACGCAATTACTTTTGAGTAAGACGAACATGAAAAGACAGATTTATTCAAAGCCCGAAACGGAACTCGAGTTCCTTTCGTTGGAGTCGAATGCCTGCGCTGGGGCAAGCGGCAGTAATGACAGTTTCACCCCGATCAGCGGAAGCTGGGACTAAAACCTACAGTGCCATGAAAAAACTGATTATTGCTTTATTCGCGCTGCTGACCCTGGCAGTGGCCTGCGACAAGGAAAATGGAAAGAATCTGACCCGTCTCGACGGTGTTACCACCATTCAGGCCGTCATCTCGGACGTCTGTGACACAAAGGCAGTTCTCGACGGAACCGCTTACAAGCAAGTATGGGAAGCCGGCGATGAGATCTCCCTCTTCGACGGTGTCGCCAACATTAAGTTTACCCTGACCGCCGGTGCCGGCACCCCGACCGCTACCTTCTCGACGGACGCTACCGTCGCCGTTGCGGACCACTATTTCGCCGTGTATCCGTACAGTGAGACCAACGCGGTCGATCAGGACTCGGTCAGCGTGGTCTATCCTTACGAAATCTCCCTTGACCCCGCTACGGGACATGTCAGCGGCGGCAACATCATGATAGCCAAGAGCGAGGGCTCCGCATTCGAATTCAAGAATGCCTGCTCGTTCATCAAACTGAACCTGACCGGCAACGAAACGCTCGAGTCGGTTTCCATCGTCTGCAAGGAAACTGAATCCCTGGCCGGTACGGGCGTATTCGCTGTTACGGAAACGGAGCCGAAAGGAAGATTCACCCGCTCGTCAACCTGCCTGAAGGTCAATTGCGGCGAGGGACTTCAGCTTCCGGCCACCGTCTGCATTCCGGTTCCCCCGACCGTCACAACCGGCTTCACGGTTTACGCGACCGGCAAGAACGGGCTCAGCGCCCGCGCTTCGGCAAGCACCACCGAGACCATCGGTTTCAACAAAGTCGTGGAAATGCCTGCCCTCAACGTCGTTTGCGACAAGGCCTATCTGGATGGCATCAACTTCAACAAGACGGTGAAGTCTTTCGTCAAAGGTGAATTTGTCACCAGCACTTCCAGCTATGACTCGACCATCACCAAGATTGTCTTCCTCGCCAATCAGGATATGACGGATGTCAGCGGTATTCCGGTAGGCGCCGGCAACGACCGTTGCGCCGTCGCAGTGCTTGACGGAAACACCCTGACCGTCAAGACGGCTGCGCCCAAATACCATGTCAATGTCCGCTACCTGTTCAGCTACTTCAGCGGACTGGAGCAGATTGAAGGTCTCGAGCTCTTCGACACGGGTATTTCCACGTCGATGTACTACACCTTCGGTCACTGCCACAACCTGCAGAGCGTGGATCTCTCCCACTTCAACACGGAGAATGTCACCACGATGCAGTACGCATTCAACGGCTGCTGGAAACTGGAGGCTATCGACTGCAGCACCTTCAACACGTCGAAGGTCACCACGATGAACCAGATGTTCCGCCAGTGCTTTGTGGCTGATCCGATCAACGTCAGCAGCTTTACTTCCGAGAGCCTGGAGAACACCTATTATATGTTCATGTCCTGCGAGAAGGTCAAGAACCTCGTATTTGGCGAAGGTTTCACCCTCGACAATGCGACGATCACCTCGTACATGTTCCACCACTGCGCTTCGGTGCAGGAACTCGACCTGCGTCACTTCTCGCTGGCTAAAGACACCACCTTGCGACACATGTTCGACAGCTGCGTGGCAATGACCAGCCTGAAACAGAACTTCGACACCCGCAACGTGACGAACTTCCACAGCATGTTCCGCCGCTGCGAGAGCCTCGTTGATCTGGATCTGTCCAACTTCAATACGGCCAAGGGCGTGAACTTCGCCTATATGTTCCGCCTCTGCCCGAGCCTGCGCACCATCAATCTTTCCGGCGCAAGTTCTGCCAGCGCAACCGGTACGTCCCAGTACATGTTCAACACCTCCAACACCAGCGATGCTCCGAAAACTGCACTCCGCGAGATCATTCTCGGTCCGGATTTCGGCTGGCCCGGCAGCACCAGCTCCAATACGAACCAATACTGGCCCGCTCCTTCTACGCTGACCGCTACGGCAGAGGATCCGCTTGTCGTCAAGTGCTCGCTCGCCTATGCACAGGCCGCTGTGAAACGCAATCTCCAGAACCTGATTACGCCGCTCAAGGACGGCCGTATCGTGCTGAAGAACCTTCAGGGCCACGAATTCCTCTACAACTGCGAGAAGACCGCTATCACCTCCAGCGCGGTTCTGACCGATCCGGACGCTTAATCCCGTGACTATTCACTTTTATTTCCTAACCCATAAAAACACAAACAACATGAAAAAACTCACTGTTATCGTGATGATGGCTTGCATGGCTATGTTCGCCGTCTCCTGCAAGAACCAGCCGAAGGCTGCTGAAGAAACCAAATGCGAAAAATGCGCTACCGAGTGCAAAGGTGACTGCAAGGGCGAATGCAGCGGCGAATGCAAGACTGTAGAGCAGACCGCTAAGGATGCTGCAGAAGGTGTTGCTAAAGCTGGTATCGAAAAAGCAGCTGAGAAGGCTGTCGAAGCTATCAACAAATAATTGAAGCTCCCTTTCGCTTAACGAATAAGCGATTTGACTACCAAGTCAAATCGCTTATTTTTTGTGCGCTTTCGGTGCGTTGCTCCCCGGTCGCGAGATTCTTGAGGGTAACGGTTCCGGCGGCCATTTCATCGCCGCCGACGATAGCCAGGTAGCGGATGCCCTTGCAATCGGCATATTCAAACTGTTTGCGCAGTTTGGCGGCCTCCGGATAGACTTCGCAGCGAATGCCGCGCGCGCGGAGCGAGGCGGCTACCGGCAGCAGCCAGGCCACTTCCGCTTCGCCCATGTTGGTAAAAAGAATATCGGCGGATCCTTCCATTCCCTGCGGGAAAAGATTCAGGCCGGCCAGCACGTCGTAGATCCGGTCCGCGCCGAACGAAATACCTACGCCGGACATCCCGGGCAGCCCGAAGATACCGGTCAGGTCGTCGTAACGGCCGCCACCGCAGATGCTTCCGATCTGGAAATCGAGGGCCTTGACCTCGAAAATGGCACCCGTATAATAATTGAGCCCGCGCGCAAGCGAAAGATCGAGTTCGACGTCGATCCCCACAGCGGCCCGGTCAATCAGGCCGAAGAGCGTCGAGACCTCCTCCAGGCCCTTGCGGCCGATCTCGGAGGCGGCAAGTACCTGCTCCATCCGGGCCAGTTTCTCCACCGTGGTTCCCGAAAGGGTCAGCACCGGCTCGATCACGGCGACCTCTGCCGCGGAAAGCCCCTTCTCCGCGAGCTCCTCCTTGACGGCATCCAGGCCGATCTTGTCGATCTTGTCGATGGCCACGGTGATGTCGATCAGCTTGTCCGGCGCGCCGCACACCTCCGCCAGGCCGGCGAGAATCTTGCGGTTGTTGATCTTCAGGCAGACGCGGATTCCCAGTTTGCCGAATACCTCATCCACAATTTGGACCAACTCCAGTTCATTGAGCAGCGAACGGCTGCCGATGGCATCCACATCGCACTGGTAGAACTCACGGTAGCGTCCCTTCTGCGGACGGTCTGCGCGCCAGACGGGCTGAATCTGGTAGCGCTTGAAGGGGAAGGAGATTTCTCCCTGGTGCTGCACCACGTAGCGCGCAAAGGGCACGGTCAGGTCGTAGCGAAGTCCCTTCTCCGGCGGCAGGTCTGCCTTTTCGCCGCTATTCTGAATCCGGAAAAGAAGCTTGTCCCCTTCTTCGCCGTATTTCCCCATCAGCGTGCTGAGGTTCTCCATGGCCGGGGTTTCGATCCCCTGGTAACCATACTTGACAAAAACCGATTTGACGGTGTCGAAAATGTAGTTGCGGCCGACCATCTCGGCGGTGCCGAAATCTCGCGTGCCTTTCGGAATTGAGGGCTTCTGAGCCATTGTATCGTGTTTTTAGGCTTTGTTCTGAATATAACTGTCGATAGCGGCGGCAGCGCGACGGCCAGCGCCCATCGCCAGGATGACGGTGGCAGCGCCGGTCACGGCGTCTCCGCCGGCAAATACACCTGGACGGGTGGTTGCACCCACTTCATCGGCCACCAGGCAACCGCGGCGGTTGGTTTCCAAACCGGCCGTGGTTCCGGCAATCAGGGGGTTCGGCGAGGTGCCGAGGGCCATGATGACCACGTCGGCTTCGATCTCGAATTCGCTGCCCGCCACCGGAACGGGGCTGCGGCGGCCGCTCTCGTCGGGCGCGCCGAGTTCCATTTGGATGCAGCGCAGTCCGCGGACCGTTCCCTTCTCATCCCCAAGGATTTCCACCGGGTTGGTGAGCATCCGGAAGGTAATCCCCTCCTCCTTGGCGTGATGCACCTCCTCGGCGCGGGCCGGCAGTTCCTTCTCCGTACGCCGATAGACGATGGAAACCTCAGAGCCTAGGCGGAGCGCCGTACGGGCGGCGTCCATCGCCACGTTGCCGCCGCCGACCACCACCGTGTGGCGGCCGATCCGGATGGGCGTGTCGCTCGCAGGATCATAGGCCTGCATCAGATTGCTGCGGGTCAGGTATTCGTTGGCGGAGAAAACACCGTTCAGGTTCTCTCCGGGAATGTCCATAAACTTGGGAAGTCCCGCGCCGGAGCCGATAAAGACGGCTTCGAAGCCTTCGCGGTCCATCAGCTCGTCGATGGTCACCGTGCGGCCGATTACGACGTTGGTCTCGATCTTGACGCCCAGCGCGCGAACGTTTCCGATCTCATGCGCCACCACCTTCTCCTTGGGCAGGCGGAACTCGGGGATGCCGTACTGCAAGACGCCGCCCGCTTTGTGGAGCATCTCGAAGATGGTGACATCATAGCCGAGGCGGGCCAGGTCGCTGGCGCAGGCCAGACCGGAGGGGCCGCTGCCGATGATGGCTACGCGGTGGCCGTTCGAAGAGGCCTTCTCCGCCACGGAAACGCCGTTTTCACGACTCCAGTCGGCCACAAAACGTTCCAGCCGGCCGATCGCCAGCGGTTCGCCCTTCACGCCGAGAATGCAGCTGCCTTCACATTGCGTCTCCTGCGGGCAGACCCGGCCGCAGACGGCGGGCAGCGAACTGTCGCGCGCAATGATGCGGGCGGCAGAGGCAAAATCGCCCCTGGCCACTTCGGCGATGAAGGCGGGAATCTGCAGGTTGACCGGGCAGTGCGCCACGCAGCGCGGATTCTTGCAGTTCAGGCAACGGGAGGCCTCGGCGACCGCCTCTTCGGCGCTGTAGCCGCAGCAGACCTCTTCAAAATTGCGGGCGCGGACTTTCGGGTCCTGTTCCCGTACGGGGATTCGTTTCAAGCGATCCATCAGGCGTCCCTCCCGATTTTGCATGTGTGATCTTTTTCCTGTTCCAGGTCGCGGTACATGCCCTGGCGGCGCATCGCCTCGTCGAAATCCACCTGATAGGCATCGAACTCGGGGCCTTCCACGCAGGCGAAACGGGTCTTTCCCCCCACCGTCACGCGGCAGGCGCCGCACATGCCGGTTCCGTCTACCATCAGCGTATTGAGGCTGACCGTCAGCGGAATGCCGGAAGGCTGGAGGGTGAGGGCCGTGAATTTCATCATGATCATGGGGCCGATAGCCACCGCCTGGTCATAGGAATTGCCTTCTGCAAGCAGACGCGTGATGACTGCGGTCACCAGCCCTTTCTCCCCGCGCGAACCGTCGTCGGTGCAGACATGGAGATGGTCGCAGACGGCGCGGAGCTCCTCCTCCAGGATAATGAGTTCCGCATTCTTGGCGCCGGCAATCAGGTCGATCCTGGCACCGCGTTCGTGGAGATACTTCACCTGGGGATACACCGGGGCGGCACCGAGACCGCCCGCCACAAAGAGGAAACGGGTGGTACGGATACGCTCGTCGCTCCAGCCGACAAATTCGGACGGCTGTCCGAGCGGACCTACGAAATCGGTGAAAGAGTCGCCCTCCGCCAGGCTGTTGATCAGCCGCGTGGAAGCGCCGATGGCCTGGGTGCAGATGGTGACAGTGCCTTCCCTGCGATCATAGTCACAGATGGTCAGCGGGATCCGTTCCCCCTGCTCGCGTGCGCGCACAATCAGAAACTGCCCCGGCTGCGCCGCAGCGGCGAGTCGGGGAGCCTCCACCTTCATCAGGGTGATGGTGGGTGTCAGGGTTCGTTTGGAGACGATGCGAAACATGCGGAAGGGCTATTTCGCAGCAGCGGGTTCAGCCACCTTGGCGTCGTAGCCGAGTTTGTTGATGGCGGCAATCAGTTTGTCGATGGTCGTCTTCTCCGGATTGTACTTGACCCAGACCGTCTGGTCGTCCAGTTTGACCTTCATATCGAGGATGCCTTTCTCATAGGGGAGGTTGGCTTCCACCTTCTTCACACAGTTCTTGCAGTCAATGGTCGTAACGAAGGTAACTTCTGCCACTTTCTTCTGCTTCTTGCCCGCTGCATCGGCCTGGAAACCGATCGCAAAGGTCAGGAGCGCCATCAGGCAAAGCGTGAGAATCTTTTTCATAGCAATTTGTATTTTAAGAGTTTATTACATTTTCCAAAGGGTATAGCGCAGGCCGGCGTAGGCCATCGTGCCCATCAGCGGGCCCCAGACGCATCCGGCGTTGAAATCCGGTCCGAAGGGAGCATCACTGCCGAGGATGGCCGTCTTCTGGCGGTAATTGAGCAGGTTCTCGCCGCCGATGTAAATATCCAGGCCGCGGAATTTGCGGGTGATCTGTGCGTAGAGCATCGGATAGACCGGGCTCGTCTCGCGGCCCCAGGCATCCGCTGCGAAGCGCGGCAGGCGCATCGGACCGTTCAACTGGGCGGTGAAATCGAAGATCCACCGGTTCATCGGCAGCGTGTACTGCATGTTCAGCACGGCCTTGAACCGGCTGGTCATCGGGCGCTCCACCAAACCCTGGCCGTTCAGGGTCACACGGGCGTCCGTATAGCGGAAGGTGGCCGTCACATTGAAGCGTTCGAAAGGATCGGTGGTGAAATCCACCTGCCAGGTGTCGGTGTAGGAAGGGCCGTTGAGATTGTAAATCTCGGTAAAGCCGTCGGTGCACTCCTGGTCCACGATTACCTGCTTGTTGAAGGTGTTATGGAAATAATCGAAGCTCAGGTAAGTGTTTTCCGGATCGTAGCCGAAGGGCAGGTAGAAGGTCATATTGCCGCCGAAGGTCCAGGCGTCCTCCATCGTATCCAGGCCATCGGCCAGACGGATCAGGCGGCTGGTGGAGAGCATGCCGAGGTTGTCCGCAAAAATATCGGAGCAGCGATAGCCGCGGCCGCCGAGGGCGCGGAAGACGATCTCGTCGGTGAAGGAGTATTTGAAGTTGGCCCGCGGAGCGAACAGCCAGCCGTGGCGCCAGTTGTATTCGAGGTTCATGCCGCCCACAAAGGTCACCTTGTCGGTGGTATAGGAGTACTCGCCGAAGAGGGCGGCGGAGGTCTCCCGGCGGTCCCGGTTGATGGGGACGGCTACGGGCAGCGCAGCCACGGCACCGGCATAGGTCAGATTCTCGGCAAACAGGTCGGAATTGAAGGTCAGTCCGGTCTCGACTTTATGATGCTCGTTCAACTCGGTACTGAAAAGCAGGTTGCCGAACAGGGAGGTCTGCTCGCCCAGAAAATCCTTGGTTCCGAAGAAGGATCCGAAGTGGTGGCGCGTGGCGTCGAGCACCAGCGCGATATTGGTGTTGTGCTCCTCGTTGATGGGAACGCCCACCTTGAGGTAGCCGTTCACGCCGCGGTTGACGATCTGGGAACCCCAGAGGCCGCCGTCGAGGTTGGCGGTGTTGTCGCGCCCGGCCTGCATCTGGCCGCCGAGGCGGTCTTCATTGATAAAGCGGAAACCGAAGCGGACCTGCGTGCCGGAAGGATCGTAGTAGAACCAGCGGTTGGCCACGTTGACCTGCATCACCTGCGGCGCATCACGGAAGGTGTCGTTGTTCATATCCATGGACATCGCCGTTCCGCCCACATGGGCCAGGAAGATGGTGCTCCACTTGGGGCTGAACTGCAGCGCGGAGGCGACATTGGCCTCAAACATGGCATCGGTGCTGCCGTAAAGCTGCACAAAGAGCGGCGTTTCATCGGTGGGCTTGCGGTGTTCCATGTTGATCTGGCCCGTGATGGCCTCCAGGCCGTTGATAACCGACGAGGGGCCTTTGGCAATCTGGATGCTCTCCAGCCACTGCCCCGGCACATAAGACATGCCGAAGGGGCTCAGCAGGCCGCGCATCACCGGCCGGTTCTCGTCCAGCATCTGCGTATAGGTGCCCGAGAGGCCGAGCAATTTGATCTGCTTGGCGCCGGTCACGGCATCGGAGTAGCCCACCGTCACGCTGGCCGAGTTTTCGAAACTCTCCGCCAGGGCGCAGCAGGCCATCTTGCAGAGACCGGCGGCCGTGATGACCTCGGTCTTGACGGGTTTCAGCTTGGAAATTCCTGCCTGACGGCTGGTCACCACCGCCTCATCCACCTCGTTTTCACCGGTCAGGTAGAAATCGGCCGAGGGGGTGCCGGGGACGACGACCACCGTATCGCGGGAGTAGCCCACGTAGGTGGCGATCAGCGTTGCGGCCGCCTGGAGATCCAGGTGGAAGACGCCGTCGCCGTCCGTTTCGATAATCTTCTTCTGTTCCAGGTAATAGACCTGCGCGAAGGGAAGCGGCTCGCTCCCGCCCGACTTCTTGCGGGCATAGACCGTTCCCTTGAAATCCACGGCGTGGAGCGGCAGGACGGCCATCAGCAGCAGAAGCCCTATGAAGAGTCTTTTGAACACAATATGCATATTGAATCAATCTACAAAAATAAAAATTAGTACCTATATTTGCAATGCAAACGCGCATAGGAAAAACAAATATCAAGCCATACCATGAAAACTTTCTGGAAAATATTTTTCGGATCGCTGCTCGCCTTCCTGGTGGCCTCCATCCTGACCCTGGCCATCTTCTTCGGAATCATCGGCGCCATGATCGGCGGTTCGTCCAAAGGGGCAGAACCGATCACCGGCGAAGCCATCCTGAAGCTCGACTTTGCCGCCCCTGTCTCCGAGCAGAGCCAGGAGAGTTTCCGCTGGTCACCGGCCGCCGGTCCCGACTTCTCCTCGGCCGTTTCCCTGTATGATTATGTCCGGGCGATCGACCGTGCCGCACAGGATCCCAGCATCAAATTCATCTACATGACGCCCGAGGATCCGATGCTTTCGCAGGCCCAGGCGGAGGAGATCCGCGCCGCGCTGCTGCGCTTCCGCGCCTCCGGGAAAGCCATCGTCTCCTATTCCAACCGGATGACCGATGCGGGCTACTACCTGGCCTCCGTGTCCGACAAGGTGCTGATGAACAGCTATGGAGATGCGATGATGCTGGGCATGAGCGGTTCCATGGTGTTTTTCAAGGATGCGCTCGACCGGCTCGGCATCGATGTCCAGCTGATTCGCCACGGCAAGTACAAATCGGCCGGCGAGACCTTTGTCAAGCGCGACATCTCCCCGGAAAACCGCGAGCAGAACGAAGTGATGCTTCGCTCGATGTGGAACGCGATGGTGACGGATATCTGCGCTTCGCGCGACCTGGATCCGGAACGCTACAACCGCTGGATTGACAACCTGGAACTCACCGATGCGCCGAGCCTGCTCCAGCGCGGACTGGTGGATGAACTCCTCTACCAGAGCGAAGCGGAAGCGTATCTCTGCTCGCTGATGGGCGTTAAGGAACCCGATGATCTGCGGTTCGTGGATATGGCCCGCTACGTGGCGGCGGCCGGCCAGAAGCCCGCACGGGGCGCCCGCGACCGGATTGCCGTCGTCTATTGCAACGGCGAGATCGTGGTGAGCGGCCCGGAAGGGGCGCTCGCCGGGGAGTCGATGGCCCATACCCTCGCGGAACTCCGCCGCGACAGCACCGTCAAGGCCGTCGTTCTCCGGGTCAACTCCCCGGGCGGTGACGCCCAGGGCGCTGAGATCATCAACCACGAACTCGGCCTGCTGAAGGAGGTCAAGCCGGTGATTGCCAGCTACGGCGACTATGCCGCTTCGGGCGGCTACTGGATCTCGGCCCGTGCCGATAGGATCTTCACCAACCGCGGCACACTGACCGGTTCGATCGGTGTCTTCTCGCTGATTCCCTCCTTTGGAGATGCCCTCCGGAAGAAGGTCGGCGTCAATATCGTCAACATCAACACGCACCGCCACAGCAGCGCGCTCTCGCTGATGAAGCCCCTCGACCCCAGCGAGCAGGCCTACCTGCTGAAGATGACCGAACGGGTCTATTCCGACTTCACGGCACTCGTGGCCGAGGGCCGCAAGATGCCTGTGGAAAAGGTGGATGAACTCGGACAGGGACGCGTCTGGACCGGCAGTGACGCCGTAGAGCGCGGACTGGCCGACGAAATCGGCGGACTGGTGGACGCCATCGACTATGCGGCAGCCGCCGCCGGACTTTCCGAGGGAGGCTATCGCGTGGTGGCCTATCCGGCCGTCAAAGGGGTGATGGAACGCCTGATGGAGAGTTTCTCCAAAACCCGCACTTCACTCGAGGCAGCCGCCGATCCAATGACGGCCCTCGAGCGGGCCTACGCCCAACTGCGCAAAGAGAACCACGCCCGGGTTTATGCGCGGCTTCCGTGGGTCTATCTGTTTGATTGACGGCTAGATCTTTTCAATCCATACCAGCGTCCGGGTGGCTTCGGTTACCCGGACGCGGTCGTCTAACCGCAGTCCTGCGATACAGACGATGCGCTCCTCCCCTTCCGGCGTGCGGGTGGTGACCACCACCTGGCGGGCCTTCTGCTCCCGATCCAGCTTTTCATCCACAAAGAAATCGCTCAGCTTCCGGAATCCCTGCATGCCCAGGGGACGGAACCGGTCGCCCGGGCGCCAGCGACGGCAGTTCAGCGGAAGCGCCAGGGCATCGGCATCGTCCACCATCGTGCCCTGCGGCAGCCTCCGGGGATCGAAATCCTCCGGGCGTGGCGTAATGCGGATGCGCACCTCCGCCGCACAGTCCGCTTCCGCCGCACCGCGCAGCGGATAGCACTTCAACTCAGTGCGGTCCTGCAGCAGCAGGTGCGTTTCAGAATAAAAACGGCGGCCGGAACCCTCCGCCGAGAGCGACGCCTCCACCGCGTACACCTGCGTTTCGTTGAAGCCGCAGAGGCTCAGCAGCCGGTAGAGCAGGTAGTGGCGGAAGGGCTCCGCGACAAGGGCCTGCGCGTCAATCACCGTCGCATCATCTTCGCGACGGGTGAACGTGGCGGCCTTGCCGGCAACGAAATCATCCAGCACCGCCTGCGCCTCCTCCAGATGTGTCATGGTGCGGGCGATATTCGTCAGGAAGGCGGGATTGATCTGCGCAAGGGCAGGAAAAACCTCCTGGCGGATCCGGTTGCGGGCGAACCGGCAGTCGGAATTGGTGGCATCCTCCCGGAAAGGAATTCCGGCCGATGCCGCAAAAGCGCGGATCTCCTCCCGGGTAAAGGGGAGCATCGGGCGGACGACCGCCCCGTTGACGGGACGGATACCGGTCAGACCCCGCAGCCCCGTGCCGCGCACCAGGTTGAGCAGCAGGGTCTCCGCGCTGTCGTTCAGGTGGTGGGCCACCGCCACGTAGCCCAGACCGAGTTCCGCCTGCAGCTGGGCAAACCAGGCGTACCGCAGGTCGCGGGCGGCCATTTCAAGGGAAATGCCGCGCCGGGCGGCTTCAGCGGCCGTATCGAACCGCCGCACATGAACGGGCAGGCCGTGGGCACCGGCCCAGGCGCGCACCAGAGCCTCATCGGCATCGCTCTCCGCCCCGCGCAGGGTAAAATTGGCATGGGCCACCACCAGCGGGCAACCCTGCAGCAGCGGGCTGTGCACAAAGAGATGGGCCATCGTCATCGAATCGGCACCGCCGCTCAGGGCAAGCAAAAAACCGGACCGCCTCCCCTGCGAGGAGGTGAGGCGGTCCAGTTGCGTGTCAAATCGGGACTGCATGCCCGCTATTTCTTCTGGCCGATCGTGTAGGAGAAGCCTACGCTGAAGATCTCCTTGAACTGGACGCCGGCCACCATGATGTTGTTGCCATCGCCGTCCAGCACCGGATTACCGGCCGAATCGCGTTTGATGGCACTCTTGATCTTGCTGTCGTAGATCAAGCTGGTGCGGAGCGTCACGGAGAACAATTTGGAGATTTTGGCATCCACGTTGACATCCCAGTTAACCTTCACATCCAGCGGATTGTCGAGGTAATCGGAGAACAACTGGAGGTTGGAAGCCACCGTGAAGTCCTTGACAGCCAGCTTGGCGTCCACCTTCAGCTGGGCACCGAGTTCGAAGCGGCAGAACTGGTCGTCCGCATTGCCGTACTTGGAACGGAGTTCCGGGATGGCCACCATCACCGTCTTTCCGGTCAACGGCGCAAAGTTGATGGAGAGATTCTTGGCGGGCTGATAATCGATACCGAGACCGAGGGACATGTAGGCCGGCGCCATCAGCGAAGAGGTGAGGTCCGTGCCGGTAAAGCCGTCGGCGAACTGGGAACGGAAGTTATAGACCGCCGAGAGGTAGAGTTTGTCGGTGGCCTTGTAGCCGAATTTGCTGTCGAAAATCAGGCGGTCATCGCTCTTCTTGTAGCCGTCCTCAAAGTTCTGGATAAAGCCGTATCCCATCTGGAGTTCGTTGTTCCAGAGGTATTTGTCCTTTTTGTAGTTCGTATAGGCATCCAGGTAGGTATTGAGGGAGATGGACCCCACACCGCCGGCTGCCCAGTTGGTCAGCGAGAGCTGCGAGAAACCGATCTGGGTGAGCAGGCCCTTGGTCCAGTTGGACGGCGCCTTGACAGCGGCGCTGTCGGCTGCCGGCTTGTCCTGTGCCAGGGCGGGCATGATCGTGAGGCAGAGGGCTGCCGCAAGCGAGAAAAGAATCTTTTTCATATCGTTGATCATTTTGTATTTCAATGATTTAGTACGCTCTTGCAAAGACTACGCGACGGTGCGAAGGTTTGCCGGAATAGACGCATTTCCCTTCCTCTTCGCAGACGCAGGTATCCATCGGGATACAGCGGATCGTCGCCTTGGTTTCGTCCTTGATCTTCTCTTCCGTCTCGGTGGTGCCGTCCCAGTGGCAGAGGAGGAAACGGCCCTTTTCGATCTCGGTCTTGAATTCCTCCCAGGTGTCCACCTTGACGATATTGGCCTCGCGGAAGGCGGCCGCCTTGTCGTAGAGATTCTGCTGGATTGTGCCCATCAGGCCGGCGGCAAAATCGGCCAGGCCTGCCTGCGGCACGGATTCCTTTTCCATCGTATCGCGGCGGGCGAGCTCTACCACGCCGTTCTCAAGATCGCGCGGGCCGATCACCACGCGGACCGGAACGCCCTTGAGTTCCCACTCGGCGAACTTGAAGCCCGGGCGGAGGTTGTCGCGGTCGTCAATCTTGACGGAGAGACCCTTGGCGGTCATTTCAGCCTTGAGGGACTCCATCCGTTCGAGAATGGCGGCGCGCTCTTCGTCGGTCTTGAAAATCGGAACCATCACCACCTGGATCGGGGCGAGGGTCGGCGGCAGCACAAGGCCGTTGTTATCGGAATGCGTCATGATGAGCGCACCCATCAGACGGGTGGAAACGCCCCACGAGGTAGCCCAGACATATTCGAGGTCCCCCTCCTTGTTGGCGAACTGCACGCCGAATGCCTTGGCGAAGTTCTGGCCCAGGAAGTGGGAGGTACCGGCCTGCAGTGCCTTGCCGTCCTGCATCATGGCCTCGATGGTATAGGTATCGAGTGCGCCGGCGAAGCGTTCATTC
>JAFYEZ010000028.1 GCA_017544005.1 Bacteroidales bacterium
CTCGAATTCCTCATTGGTCAGGTGCATCACCGGATTCTGCGCCAATGAAAGGGAGCCGCGCATCCCGTAATTATTGTTAGGAGTTGCTTTCTCAATGAAGACCGGGTCGATGTAAATGACTTCCACCCTGAAATCGTCCGTACATTGGATATCGCCCACCAGCTGTGTGGCACGGATAATGGTGCAGTCCTTTTCCCGGACGGTAAAAGAATCCCCGTTGTAGTTGATCTCGCAAGAGCCGGCGAGACACAGGATATGCGCCAGGTGCAGCGCCACCTCGCCTTCGCCGATTCCCTCCAGCGAGTTCCGTATGATTACTTCCCGGGTCATATGGTCAAGTCGGACCTGAAACTATGCCATCCAAAGTTAATGTTTTTCCGACATTTTGACACGATAATCCGAAAAAATCAATAGTTCCGATCCCGCTGTTCTTCCGACCTTTGCATCAGGATAATAATCTACCAGCCATGCAATACACAACCCTTTCCAACGGCATTCAGATGCCCCTTCTCGGCTACGGCGTATTCCAGGTACCTCCGCAGGAAGCGGAGCGCTGCGTGGCCGATGCCCTTTCCGTCGGTTACCGTCTTATTGACACCGCTCAGGCCTATAACAACGAAGAAGGCGTTGGCGCCGCCATCGCGAAGTCCGATATACCGCGTGAGGAGATTTTCCTCGTCACCAAAGTCTGGGTAAGCAACAACGGCGAGGCCAAAGCCACAGCGTCCATCGATGAGAGTCTACGCAAACTTCATATGGACTACATCGACCTTCTCCTGATCCATCAGGCCTACGGCGACGTTTTCGGCACCTGGCGGGCGATGGAGAAAGCATATAAAGACGGGAAAGTGCGCGCCATCGGCGTGAGCAACTTCCAGGCTGCCCGCTTTTTCGACTTCGCGCACTATGTCGACATCAAACCGATGGTGAATCAGCTCCAGTGCAACGTTTTGGTACAGCAGACCGGGATCGAGCCCATCCTCGCCGAGACCGATACTCGTCTTATGGCCTGGGGGCCGCTCGGTGGCCAGGGCGTGGACGGTATCGTGAAGAACGAGACGCTCGCCGCCATCGGCACCAAGTATGGAAAATCCGCCGCCCAGGTGGCCCTCCGCTGGCTCACGGAGTGCGGCATCGTCGCTATTCCCAAGTCTTCCCACAAGGAACGTATGGCGCAGAACTTCAACATCTTCGATTTTACCCTCACTGCGGACGAGATGCAACTGATTGCCACGCTCAACGAACACGACGAGGGGCTGATCAACTTCCAGGACCCGCAGTTCGTAAAATACCTGATCGAGACTTACGGGTAACTGAGACCCGCGGACATCAAAAACGGACGGTGCTTTCTGGGCATCGTCCGTTTTTCGTTTCAAACAAACATTATTGCCTGTTGGACCGGACGATATCGGCCAGGGTCACCTTGGGATGGCGGTAGCGGGCTTCGGGATTCCGCTCGCCGGGCCAGCCTTCGCGGGCCGAACGGAGCGTGAGGGCTTTCTGCGGGCAGGCGTGTAC
>JAFYEZ010000029.1 GCA_017544005.1 Bacteroidales bacterium
GGACTACGGCGTGGTTCCAAGGTGGTTCGCCAAAACCGTGCAGGACGAGGGGCGCTGGAGGGCGCTGTAGCGGGGGTTGGGCTGAACGGGTGGCCGATTTCGGGGACCCGTGCAAGGCGACATGCCCCACAAGCCTCTGGAACGAGGGTCAGCCTGCACGGTTTTGGCGGGAGCCCGCTGCGAGGCACAACAAGGGCGAGGCGCAGCAACGGAGAGGCACAGCAAAGGGAGATTTCGCCGAAGTCGCAGGACTTCGGCGTGGTTCCAAGGTGGTTCGCCAAAACCGTGCAGGGCGAGAGACGCTGGAGAGTGCTGTAGCGGGGGTTGGGCTGCACGGGTGGCCGATTTCGGGGACCCGTGCAAGGCTATATGCCCCACAAGCCTCTGGAACGAGGGTCAGCCTGCACGGTTTTGGCGGCCGGCCACGAGGGAACCGACACGGGACGCCGGAGCCGCGCTGGCAGCACCGCGTCGGGTTTCCCGGGTTCCGGGAGGGATCTGGTCGGCAAAAAAACAGGTGCACCCCGAAAGGAGTGCACCCGATTGCGTTGAGCGGCCGGATAGCCGGCGTGGAGCCTGGGCGAAGGGCCGGAAGTTGGCCCGTTGGGCGGCCGCATCCGGAGCGTCCGGAGCGCCGGCCCGAAGCCCCCGGTTCCCGGGAAGCCCCGCCGGAGCGTCCGTTACTTCTTCGCCTTGGCAGCCTTCTTCATGTTCAGGTCGTACATGATGGGCGTACCGATGAAAAGGGATGCGTAGGTACCGACCAGGACACCGAGGGTCAGCGCCACGGCGAAACCGCGGATGCTTTCGCCGCCGAAGATGGCGATCGAGAGCAACACGACCAGCGTGGAGACCGAGGTGTTGATGGTACGCGACAACGTGCTGTTCAGAGCCTCGTTGATGTTCTGCTTGAGGTCACGCTTCGGGTAGAGGGTCTTGTACTCACGGATACGGTCGAAGATGACCACGTTGTCGTTGATCGAGTAACCGATGATGGTCAGCACGGCCGCGATAAACTGGGCATCGACGTCCAGGGTGAGGGGCAGGATTCCCGTAAAGATGGAGAAGAAGCCGATCACGATGATGGCGTTGTGTGCCAGGGAGGTCACACCGCCGAGACCGTAGGTCCAGCTCTTGAACCGGATGGCGATATAGCCGAAGATCGCGATCAGGGCGAGTACCACGGCAATCACGGCGTCACGCTTTGCCTCGCTCGCGATGGAAGCGTCCACGCGGTCGGAGGAAACGATACCGTTCGGGTTGTCGAGCGTCGAGGTGAACTGCTCGAGGGTCAGCGGCGTAGCAAAGAAATCCTTCAATGCGTCGTAGAGTTTGGCCTCGAGAAGCTTGTCGGTCTCGGTGGTCTTGTCGTCGATCATGTACTTCGTGGTGACGCGCATCTGGCTGGCACCGCCGAACTGCTTGACCTCGGCTGCCTCACCGTATGCCTCGAAGGTAGCTGCACGCACCTGCTCCGGGGTAACCGGCTGGTCGAAACGGACCACGTAGGTACGGCCACCGCTGAAGTCCACGCCGTAGGAGAAGCCCTTGGTGAACATCGAAACGAGGCAGATGACAATCACGGCACCGGAGATGATGTAGGTCCACTTACGGACACCCAGGAAGTTGATCTTGGTATTCTTGAGGAAGTTCTTGGACCAGCTGGTGTAGAACGAGATGTCCTTGCCGCGGTTCAGGCGTGCCTCGAAGATCAGGCGGGTGATGAAGATGGAGGTGATCACGGAGGTGATGATACCTATTACGAGCACGATAGCGAAGCTCTTGACGGTACCCGAACCGAAGATCGCGAGGATCAGACCGGTGAGCAACGTGGTGATCTGGCCGTCGATGATGGCCGAATAAGCGTTCTTGTAACCGTCTGCGATAGCCAGGCGGAGCGCCTTGCCGGCGTTGAGTTCCTCCTTGACGCGCTCGTAGATAATCACGTTGGCGTCAACGGCCATACCCATCGTCAGCACGAGACCTGCGATACCCGAGAGGGTGAGGACTGCGCCGAAGGAGACGAGAGCGCCGAAGAGGAAGAGCACGTTGCAGAGCAGTGCGATGTCGGCTGCGATACCCGCACGGCGATAGAAGATCACCATGTAGATGAGCACCAGCAGGAAGGCGATCAGGAAGGAGAGCATATCGGAACGGATGGACGCGCCACCGAGGGACGGGCCGACCACCTGCTCCTGGACGATGCGGGCCGGGGTGGAGAGCTTACCGGACTTGAGCACGGTTGCCAAGTCGTCTGCCTCAGCCTGCGTGAAGTTACCGGTGATCTGCGAGGAGCCGCCGGAGATCTTGCTGTTGACGTTCGGATAGGAATAAACCTGGCCGTCCATCACGATGGCGATCTGGTGGCCGACGTTCTGCTCGGTAATGACTTCCCAGCGTGCGGCACCGGTGCTGTTCATGGTCATGCTGACCTCGGCTGCACCGCTGATCTGGTTGTAGTTGACACGGGCGGAGGTGATCACGCCGCCGTCGAGCACGGCACCCTTGCCGGCCACGCTCTTGAGGGCGATCAGTTCGTAGTAGGTGTCGGGCTGGACGCCTTCTGCCGTATAGGGCTTGAAGCTCCAGGCAGCGACGAAGTCACCCGGGAAAGCGACCTTGGAATCGCGGAGCCATGCGTTGATGGCAGCGGTGTCGCGGTAGTGGGCGATACCCAGCAGGGCGGAGTTGCCACCAAAGGGCTGCAGCTTGGCGAAGAGCGGATTGGCAGCGGCCACAGCGGCTGCGTCCTGATCCTGTGCGGAAGCGGCTGCGAGCTCATCCTCGAGCGAGGTAGCGGCCTTGGCGGGCTCGACATGTGCCACCGGCGCGCCGGCCTCTGCCTGGCGGCGGAGTTCCTCGTTGAGTTCCTGGAGGAACGGAGCGATTTCCGGATAGGTATAGGTCTGCCAGAACTCGAGGGATGCGGTACCCTGGAGGAGCTTACGGACACGCTCCGGCTCCTTCACGCCCGGAAGTTCCACGAGGATGCGGCCGGTACGGGCGATCTTCTGGATGTTGGGCTGGGAGACACCGAACTGGTTGACACGGCGCTCTACAACGGTGTAGGAGTTGTTGATCACGGACTCGGCCTCCTTGTTGAGGAGGGAGATGATCTCTTCATTGGTGGCTTTGGTCTTGTTCTTCACATCGCCGCTGAGCTTGTCGAGGTCGATATCGAAGGACATGCGCTGCTGCGGGTTGATCTCATCCCACGCCTCTTTGAAGAGGGAGATGAAATCCTGGTGCGTCTGGTCAGCGCGCTCCTTGGCGAGAGCCATGGCCTGGTTGAACTGGTCGGTGGTCTTCTCGCGCGCGCAGTTGCGGACGAGCTCGGCCAGGTCGAGCTGGAGGGTGACGTTCATACCGCCCTTCAGGTCCAGACCCAGGTTCAACTCTTTTTCTTTGACCGATTTATAGGTGTATCCGAAATAGACCTTGCGCGATGCGATGGAGTCCAGATACATCTTGTTTGCCGTCGTTTTCACGGAATCGAGGTAGAAGGCCTTGTCGAGTTCGGAAACGGCGGCGAACGCTTCGCTCTGCTCCGTCTCCTTGACCACCTGCTCCGCAAACTTGCTGGCCTTGTTTTCCTGGATGTAGGTCACTGCCGTGAAGGACAGCTGGAACAGGCAGGCAAGGCCGATCAGAATTGCCACAAAAGAAATGGCGCCTTTGTTTTGCATATTTGTTGTTGTGTTTAGATAGTATTCCTATGTTAAAATAGGGTGCAAATTTACTATTTTTTCGTAATCTATGAAGTATTTCCTAATTTTGTTTGTTCCAAAGCCCGTTGCACGATGAAGCATCTGCGTCTCTTTCTGATGGTTGCGGCCCTGCTGGCCTCCCTTTCAGGGGCCCGCGCGCAGGAACTGTCGCGCGAAGCGCAGCGTGCGGAGGCGGATGCGCGCTATGCCGGCTACGACTTTGCCGCTGCCCTGGAGGGCTACCACCGGCTGCTGGAGGGCGCATCGCCCGAAGAGGCGGCGGAACTCAGCCGGATGCTGATGTACTGCGAGAACGGCATCAACCTGCTGAAATTTACCACTGAACCGGAGCTGGTCTCCTCGCAGGTGGTCTCCCTGAACGACTTTTACCTGCGCTACGGCCACCTGGCCGACCGCACCTGGGTCCCCTTCCCGAACGACTGGGTCCCGGAGGGACAACACCCCTTCTGCAACGCGCTGCAATTCGAGCGCGCCAAGGGCGAAATCGTCTTTCCGCACCCGGATTCCTCCGGAAGATGGAACCTCTATACCTCTCATCTGATGGGCGATACCCTCTGGAGCCTGCCGCAGCCGCTGGGCGCGGAGTTTTCCTCGGCGGGCGACGAGATCTTCCCGGTGCTGAGCGCGGACGGCCGGCAGCTCTACTTCTCCTCCAACGGCATGGCGGGCATGGGCGGCTATGACCTCTTTGTCTGCAACCGGCGGAGCGACGGCAGCTGGAGCGCGCCGCAGAATGTGGGATTCCCCTACTCCTCCACGGCCGATGATTTTGTCTTCTCCAACACGCCGGACGGCGCCCTGACGGTCTTTGCCTCGACGCGCGACTGCCCTGCCGGCAGCATCCGGATCTATGTGGTGCGCCGCGAGAAGGCTCCGGTCCACGAGGCGGTAAGCTCCCCCTCGGAGGCGCTGCGCATCGCTGCATTCGAGAAACGGCCCGAACCGGTGATGACGGAAGAGCCCGCCCCCCGAAAGACCCCGGCCGCCGCGGAGAATGAGATGACCCAGCGCTACTTCCAGGCCGTGGATTCGCTGGAGCGGATAGAAAAACAGATTGCCGCCCTCACCGGCCGCCTGGCGGAGCGGCGGGCGGAGTATCGTGCGGAGAGCACGCCGGCGGCCCGCCGGGAAATCGCCCGTGAGATTGCCTCGCTTGAGAGCGAACAACTGTCGCTGCAGGTGGAGCAGTCGCGCCGGATGCGCACCGTGCGGCGGATGGAATCGGGCTTCCTGGCGCTCGGACAGACCCCGCCGCCCATCCTCAAGACCGAACCGGAACCGCAGCCCGAGGCAATCCAGCCCCCTGTCAGCCTCCCCGCCTACAGCTTTGCCCGTCAGGAATACGGCCTGATCGGCGACCTGGCTATCGAGATGCCGGCCTTGGAAGAGCCGCCGTTCGACTATACCTTCAAGATCGGCACCGTGGCGGTTTACGCCCCGGAAAACAAGCGGCCCGACGGCCTCATCTACCAGATTCAGCTCTGCGCCACCGCGGCCCCGCTGGCCATCTCGCGCCTGAAGGGGATGTCCCCCTGCTTTGAGATGCGCCAGAGCAACGGCAAGTATATCTATTTCGTCGGGGCCTTCCGCCGCTATGACGAAGCGGCCGCCGCCCTGCCGCAGGTCAAAGCCAAAGGTTTTTCGGGCGCCTTCATCACCGCCCGCAACAACGGCAAGGCCATCACCATCAAGAATGCCCGCGCGCTGGAACCCAAGAAGAAATAATGGAAAACAATTTTATAAACGTTTATGAAAAAAGTATTTACACTCGCTTTTCTGCTGCTGGCCGGCCTCTGGTGCGGCGCACAGAATGACAACTGCTTCGGAATTATCGTCGGCAAGAATGCCAGCGCAAACGGGGAGGTGATCTTCGGCCACAACGAAGATGACGGCGGCGAACAGATGCTCAACCTCTACGCCAGCCCCGAATACATCTGGGCAGAGTTCCCGGGTATGGAGACGGCCGACGCCTTCATGAACCGCTACGGCGTCTGCATCGCTTCCGACAACTGCCCGTCCCGTTCCACCGAAGAGAACCTGCTCGACGGCGGTGTCTGCTATGAGGTGCGCC
The DNA here is from genome assembly GCA_017544005.1 of Bacteroidales bacterium. GTDB lineage: Bacteria > Bacteroidota > Bacteroidia > Bacteroidales > UBA932 > Cacconaster. Next base: position 5,800 of record JAFYEZ010000029.1, read on the forward strand.
AGAGCGTGGCCAAGATGGCCAAGACTGCCCGCGAGGCCGTAGATATCATCGGCCGCCTGGTAGAGACACGCGGCTACAAGAAATCGGGCCGCACCTACATCGTGGCCGACCCCAACGAGGCCTGGGTGATCTCCGTGATGCAGGGTCGCCAGTGGGCTGCCCAGCGCGTTCCGGACGACGCCGTGATGCTGATTCCGAACTACTATGTGATTGACAAGGTGGACCTCGCCGATCCGGAGAACTTTGCCGGCACCGACGTCTTCTCCTACGCCACCACCCGCGGCTGGTACAACTTCCGCACGGACGGCGTCTTCTCCTTCCGCAAGGCCTTCTCCGCACCGGAAACCCGCACCAAGGAGCACAACCTGCTCCGTCACCGCAGCGCTCTGGCTTACTTTGGCCAGCCTACGCCGGAGAATCCGGACGACATTCCGTTCTGCTTCAAGCCGGGCCGCAAGATTTCCGTGGAAGATGTGATGCGCGTGCTCTCGCTCCACCAGCCCGCCTGGTCTTCCGGCAGCATCTGCAACAAGAACACCGTGGCTTCCACCGTGTTCCAGCTTCGCAGCAATATGCCGCTCGAGATCGGCTGCCTGATGTGGATCGCCATGGGCCATCCCTGCGTAGAGGCGTATCTGCCTATCTATCTGGGCACCACTGAACTACCGAAGTTCGGCCGCTTCTTCAGCGCTGCCGACGCCGAGAAACGCCACTTCTCCGATGCCAAGAACCTCCGCACCCATACGCCTTCCGGCTTCTTCTGGAAGCATGTGGACCGCTGGGAAGGCATCGTGGCTGACCCCTACAAGGAGGCTGCCGCCAACCAGTATGTCGCCAAGTTCCAGGCTAAACTCTTCAAAGAGCAGGATGCTTTCGAAAAGAGCTGCATGAGCTACTTCTCCTCCACCGACGGCACGCTGCGCAATGCCAAAGGCCTTGCCAAGCGTCTCAACAAGGCCATCGACAAACACTACGAGAAATATGTGAAGGGTTTTTAGCCGTTTGCTTCAGGCAAAGAGAGAGAGGCTGGCGAATCAACGTCAGCCTCTCTTTTTGTTCCGGCACTGCCGGAAGGAGAACGATCAGTCATGCACCGGACGGATCGGCAGGCCGAAGGTGCGGACAGCACTGGTCAGGAACGGCGAGCGCTGTTCGTTTCCTGCGACCGCCCTGGCGAGCGACGTGGAGGCAAGGTCTGCGGTCCAGAGATAGGAGATGGCACTGTACTGGCGCGTCGAGTTGTAATAACCGACAGCGGGGAAGAAGATGGTTGCCCCGTTGATCCGGCTTGTCCCGAGCCAGCCGTCTTCCAGGAATAGCCGTCCGTTGACGGAGTCATATTGTCTGCTCCAGAACCAGTCGCAATTCTCGATCAGCTCAGTCCAATCTGCGGCCGTAGGCGTATGCCAGCTTCCGCCAAGCGCGACGGCGACGGCGTCATCGGCAGGCAAGAGGGTCGAGATTCCGTCCACGGGGTAGCCGTTGGAAGCGGCGACGGCATCATCCAGGATGTACTTCGTCCATGAATAATCATCCCCGGGCTTGGCAGGAACCGTGGTTCCCCAGCGGTAAAAATAGCCGGCCTGGATCGGATCGGTCGCACCCAGGTTGCTGGTCGCCCACTTGAGGCCGGAAGGCAGGCCGAGATCGACCAGCGCCGGTGCGGAAGGTGCCGCATAGCTGAAAGTCGTTCCTTCGGAATACAGGAACTGCAGTGGCTGGTTTGCCAGCGAAACATGCGTGATGCCACTCTCGCGGACCTGCAGGTTGTCCAGCCAGCGATGGTTGGAGAGATTCAGTTCCGACAGGCCGGGGCAGCGCTCGCAGTTCAGCTCATAGAGCAGCGTATTGGCGCTCAGGTCCAGCGTGGTCAGATTGTCCGAGGAGAACAGGTCGAGGTTCATCAGCTTCGGGTTATGGCTCAGATCCAGCGTGTTCCCATGATAGAACTGGGCGTAGAGACCGCCCAGCGCTTCCGACGCCGTCACGTCGAGGCTCGTCAGGTTGGCCTGATCGATAAAGAGGCTGCTCAGCGCAGGGCCTGTGGTCAGGCTGGTGATCGACGTGTGGGATGCGCTGATCACTAACAGGTTGGGGGTATTCTCGACATTGAGGGTTTCAAGCCACTGGTTGTCGTAGCAGTAGAGCTTGCTGAGCATCGTGCAGCCGCTCACGTCGAGGGCCGTCATCCGCATGCTGCCGGTGATGCCCAAATAGCTCAGCTGCGGATGGTTGTTGCCGACGAAGGTCTGGAACAACTGGCTGTTTCTGATGATCAGCGTATCCAGTTTCGTGTTGTAGGATATATCCACGCCCGTCAGAAGGCCGGTAGCGTAAGATTCACCGAGTTCATTCTCTGCCGTGTAACCATCGTAGAGCAGGTAGGTCAGGTTCGGGAAGGCTTCGATGCCCTTCAGGGAGCGGACCTGATCCGAGTAAACGCGCAGCTGGCGGACGGCGGCGATTTCTTCGGCTGAGAGAATCCAGTCGCCGTCGGTGTCAAGATAGCTTACACACCAGTCCGCAAAGGCGGGGTCCTCGAAAGGCAGGCCGCCTTCCGGGATGAATTCCAGCGTACCCATCGGCTGGATGCCGTTGCGATGGATGATCACCTCCTCGTCAAGCGACTTGGTCATATACTGGCCCAGTTCGTTGAAGAAGGTCACCGTGATACCTTTGGCGTAGGTTCCCGAAGGAATGGCGACCCAGAACTCCGTCGGAGTTTCGGTATCGAGGTAGCCCTCGCTTCCTTCCGTCACCCACAGCGTAGTGTGTTTCTGCCATGAGGCATTCTGATCGTACATCTCAATTATCGGATCGGCGCTGCGGGTCGGCCCGGAGGTGACGGTCATATAGCCGCACATCAATTCGCCGTCGTTGCCCTTTACGTCAATCTTGCGGATACGGTCCGTACCGGTCAGGTTGAAAACCAGGATGCCGCATAAGTTCTTGAAGAAAAGGTCCTGGTCCTTGCGGTTTTCGGTCACCGCGACCATCGGATATGACCCGGGAACAATCGTTCCGAGCCGGCCGCCTCTGTAGCTCGCATATTTCTGGTCCTGAGGGAGTTCATAATAGATGACGCCTTCGGATGAAATCTGCGTGGTTGGACTGTAGGGATATACGGCATAATTGGCTTCGAGGGCGACCTTCGCCGAATAGAAATCGTCGTCCGCGCGGGAGAAGCGTGCGTGCGTGTCATATTCGCCTTCGACCAGGACAAAGCGTTTGTTCGCATCAGAGCCCGTATAGATGGTCAGTTCATCACCGGGCGTCCAGACCAGCTGGTTGGTGTAGGTAGTACGGGTTTCGTCGCCCGACACGGCTTCACGCGAATAGGCGTAGAAAGTGTCGGGGCCGTCGTCCACGAGGGTGGGGACCGCCTCTTTCTGTGAACAGGAAGCAAGGGCCATCATAGCCGCTGCAAGTGTCATCAGGTGTTTTTTCATAGTATCGGTGGTTTGTTGTTTTGTTCGGAATGTTTGCCAGGCGGCCGCCTACCAGTTGATGGGCGGATTGATCACCGGCTGTTCGAGCTGGGACTGGGCCAGCGGAGTCTCGGTGGCCAATTCGAGGAGTTCAACGGCCGGCACCGAGTAATCGGATTTTTTGATCATATCTTTAGAAGGTATGTAATTAGTCTGTATTCCACAAAGTTACAAAGATTTGTGAATTGTGCAAATAATTGTATTTCTCCCTGTTCTGGGGGCTCCTATCCCAGCATTTTGAACAGCAGCGCCTCGTTGATATCGGCAGAATCGGCGCTGGCCGGGGTAACCTGGCGGCAGGCGGCGCGGACAGTCTCCTTGAGGAAGTCGAGCGATTCGGCCGGCGTCAGGTCAGAGCGAAGCGTGCGGGGCTTGTAGCCCGGAATCGGCAGTTCAATCCCCTCGAAGAGATCCTCAGGGATGCAGAAAGAACTCCGCTGCCAGCCGGAGTAGTGAAGGTCGGGGCCGTTGTACACGCGGGAAATGTCGCCCGTAATGACGCGGGTCTGCATCTGCAGCCGCGTGAGGATGGCGTCCGCGCCGGATTTCTTGACGCCCAGCAGCCGCCGGACCTCGCCCACCGAGATGGCCCCCTTCTCTGCGAGGTAATCCAGAATCCGCTGCTGGTCTGCCGTCGGGGCATATTTGGGCAGCGAGCGGCGCCAGTTCATCAGTTCCCGGTACACATCGACCGTAGCAAAGGCCGCCTTGCCGCCCCAGAGATACTTGCCATAGACAATATCGCCCGTCTGCAGGCAGTCGATCTTCCAGTCCCACGGACCCAGGTTCTCCTCCGTAAACCACAGGTCCGCCGGCGTGTGCTCCTCCACGGAATAGCCGGGTATGGGATTCGAGAAAAAGGGAATGAGGCGGTAGCGGAGAATCAGCTTCAGCATCGATTCCCAGTCCCGCACCAGCGGCTCGCGCGCCGCTCCCGGCAGATGAACGATCGGCATCGGAAAAAGGAAAGTCCCGGAAGGCTAAAACCATCCGGGACTCGTTGATTTACAAGATATTATTTCTCGAGATACGATTCTTCCGAATGGAAAACTGCGCTCAGGACGAACTTTTCGTCATTCTGGTCAATCGCGTCGATATTGACGATGATATCCCCGTTACCGGCATCGGAAATCACGAGCGTACCGGACTTGAATTCCGGGCCGTAGTAGCCGCCGGCATTGAAGTTGAAACCCAGATAGACCGGGCAGTTTGCCTGGCTGAGTTCCACTTTTTCGCCTGGATAGACAACTTCGCCGTAGCCGTGGGGGTCACCGCCCTTGACGTCGATGTCCAGATGGTAAGGCATTCCGTTCGGGCTGGGCTTGTCGGCCGACATGTACATGGCGCGGTCGATTGTGTAGGTCACGCCGTTGATGACCAGTTTGTTGGTGGCTTTGTTGTCATCACCGCCGCAGGAGGTGAGTGCGCCGAGCGCCAGGACAAGCGCCGCAGCGAGGAGGAGTTTGAAGTGTTTCATACTTGTCAGTTCATTAGGTTTTTTCTGCTACAAAGATAAACAAATCGTCGAAAAAGCATAACTTTGCCACAAGAATCGCATATTATAAAAATGGATAAGAATCAGAAATTTGTCATCACCCTGAGCCGCGAGGTAGGTTCCGGCGGCCGTACGGTGGGCCGTCTGCTCGCCCAGCGCCTGAATGTCCGTTACTACGACAAACAGATTATCGAGGGACTGATCGAACAGTTTAATCTCACACCCGAGGAGATCGAGCGGATCAAAGGGCAGAAGAAAAACTGGTTCAACGATCTGGTCACCCATATCGTCGTGCCGCCGCGTCCGGAATCGTTTATCAACCGCTCGCCGGAAGATGATATGATCGTCACCCCGGATGCCATCTTTGAATGCGAGCGGAAGCTGCTGACCTCCCTTGCCCGGGAGGAATCCTGCGTGGTGGCCGGCCGTTCGGGTTTCTTTATCCTGGAAGGGCTCCCCAACAAGCTGGATGTCTTCATCACCGCTTCGCGCGACCACCGGATTGCCCGGATCGAGAAGCGGCAGAATCTCTCGCGCCCCGAGGCCGAAAAGGTTATCGACAAGGTGGATGCCACCCGCGAGAATTTCACCAAGCGTTATGCCAAGACGAGCCGCTACGACCTGCGCAACTACGACCTGGTGCTGAACATGGACAACCTCACGGAAGAAGGGGCCGTGGAGTGCATCCTGAACCTTATTGAAAAGCAATCGAAATAGTAATCCTTATTGCACTATTACTACTGATGCGATAAATTTTGTTTTAAAAGTTTAATTCAAGTTCATTGACATTTTGGTTTTGAGTGAGTGGGGCTGGAACATCCAGCAGTTCGCGTAGGTCGGTCTTGGTAAGGAGCGATGCTCCAACCACCTTCGA
>JAFYEZ010000003.1 GCA_017544005.1 Bacteroidales bacterium
CAACTTAGATCACGTTTAAGGGCCTTAACTGTTGGTCTGGGCTCTTTCCCTTTTGCCACCGGATATTAGCGCCCGGCGACTCACTCCCACTGATCACTTGGCGGCATTCGGAGTTTGTCAGGATTTGATAGGCGATGAAGCCCTCGCATCCTATCAGTCGCTCTACCTCCATCAAGCTCTCGTGAGGCTGTCCCTAAAGACATTTCGGGGAGTACGAGCTATCTCCCAGTTTGATTAGCCTTTCACCCCTACCCTCAGCTCATCCAAGCCCTTTTCAACGGAAACTGGTTCGGACCTCCAGTGCCTGTCACGGCACCTTCATCCTGGCCAAGGGTAGATCACTAGGTTTCGCGTCTGTTCCATCCGACTATACGCCCTTTTCAGACTCGCTCTCGCTTCGGCTCACGTGCCTCAAGCACTTAACCTCGCCGGACAGAAACAACTCGTAGGCTCATTATCCAAAAGGCACGCCGTCGCATCGCTGCTCCGACCGCTTGTAAACGAACGGTTTCAGGGTCTATTTCACTCCCCTCCCGGGGTCCTTTTCACCTTTCCCTCACGGTACTGGTCCTCTATCGGTCTTCCACTCGTATTTAGCCTTGCGGGATGGTCCCCGCTGATTCCGACAGGATTCTTCGTGTCCCGCCGTACTCAGGGTTCCGCCTGTCCATTGCAACCTTGCCTGTACGGGATTATCACCCTCTGCGATGTGTCTTTCCAGGCACTTCCAGTTCAGTCGCAACATCGTGTGGCGGCCCTACAACCCCCGACGCGCCGTAACGCTCCAGGTTTAGGCTCTTTCCCTTTCGATCGCCTCTACTCAGGAAATCGATGTTTCTTTCTCTTCCTGCAGGTACTAAGATGTTTCAGTTCCCTGCGTTAGCCCCTTCTTAGGTGTCAGGTCTTCAACCTGACGGGTTTCCCCATTCGGACACCTGCGGATCAATTCGTGTTTGCCAATCCCCGCAGATTTTCGCAGCTTACCGCGTCCTTCTTCGCCTGTGGAAGCCAAGGCATCCTCCGTTCGCTCTTTGTTTCTTCGTCTTGAATCATGTCCCATCCAGCCTTCCGGCGGACAGGTCACTCATTAAATGAAATTGTAGTCCACAATCATTACAGGAAAAACTCTTGTAAAAATTTCAGACTATCTTTTGCTTACAGTTTTTTACCTCGTTATCTCTCTCAATAAGTCAATGAACTGTGTTTCAGGTATGAACCGAAATCGGCTCTTCCGAAACGGGCTGCAAAGGTAACTACTTTTTTGCAATCTCCAAATTTTTTCGAGAAATTTGTGCAAATATTTTTCAAAAATGGAACCTCAGGAACCCAAAACCACCCAACTCCCGGAAAATGCCTACCGGGAACTCAAGGAGGGCGAGGAATACCGCCCGATCCTATCCCCTGAAAAAAAATATAAAGAGGTAACCGCCTGGTCGGTCACCGTGGGTCTGCTGATGACCGTGCTCTTCTCGGCGGCGGCGGCCTACCTCGGCCTCAAGGTGGGCCAGGTTTTCGAGGCGGCCATCCCCATCGCCATCCTGGCGGTCGGCCTCTCAAGTGCGGCCCGCAAGAAGGATTCTCTCAGCCAGAACGTGATCATCCAGTCGATTGGCGCCTGCTCGGGCGCGGTGGTGGCGGGCGGCATCTTCACCCTGCCGGCCATCTACATCCTGGACCTGGAGGTCAATTTCACCCAGATGGCCCTCTCCTCGCTGCTGGGCGCCGTGCTGGGCATCCTCTTCCTGATCCCCTTCCGGAAATACTTTGTCAAAGAGATGCACGGTAAATATCCTTTCCCCGAGGCGACGGCCACCACGCAGGTGCTGGTCAGCGGGGAGAGCGGCGGCAAGAGCGCCCGGACGCTGGTCGTCAGCGGCCTGATCGGCGGTCTCTATGACTTTGTCGTGGCCACCTTCGGCGCCTGGGCCGAGACCATCAGCACCACCGTCACCCACTGGGGCGCCGTGGTCGCCGACAAAGCCAAGTTGGTGCTGAAGCTCAACACCGGCGCCGCCGTGCTGGGACTGGGCTATATCGTCGGCCTCAAATACGCCTTCATCATCTGCTGCGGCTCGTTCCTCGTCTGGCTCGTCATCATCCCGGTGATCAACCTCATCTGGGGCCCGCAGGTGATTGACCTGATGCATACGGGCATCACCGACACCGTGGCCTCGATGAGTCCCGACATGATCTTCAAGACCTACGCGCGTCATATAGGTATCGGCGGTATCGCCACGGCCGGCATCATCGGCATCATCAAATCGTCCAAGGTAATCAAATCCGCCGTCGGAATCGCGGTGAGCGAATTCTCCCGCAAGGGCGGCGCCAAGACGAAGGTCGAGCGCACCGACGAAGACCTTTCGATGCGGACCGTCGTCTTCGGAATCGCCGTAGCGCTGCTGGCGGTCTTCGCCTTCTTCGCCTTCGGCGGCGTGGTGCACAACATCTGGCAGGCCCTGGTGGGCTTGCTGATCGTGACGGTGATCGCCTTTCTCTTCACGACGGTGGCGGCCAACGCCATCGCCATCGTGGGCACCAACCCCGTGAGCGGCATGACCATCATGACCTTGATCATCACGGCCATCGTGCTGGTCGCCTGCGGCCTGAAGGGCAATGCGGGCATGGTGGCGGCGATGATTATCGGCGGCGTGGTCTGCACGGCCCTTTCGGTGGCCGGCGCGCTGATCACCGACCTCAAGATCGGATACTGGATCGGCACGACGCCGAAGAATCAGGAGAAGTGGAAATTCGTGGGCGTGCTCGTGGCAGCCGTCACGGTGGCGGGCGTGATTCTGATTCTCAACAAGGCCTACGGTTTTACGGGTGAGAACGCGCTGGTGGCGCCGCAGGCCAACGCCATGGCGGCCATCGTCCAGCCCATGATGAGCGGCGGCAACGCGCCCTGGCTGCTCTACGGCATCGGCGCGGTGATCGCCATCCTGCTGACCGTGTTCAAGGTGCCGGCACTGGCCTTCTGCCTGGGCATGTTCATCCCCATCGATCTGAACCTTCCGCTGCTCCTGGGCGGCGCCATCTCCTGGTTCGTGGGCAGCCGCAGCAAAGACGCGAAGGTCAACGCGGCACGCAAGGAAAAGGGCACGCTGATTGCATCCGGTTTCATTGCGGGCGGTGCGCTGATGGGCGTGGTGAGCGCCATCCTGAAGTTTGCGAACGTGGACTGGTTCCTCACTTCCTGGAATGCGACCTACGGAGAAGCCCTCGCGATCTTCCCGCTCGCCGGCATTGTCATCTACATGATCTGCGCCTCGATGAAAGTTGAAAAAACCGAATAAGTATGGAAAAGATACTCGACAAATTCCTCCGCTATATCGCCATCGACACCCAGTCGGACGAATCCTTTGAAGGCGGGAAGCAGCCCTCCGCGGAACGCGAGCTGAATCTCAGCCGCCTGCTGGTGAAAGAACTCCAGGCGATGGGCGTCGCGAACGCCGCGCTCGATGAAAACGGCTATGTGATGGCCTCCATCCCGGCAACGCCGGGTTATGAAAAGGTGCCTGCCGTGGGATTCATCGCCCACGTGGACACCTCGCCCGATGCTCCGGGAGCCTGCACAAAGCCGCAGATCATTCCGGATTACGATGGGAAGGATATTCCCCTGCGCGGGGTACCGGGGCTGCAGCTCAAGGTTTCCGAGTTTCCGGAACTGGCCGATTACAAGGGGCAGACCCTGATCACCACCGACGGCACCACGCTGCTCGGCGCCGACGACAAGGCCGGCGTGGCCGAGATCCTGTGCGCCATGGAGTATCTCCTCGCACATCCGGAGGTGCCGCACGGAAAGCTCTGTATCGGATTCACCCCGGATGAAGAGATCGGCTGCGGCGTGGATCACTTCGATGTCAAGCGTTTCGGGGCCGACCACGCCTATACGATGGACGGCGGAGCGGTCGGCGAACTGGAGTATGAGAACTTCAATGCCGCCGGCGTCAAGATCCGCATCCAGGGGCGCAACGTCCACCCGGGTTATGCCAAGGGCAAGATGATCAATGCCCTGCATGTGGCCCACGAACTGGACGCCCTGCTGCCTGCCGGCGAACGTCCGGAACATACGGAGGGCTATGAAGGCTTCTTCCACCTGACAGGACTCAAGGGCACTGTGGAACAGGCCGAAATGAGTTATATCATCCGCGACCACGACCGCGCCCGGTTCGAGCAGCGCAAGAAGCAGATGGCCGGTGCGGTGGCGGAGATCAACCGCCGCTACGGCGAGATCGTCCTCCTCGAGATGAAAGACCAGTACTACAACATGCGCGAGGCGGTCGAACCGCACTACCACGTGGTGGAGAAGGCCATCCGCGCCATGGAACTCTCCGGCGTCAAGCCCAAAGTTCAGCCCATCCGCGGCGGCACCGACGGAGCGCGTCTCTCCTTCATGGGGCTCCCCTGCCCGAACATCTTCGCCGGCGGACTCAATTTCCACGGAAAGATGGAATTCGTGCCGCTGGAGAGCATGGAGGCCGCCACCCGCGTCATCCTCGCCCTCGTCAACCTCTACGCGACCGAAAACCAATAAATATCCAACTTATATGAAGCTTCTCTCCCATTACGTACTCTCGCTGGCCGCCGTCACGCTGATGGCTGCCGCCCCGATGAGCGCCCAGAACCGGGCGACCAACACCACGGGCGCATCACGACAGACCTCTTCGCAGACCACGACCACCAAGCAGGACAACACGCAGAAGAATGTCACCACCTCTGCCAGCCGCAGCGGCGGCAGCATCTCCAGCGACCACCGCACCGTGGGTTCGCAGTCCAAGCCCTCGGGCCAGCCGGGAAGCAAACCGGACAGCAAGCCCGCCACGCCTTCCAAACCGAATACCGGAGGCAGCTCGAAACCGATTCACATCGAGCAGCCTTCGCTGGGTACCCACGCTCCGGGCAAGCCCGACAAACCTCCCGGAAAGTATGAAGGCCATTATGGCGGCCGCCCTGAGCCGGGTCACTCCTACCACGAGCACAAACCCAAGCCCGCTCCCGTACCGAGCAAACCGGGCCACTACAATCCGAAACCCTATTATCACCACGGCGAGCACTACTACGGCCACTTCATCACCCGGCCGCCGCAAGGGCTCTATTCCCGCCGCTACAACGGTGTCCGCTACTACTACGCCAACGGTGTCTTCTATCAGCGCGTGAACAACTACTACCGGATCTGCCGCCCGCCTTACGGCTACAAGATCGCCTGGTCCAAGTTCGGTTTCACGCCCGAACCGGTTTGGTATAGCCCCTACGCAACGGTGATCCGCACCGACATCTACTATGCCGACGGCGTCTTCTACCGCCTCAGCGGCCGTTATTTCTATGTGGTGGAACCGCCGGTAGGCGCGATCGTTCCCTATCTCCCGGCCGACTATCACCGCGTGGAGATGTACGGCGGCACCGGTTTCCAGGTAGACAACACAATCTACCAGCAGGTGGTGCTGGACGGCTATCTCTATTACGAGGTAATCGCCAACGTGCAGCCGCGCTACTACTAACGGACTGCCTTAGCGATAGAGCAGATATTTCGAGGAGGTCTTGCGAAAGGCTTCCTCGTCTTTATGCCAGAAGGCCCGGATGTCCTCGAAGCGGTGGTTCTGCGCAAATCCTTCGCGCACCTGCTTGGAACCGGTAGCGATGTCGAAGTTGCCGATCTTGCGGGACGGATCGGCGAAGGCGGCGTGGCCGGGATACATCTCTGCGGCCACCTGCATCGCATAGAAGCCGGTTTCCGAGAGGTTGGCCGCCGCATAATCCGTAAAGAAGAACTGCACGCCGCGGAGCGTCTCGCCCTGGCCGAAGGCATAGAAGGGTTTATAGACGAGGGGGCGGAACCGGACGCCGGGCAGCCCCAGGCGGTTGAGCCGGCGGCAGAACTCCTCCGGATCATCGATCCAGCTGGCGGCAAAGGCCTGGAATGGAATCGTATAGCCTACGCCCACCGAAAGGTAACCGGGCAGTTCGCCTACGAGGCCCGAGGCAGGATAATAGAACGCCGTGGCGGCCGACGGAATGTGCGGCGAGGGCAGCACCCAGGGAAGGCCTGTTTCGTCATAGACCATATCGCGGGTCCAGCCGGTCATCGGAATCACGGTGAGGCGGCAGTTGGCGGCCGTAGGGGCGTCCCCTTTCTGTCCGCGGAGCATTCCCTCCTCGTTGAGCAGCATCGCCAGTTCTCCCACCGTCAGGCCATAGACATAGGGAATCGGGAACTGGCTGATGAAGGAGAAACAACCAGGCTCCACGATACAGCCCTCCACCTTCTCCCCGCCCAGCGGGTTGGGCCTATCGAGCACCATCACCTCGATGTCCGCCTCCGCACAGGCCTCCATCACGAGGCCCAGTGTACTGATAAAGGTATAAGACCGGCAGCCGACATCCTGGATGTCATAGACCATCACGTCGATGTCCGCGAGCATCTCCGGCGTGGGCTTGCGGGTCTTGCCATAGACGGACCAGACCTTGACGCCGGTGGCCGGATCGTTTGAATCGGTGACGCGGGCCCCTGCATAGGCGTCGCCCCGCACGCCGTGTTCCGGGCCGAAGAGGGCCACCAGTTCCACGCCGGGGGCATTGAAGAGGATATCCACGGTGGAGACCAGGTTGCGGTCCACCCCCGTGGGATTGGTCACCAGCCCCACGCGTTTGCCCTGGAGCGGTTCAAAGTTCATGTCGCGCAGCACCTCAAGCCCCGTCTTGACCACGACGGGCGGACGGGCTGCAAAGGCTGCGGGCGCCAGCAACAAAAACGCCAGCACCGCCAGGACCCTCCGGCGGGCTGCCAGCGTGATGCCGACCGAAGCCAGGCAGCAAGCCATCACCATCCAGAAGAAGCCGATATAACCGAGTCCCTCCTGCAGGTAGCCGGCCACCGAACCGGGCAGCAGCATCGAGAGGGCCATGAAGCCCGTGCAGATGGCGTAGTGCGAGGTCTTGAGCGGGCCGTCCGCAAAACGCATCATATAGACCGTGTAGGCCGTAAAACCGAATCCGTAGCCGAACTGGTCAAAGACCACCAGCGAGCCGATCAGCCAGAGCGAAGCGGGCTGCAGGAGTGCCAGAATCAGATAGACCGCGCAGGGCAGCGCGAGGCTGAGCGACATCGGCAGCAGGCACTTGCGCAAGCCGAAGCGCGAGATGGCCAGGCCGCCGAGGATCCCGCCCGCCAGAAGGGCAATCACGCCCGCCGTGCCATAGACCAGACCAAAGGCCGTTTTGTCCAGGCCGAGTCCGCCGATGGCCGCCTCATCGCTGAAGAAGGGATAGAGCATCTTCACCGAGAAGGCCTCAGGCAGCCGGAAGAGCAGCATAAAGGCGATTGCCAGACCCACGCCCGGTTTGGTGAAGAAGGAGCCGAAGGCGCGGCCGAATTCGCGCAGCACTTCGCGGGCATTTTTCTTTTCGGCGGTCCGGTCGTCCGCCGGACGGGGCAGCAGGATGGCGTGGAACCACGAGAGCAGCGCCAGTAATCCGGCGGTCACCAGCAGCGTCACCCGCCAGGCCTGCACCGCACTGCCGGAGCGCTTCTCCAGGTAGCCGGCCAACACCACCAGCACCCCCTGTCCGAAGACCATCGCCACCCGGTAAAAGGTGTTGCGGATGCCCACGAAGGCAGACTGGGTCCGCTCGTCGAGGGCGATCATATAGTAGCCGTCGGCCGAAATATCGTGAGTCGCCGAAGCGAAACCTGCGATCACGAAGAAGATGAGCGCGAAGGTAAAGGTGGAGCCGCGCGGCAGCGAAAGGGCCACCAGCGCCACCGAGACCGCCATCAGCAGCTGCATCACCACGATCCACCACCGCTTGCTGCGAAAGATATCCACGAACGGGCTCCAGAGCGGCTTGAGCAGCCACGGCAGCCCGATCAGGCTGGTGAGCAGCGCCACCCGGCCGTTGTCCATGCCCAGATCCTTGAAGATCAGGATGGAGATGGTATTCACAATGAAATACGGGAGCCCCTCGAAAAAGTAGAGCGTGGGGATCCAGATCCACGGGGAGGTATTTTTGTGCGCGTTCATTGGACGGATAGTTCAGAACCGGGAAAATAGTGGGCCAGGATGGCAGTGTACGGGTAGCCGCGATGGCCCATCACGGCGGCGCCGATTTGACAGAGTCCTACGCCGTGGCCCCAGCCGCGGCCGGTCAAGACCAGTCGGTCGCCTTCCTGCGACACCTCGAAGGCGCTGCTTTTGAGGTGACTCTCGGAGAGCCAGCGGCGGATGGTCAGCTCCTTGCCGACGGTCATCGTGCGCTGGCTGCCCACGATGCGGAGCAGCCAGATGCGGCCGGAAGCGCCGCGTTCGAGCGGTTCCAGGGCGCGGATTTCGTCGCCAAAGTCGATTCCGGAGCGGCGACGGATGAGTTCCGCAAGGGCGTGGCGGTCATACGCCACCCGCCAGCGGTAAAAGTCTTTGGTTTCCAGATCGTAATCGTTGAGGACCTGGGAGAGGACGGCTTCGTCGGCCGTATCGCAGAAGTCGGGGCCACCGTCGGCGGGACGGTCGGCCACGGGAGCCAGATAAGGATAGTCGCGGTTTTCCCAGCAGGTGCTGAAGCGTTCGGTCATGCCGCCGCAGCACTTGGAGAAGCGGGTGTCGCAGAGTGCGCCATCCAAAGTCAGAACCTGACCCCAGGTGGCCAGCACGGCCTCATCAGCCCGCGTAGCGCGCAGGCGGGAAAGCCCCTGGTAGCGCTGGCAGTGGTCATCCGCACAGACATCGAAATGCAGGTGATCTTCGCGGTCGGCCCAACGGATCAGCGTATCTTCTGTTTCGACGAATTCCGGGCGGCCGACGGGCACCTTGCCGCGACGCTCGATCTGCGCCAGCAGCCAGGAGCGGGATATCACGGCGTGGGCCTTGAGAAATTCGGGCGAAGCGGTGGCCTTCATCTCGGAGGAGATCACGCTGCGCAGGTAATCTTCAATGCCAATCAGGTTGACGGCGGTGATCCGTTCCCCCTCCACTATCAGTTTCAGGGCGCCGGCGAAACGCTGGACCTCTTTGCGCTGCCAGTGGAAATCCACGCCGATGACTACGTCGGAGAGGTCGAATACGGCCGGAGAAAACCCTTCGGTCGGGGTGGCGACGGGGGTGAATACCCACTCGTCGCGAAGCTGTCCGTCGAAGAGAATCTTTCCCGCCTGCCACCTGGCCTCGTAGCGGCCTTCATAGCGACAGCCGGCGCACGTCACCGCCTGCAGAAAGTGCATCCGCACGGCAGGAGCGGAGAAGATGCCTACCGAAATCTGTCGCTGGGGCTTCATCGGGCAGCGGCGTTCAGCGCAATCCGGGCCTGGAGTTCCCAGGTGCGGATGCGGTCCTTGTAGAAGTTGTTGGCGTTCACGCGGTCGATATCGAGCGCCGCGTCGGAATTCCCTTCCCAGCGGCGGCAGTTGTAGATAGGCTCCCAGATCCGGCCAATCTGGTATTCACGGCAGATGCGGAGTCCCACGGCATAGTCCTCGCCATACTTGGTGGTGGGAAAATTGAAGGTGCGCAGAAGCGGTGTCCAGAAGCCGCGCGGCGCCCCCAGGCCGTTGATGCGCAGGGCGTTGTTGCGGCCGTTTTCCGGGGTCCACTCGCGATGGTCTATAATGCCCGGCGGAAGCGGATTCAGCTGGAAATCGGTCATTTGATATGTACCGATCACCATGGCGCACTGCTGCTCATAGAAGGCATCGACGAACTTCTCCACGGTATCGGGGCCGGAATACAGGTCGTCGGAATCGAGCTGCAGGGCGAAGCGGCCGCAGGAAGGATGGTGCAGCGCCACGTTCCAGTTGCCGCCGATGGCGTGGTAGCTCGGATCCTGGGCGATGTAGATCAGTTTCTCGTCGCTGAGGAACCGCTTGATAACATCGACCGTCCCGTCGGTAGAATTGTCGTCCACTACCATCACATTGTAGCGGTACTTGGTTTTCTGGTTCAACGCGGAGGTGATGGCATCGCCGATGGTCCGCACGCGGTTGCGGCAGGGAATCACGACGGAGGCGTCGAAGGCGAAGTCGTCGTGGCCGAAATCCACCTTCTTGAAGACCGGGGCCAGATAGCCGCCGATGGCCTTGAGGTGGTCGGTCACCGCCGCCTCCATCTCGATCTGGACGGCGCGGTTCTTGGGATCCACGTAGTCGAACTGCTTCTCCCCGCTCTTGCGGGTATCGGTCTCGACATCGTAGTAGAGGAACTCGTTGATATGCTCCAGCGTTCCCTTTTGGGAAACTTTCAGCCGCAGGTCATAGAGGCCGGCGTATTGATAGTCCGTAGTCATCCGGGAGACGGCCTCCTGCAGGGCGTCGGTGCGCCAGAGCGTCACCGGACCGAAGTCGAAGTCGTCGCGCAGCGAGCCCTTTTGGCAGTCGATCACCGGGGCGGGCGTATCGACGCCGTCCTTGCGGAAAAAGCGGTCGGAATAGACCATGGCGGCGCCGGTGGCGCGCTGGACCTCGATCATCCGCTCAAGGGAGAAGAGAATGAAATCCAGCGAGGTAAATTTCGTAAAGAGGAGCGTATAGGGCGTCTTGGCACGCGCGGCGATCTCGCGGATCGCGGCGGTAGAACGGATGGGGTCATCCAGCAGGAAGATGTCGCCCACGGGAGCCTGACGGCGGAGCGCCGCTACGGTATCGGCAGCTTGCGCATCGTCATGGTAGGGCACGAAACAGGTGACAGGCTTTTCCATCGTTTATCCCCGGATGATTTTGATTTCCCCATGCAGACCCACCTGAAGAATCTGCGAAGGTTCGCCGGTAGCGCCCTCCTCCAGGCAGGGATCAGCCACCCAATCGGCCGCTTCAATGATGTCGATGGGAATCTCTTCGTAGCAGAGCGGCGTGGCTTCGCCGGAGAAGTTGGCCGACGTGGAGACCAGCGCCTTGCCGAAGCGGCGGATCAGCTGCACGCAGAAATCGCTTCCGGAGGGGATGCGAATGGCTGCCGTGCCATCTTCCGCCACCACCCCGGCTGCCAGGTTGACGGCCCCGGGATAAACGAGGGTCATGGGGCGGTCGTTCACCTCGATCAGGTTGATGGCCACCTCGGGAATCTCCTTTACGTAGCGGCCGAGCATATCCGCATCCGCCACGAGGGTGACGAGTGATTTGCTTTCCGCGCGCCGCTTGAGTTCAAAAACCTTGGCCACCGCAGCGGGGTTTGTGGCGTCGCAGCCCAGTCCCCAGACGGTATCGGTGGGATAGAGAATCACACCGCCGGCCTTCAGAACGGCAATCGCCTCATCGAGGTCGGCCTTGTCAAAAAGTGCGTTTTCGTTTTCCATCAGTTATACATTTGTCCGTGTTTCTTCCAGTAAAGAATCAGAATCAGGGCGAAGAGCATGCCGCCCAGGTGTGCAAAATGGGCCACGCCGTCCTGCGTACCCATGACGCCGGTCAGAAGCTCGATAGCGGCGAAGATCAGGATCAGCCACTTGGCTTTCAGCGGGAAGAAGGGCAGGAAGAGCAGCCGCAGCTCCGCATTCGGAAAGAGCATGGCAAAGCCCAGCAGCACACCGTAGATGGCGCCCGAAGCGCCGATCGTCGGCACCCGCATCAGGCTCTGTGCCAGGGCCATGTTGCCGGCCGCCGCGGCGTGGGTAATCTGCAGGTGCATCACCAGGTTGTGGCAAAGCGCCGCACCGAGTCCCACGACAAAGTAGAAGAGCAGGAACTTCTTGCTCCCCCACTGGTTTTCCAGCACCGGACCGAAGATGGCCAGCGTGTACATGTTGAAGAAGATATGCCAGAATCCGCCGTGCATGAACATGTGGGTGACCAGCTGCCACGGGCGGAAAAGGGGCGATCCGAAGGAGAAAAGGGCGAAGGTGCCGTACATCCGGTCGCCGCCCAACCAGGTGGCGATCATCACCACGATATTGATGATGATCAGGTTGCGGACGACGGGCGGGAGATTGGGGAAAAGCCGGGGACGGCCTGTATCGAAATTCATAACTGTTTGTCGAGTTCTTCGAGGGTGATGGTTAAGCGTATTTTGCGGCCATCGGCGGTGCGGTCGCTCTGGCGGCACTGGAAGAGCTGAGCCAGCAGATCCTGCGCCCCCTGACGCGTAATGCGGCCGCTTCCGGAAGCGGCGGCACTGCGGGCCATCCGGCTGGCCAGAAAGGTCTTGTAATCGTCTGAGAGCGTCTCTTCACGCAGGGCGGCGATCAGTTCGTCCACCGCCTTCGCCACACCTTCCGGATCGGCAGGATAGCCTTCGGGGAGGGCATTTACCACCAGCGTTCCGCCGCCGAGCGGACGGATGTCGAATCCGAGATCGGCCAGGGTCTGGGCCTCCTCTTCAATCGTGAGGCACTCCTCCGGCGTGCGTTGCAGCGTCACCGGGAAGAGGCTCTGCTGGGCCACCGGAAGCCGTTCTGCGATCCGCTCAAGGTAGCGCTCGTAAAAAATACGTTCGCGGGCCCGGCCGATATGGACGGCCAGCAGCCCCCGTTCGTTCTTGGTCACGATATACTTGCCTCCCAGCAGGACGAATTCCTCCGCGGCAAAGGCCGGCGCATCTTCAAACAGCTGCGTCAAGCCCGTATGGTCATACGGCTTCGGGCTTTCCGCCTGCAGAAAATCCGGCTGCTGCGCGGTCTTGAAAGGATCGAACAGCGGATTGAAATCCATCTTGGGCGGAGCCACATATCCGCTGCGGGAGACGGTGGACTGCAGCGTGGGAATGTCCGGCGCCCCTTTCATGTCGAAATCGATCGAGGGCATCAGGGCGTTGCGCCCCAGCGCTTCGCGCACCACGGCGGCGAGCATCTCAAAAACCATCTGCTCCTCGGCGAACTTGACCTCGGTCTTAGCGGGGTGGATATTGACATCCACCTTGTCGGGCTCGGTCTCAAGCCAGAGGAAATACGCGGGCGTATAGCCCTCCGGGATCAGTTTTTCGTAGGGACGGCAGACGGCCTTGTGCAGATAGGCCGACCGGAAATAGCGGCCGTTGACAAAGAGGAACTGGTTGCCCTGGGTCTTGCGGGCGGCTTCCGGAGCTCCGACATAACCGCGGACGGTCACCACGGAGGTCTCCTCGCCCACCTCCACCAGGTCGGAGGTCAGTTCCCTGCCAAAAAGGTCGTGGATGCGCTGCTTGTGGCTGGCGGCCTTGCGCAGGTTGTAGAGATCCTTGCCGTTGGAGATCAGGCGCAGGTTCAGGGCGGGCCGCGTCAGGGCTACGCGCAGGAACTCCTGGATGATGGCGCGCAGTTCGGTGTTGTCGCTCTTGAGGAATTTGCGGCGGGCCGGCACGTTGTAGAAGAGGTTGCGGACCGCGATGTTGGTGCCCGAAGGGGCGGAGACAGGTCCGGCGGAGACCTGCTTGGAGGCGGCCATCACGACCTCCGCGCCCACGGTATCTTCCGGGCGACGGGTGCGAAGCGTCACCTCGGCCACCGCCGCGACGGAAGGGAGCGCCTCGCCGCGGAAACCGAACGTGGTGATCCGCTCAAGATCTGCCGCTTCGCTGATTTTGGAGGTTGCGTGACGCTCGAAACAGAGACGGGCCTCTTCCGGTGACATGCCGCAGCCGTCGTCGATTACCTGAATCAGCGTGCGGCCGGCATCGGTCACCGTCACGGTCACGGAGCCGGAGCCCGCATCCACAGCATTCTCCATCAGCTCTTTGACGACAGAAGCGGGACGGGTCACCACCTCTCCGGCGGCGATCAGGTTCGACAGGTTTTCTGGCAGGACTTTCAGCATAGGCTAACGCGTCATCTGAAGAAAACCTTTGCTCAGGAACCAGACGAGTACGATAATCAGCAGGATCGAACCCACTGTGAGAATCTTTTTCAGACGCGAGCGGGTGCGGTTGTGCGGCTCGGCGGCATTCTGGCGTGCACGGGCATAGGCCCCGTGAATCAGGCTGCCGGGCACATAGTGCTCTTTCGGATGCGCGCCGGCGGCCTCTTCCGCTGCCAGCTGCTCTTCTGCCCGCTTCTCCCCTTCCGGGGTACGGCCGTATTTCTTATAGAGTTCTTCCAGACGCTCCTTGCGCTCGTCGTAGTAGCGCGGCGTGTAATGGTACTGCCGCGGCTCCGGGGTGCTGAAGAAAGTGATGCGTGCCATGCTTCGGTCGGTTTTTGTACAAAGTACAAAGTTACGAATAAATAGCGTACATTTGCAGAAAAGACTTACGGTTATGACAGATTTGCGAATCGGGAACGGATACGATATCCATGCGCTGGCCGAGGGGCTTCCGCTGGTGCTGGGCGGGGTGAAGATTCCCCACACGAAGGGCTGCGTGGCCCATTCTGACGGTGACGTACTGCTGCACGCCCTGTGCGACGCGCTTCTGGGTGCTCTCGCGCTGGGCGATATCGGACAGCATTTCCCGGACACCTCCGAGGCGTACCGCGGCATCGACAGCCGCCGGCTGCTGGAGCAGGTGGTGGCGATGGTCCACGAGGCGGGCTGGTATGTGGTCAACGCCGATATGACGCTGCTGGCGCAGAAGCCGAAGATCGCCCCCTACGTCGTGCAGATGCGGGAAACGATCGCACCCCTGCTGGGAGTCGGCATCGACTGCGTCTCCGTGAAGGCGACCACCACCGAGAAACTGGGCCCCATTGGCCGCGAGGAGGGAATCTCCGCCTACGCGGTGGTGCTGCTGGGAAGATAGCCTCCGGGCCCCACCTGCACGAGAAGTTTTTTCAAAAATATATAGAAGAATAAAGATTTTTTATACCTTTGCAGTCCCAAAACACTGAGGTATGGTGTAATGGCAGCACAAGAGATTCTGGTCCTCTTAGTGGCGGTTCGAATCCGTCTACCTCAACAAAAGTGAGGGCGGGGTAGCTCAGTCGGTTAGAGCGCATGATTCATAATCATGAGGTCGCCAGTTCAATCCTGGCCCCCGCTACGAAGATAAGCCGCAAGAATTGCGGCTATTTTTGTGCGACACGGGTCCGGACCGCAAGCTAGCTTGCATCCGAACCCGTGTTGCACAAAAAGCGCGGCCCGCTGTCAGGCGGGCCTGCTTATCTTCGGGCTGTCCCCGCGCGGGAGCGCCCAGGAATGCGCAGCTTCGCGCAGCGAAGCGAGCAAAATCCTGCCTAATCCTCAGCCCAGAGGCCTTCCCGGGAGAGAAGGTGATCCAGGTTGGCGACACCGTAGGCAATGACGGCCGTCACGACGGCGGAGTGTTCCATATAGACGGGAATCACTTTGTTGTAGATGTCGTTCTCCGTGTGCCAGATGTCGTTGTAAACGAAGTTATAGCCTAGCGGATCGGTGCAGTTCAGCGAGAGAGCGGCACCACCGGCCATCTGGAACGGAGCGTGGTCGGAACCGCCGGCGCGTTTGGGCTTCGGGCGGGCGGGACCTTCCCGTTTGTTCACGGCGAAGGGAATGCCCGGCGTGTACTCCTTCACCGGTTCGGCCACCTTCACGAAATCGTCGTACATAGCCGGCGGGACGGTGATGGAGGTCGATGCCGTAGGGCCTCCGTCACGGTTGAAGTAGTTGGATATCTTGTCGATCGGAACGGTCTTGTTGTCCACGAAATAGCTGCTTCCGAGCAGGCCGTATTCCTCGCCCGTCCAGAGGCAGAAGAGCATCGTGCGCTTGGGTTTGGCCCCGGCCGCCGTCAGCAGGCGCGCCGCCTCGATGGCTACGGCCGAACCGTTTCCGCAGTCCACGGCACCCGTCGCAATGTCATACGAATCCAGGTGGCCGCCCATCATCACATACTCCTTGGGATACTTGCTCCCCTTGAGCACGCCGATTACGTTGTGGTACTTCACGGGGCCGAGGAAGAAGTGGTTGCGGATGTCGAACTCCAGAATCACCTCCTGGAACTCGAGCAGTTTCTGCTTGATGAGGGCAAACTGGTGCTCATCCAGTTTGATGTCGCACACGCGCGGAAGCGTCTCCCAGGTCAGCTTTTTGTAATTGCGGCGGTCGGAGAGGCAGGTGATCGGGAGGTCTGAGGCCTGAATGAAACCCGCCACGCCGGCCTCCACCATCTGACGGTAGAAGAGGGCGTCGTCTTTCTTGAGCTTATGCAGTTCTTTCTTGTCCTGGTGCGTGTAGTTGTAGCGACGGATCTCCATGTTCAGCTGCTCGATGGAATCATTCGCTGCGATTTTAGCAGCCCGGGCCGAATCTGCCTCGGCCGACCAGTTGATCGGGCTTCCCGTCGAGCGGCTCTCCAGTAGCACCCAGGCTCCTTTCAGCTTACCCTTCATCCGTTCGAACTCCCGGGTAGACTTGGGCTCCAACACGGCGATACCGCGCTGGGCGCCTTTGGTGCCCGCCGTATAGGAAGGGGTTCCGAAATGCAGCGTCATGCCATCGGCTGCGAGCATCTTGCCGCTCCAGGGACCGCGGCTGAATCCGATGGGGGCCTCCCCCACCTCCTGCACCATCACCTCCAGGCCCATCGCCTTGAAGGTCTCGATGGCCCAGCGCTCGGCATCTTCCAGGTTGTGCGAACCCACCGGCCGTCCGCCGATTACATTGGCCAGGATGTCCACGTGCTCCATCACGCGGTTGTCCGTTTTACCCAGTTCGAGCACCTTGCGGACCACTTTGTCTTCTGCGCGCACTGCCGTGAAGGCCATCGCCAAAACGAGGATGGAAAGAAAGAATCGTTTCATGGTTAGTTAGCGTTAGGTTGTTTGTAGCAAAGTTAAACAAAAAAAAGGGAACGCCGGAGCATTCCCTTTTGAATCAAGCAGACAGCGACTAGTTCGCCTGCATAATCTCGGAAACGGTGACCCATTCGCCGGTAGCTTTGTCAGGGTGACGCCAGCGATAGTTCAGGACAAACTGCTCCTTGACCCAGTCATAGTAGCTGCGATTGTCCGGATCTGCCTCGAGGGTTTCCGCAGAATTCTGCTTCTTGTTGGTCTTGTCGGTCACACGGATGTACTCGATATCGAAGATATTCGGGTCCGCGGTCGGGACAAGCTTGATACGCATGTACTTGTTGTTGTACGTAGCCGAAGTGGCCGCCGTCGCCGTCGCACCAGCCACGGTGTTGTTGGTGGCGCACTGCATCTCGATCACGTCAGCCAGGTAGCTGGTCGGCGCTTTCTTGGCAGCATAGGCACCCGTACGGTTGGTCGTAGCCGAGTGAACGGTCAGGACGGAAGCGTAGTTCTTCTCGTAGCGGTTCTTCATCTCCACCTTGACGAATGCCGTCTTATACTCTTCATAGGGAGCATAAGCCGACGTGGAAGAGATGGAGAGCGGAAGGTAGTAGGCCTTGAGGAACTCGAGCTTGCTCGGATCGTATTCAACCTTCACCACAGCCGGCTCGGATTCGCTCTTGTAAACGATCTGGTCGGTCTTGATGGTAACGGCGTCTTCCGGAATGATCAGGGAACTCTTCGGAATGATCGAAGTGGGCGCTGCGGCAAAAGCAGCGGCGTCATAAGCGACCTGAATGGTATACTCGCCCTTCGGAATGCCGTAACCGGCAATCGTGAAGGAATCGGTATAGTCGTTGGAGTCCGGAATCAGCTTGCGGGAGGCAAGAACGACGCCCGAACGGTTTGCATAGAAGTAGAAGGAGGGCTGGCGAAGGTCGATCCCGACGAGGGCCTGGCACATCTCTTTCTCATTCAGGGCATACTCCGAAACGGAAGTCAGTTCGAGAGGAACGACATAGCGCTTGGCTGCATCGAGCCCGGCTGCCTGGATGGCCGTCAGGTTGAAGACCACCGGAATCACCGTGGAAACTGCACCGGCAGGAACCTCAGCCGTGGTGCCTGCAATCGAATAGCAGGAAGCGGGAAGTTCTTCTACCAGACCGGAAAACTCCTGGGTGATATCCGCATTGTAAGTGGCGATGATGGCCGGATTGACGGCAAAGCCCAGCGTGATGGGCGTCTTGCGGTTGTCCGGACGAAGGCCGCCGATGTTGATGCCGAAGTTGACGGTATAGGTACCGGCATCGACGTTCCAAACGGTATTCTGGGAATAACCGTATTGGGCGAAATAAGCCTTCGGCTCGGCATTGTCAATCCAGACATTCTTCGAGCAGGCACTCAGTGCCAGCACTGCCGCGAGGGCGATGAAGATGTATTTGGTTGCTTTCATAACTTTACACGTTTACAGGTTATCATTACCAACCGGGGTTCTGGCTGATGTCGCCATACTTCTTGTACTTCACGATTTCCGTGTAAGGAACCGGCCACCAGTAGTATTTGTCTTCCCAATGGCGGTCCTCAACCTTGAAGACGTTGTACTCGAAACCGGTCGGACGGCCGTCCGAGCCAAAGCCTTTCGGGAAGATTTCGATACCGTGGATCGGCTGGCCGAACTTCTCACCCTCTTTCCAGCGGCGGACATCGTAGAAACGGTGGCCTTCGAAGCAGAGCTCGATCTGGCGTTCGTGGTGAATGGCTTCTCGCATGGCTGCCTGCGAAACGACCTGAGCAGCCTTGAGCGGCGGCATGCCGACACGGGCACGGATGGCGTTGATCGCACCCTGAGCGGTGTTGATACCGCCTTCGTCCTCCTCAAAGAGGCCGCGAAGTTCACCCTTCGGATCCGGAACGGTCGGGCCGTAAGCCTCGTTCAGCGCCTCTGCGTAGTTGAGCAGCAGTTCAGCGAAACGGAACTCGTGGCGGGCACGCTTCTGGTTGGAGTAGTTACCGGAGGTGTATGCGTAGAAGGCCTCGGAGAGGAATTTGCGGTGGTAGTAACCGGTCTTGGTGCTGTTCTTCAACTGACGCTGGCGGTGGACACCACCCACGCAGGGGGTACCGTCTTTGAGCGTATCGCACCAGGTGTCGATGAAGTAGCCCTTGGAGGTGCTGTTGCCCCAATAGTAACCGTTGTAGAGAATCGACGCATAGAAGCGGGGATCACGGTTGGCATAGGGGTTGGCAGCGTGGGTCGGGTTGCTCCAGTCAAACGGATCGCCGGTACGCATTTCGAAGGCGTCCACCATCTCCTGGGTCGGGTTGGTGTAGCCGTTGAAGCCGTCCACACCGGCCGGGAGGTTGTAACGTTCCCAGAGCGAGGTGTTGGTGGTGGTGCGCTCGGTGGTCCAGATCTGTTCGTGGTTGTCGAGGTCGACGGCCATCGAAATCACGTAGTTGTAGGAACCCACCTTGGAGTTGACACCGTAGTTGGCCTTGGTAGGCGCAGCGCCGGGGACGGTCACGCGGGAGAGTTCATAAAACTCGTTGTCGTTGATAGCCTGACGGGCTGCGTCAGCAGCGTTGATCCAGCGCTGGACATCGCCCACCGTACCGGCCGGGTTGCCCCAGGTGTCGTAGTCACCCTGGTAGAGCGGGCTGGCATAGTAGAGCATCACGCGGGACTTGAGGGCCTGGGCGGCAGCGCGGTTGGCGCGGCCCCAGTTGTCATCGTCCCAGAGCGTAGGCAGCGAGTCGATAGCGGCGTCGCAGTCCTTGATAATCTGGTTGTAGCACTCCTCGAGGGTGTTGCGGTCGCGGTAGAGTTCCGGATCATCGACCTGCTCCACCTTGGTGGAAATGACATACCGGCCATAACGGCGGAAGAGTTCCAGTTCCGCCCATGCACGGAGGAAGTAGGCCTGGCCCTTGAACCAGGTCCGCTCGTAGCGGCGGGTCGGGTCGTCCAGGTCATCGATCAGGACGGAGTTGTCCACGTTGGCCAGGAAAGTGTTTGCCTTGCGGATGACCAGGTAGGCGTTGATCCAGGGCTGACGGCCGTTGAGGCTCACCTGGGCATTGCCGTAGTAAATGGTCGGGGTGTTGAGTGAGGTCCAGTTGCCGTTGGTGAACTTCTGGACACCGGCATTCGGCAGCGAGTGCTCGGCCTCATCGGTCGCGCAGGCCAGCATGCCGTAGCTACCGTACACCTCGTTCATGTGACGGCAGAAGATGTAACGGGCATAGATATCGTCCAGTGCGCCCTTCACATACTTGTAGTAACCCCAGACATCCTCCTGGGTACGCGCTGCATCCGGCGGCCACGGCTCGATAAACTCGCGCTCGCAGGATGTCAGGGAGAGGAATGTGACAGCTATGATAAATGCTTTGATAAACTTTTTCATACGCTTAGAAGGTTAAGTCGATACCGATGCTGTAGAGTTTGGTCTGCGGATAACGGATGGAACCGGCCAGCCAGTCCTCCGCATCGATGTGTTTCTCCCTCAGAGAAGAGTTGGTGAAAGAGAGGGGGTTGTACGCGTTGAGATAAATCTTGACGTTGTCAACCGCCACCTTCTTCAGCCAGTTCTTGGGGAAGGTGTAGCTCAGCGCGATGTTCTTGACGCGGACGAAACCGGCGTTCTCCATCCAGAAGCTGGAAATGCGGTAGTTGTTGTCAAAGTTGTTCGCGGTGGAGAAGCGGGGATACGTAGCCGTCTCTGCATTGGTAGCTACGCCGCTGTCGTCGATGACGACACGGCCGGCCATCCACTTCTGGGCTGTACCGTTGTCGTAGAAAGCACGGACGGCATCCGCATAGAGGTAGTTGGTCTGATAACCGGTGCCCTGAATCAGGACATCGAGACCGACGCCGGCATATTCAACGTTGATGTTCAAACCAGCGGAAAGACGCGGGTCGCGGCCCTCGCCGAGGGGAACGTAGTCGTTGGCGTCCACGATGTTGTCACCGTTGACATCCTTGTACTTCATATCACCCACGCCATAGGCGCCGAATCCCTGTTCCGGGCTGTTGTCCACATCTGCCTGGTCCTTGAAGAAGCCCAGGAAGATCAGACCGTAGTCCATACGGGTGCGCTGACCGGTCTGCCAGAGGTTGTCGAACTCACGGAAAGGCTCACCCATTTCGATAATCCGGTTATCGGTATAGGAAACCTGACCCATGATGTTGTATTTGAACTTACCGCTCTGACCGTGCCAGGTGAGCATCAACTCGGCACCGGCGCTGTGCACAATACCGTCGTTGGTGATCGGCATACGGTTGTCAAGCACACCGAGGAGTTTCGGATAGCGGCCGATAGCTGCCGTGTAGGCATCGAAACGGCGCTCGAACCAACCCTCGATGTCGAAGTCGAGGTGGTGGTTGAAGAGGGTACCCTCAAGGGCCACATTGGCCATGAAGGCCTTCTCGATGCAGGCATCCGGGTTGGACATACGGCCTTCGTACACGAGGTTCAGCGCCGTAGCTGCCGTACCGAAGTGGAGGTAGCCGCTGGAAGTACCGGAGACCCACCAGCGCTCGCGGGCGGGATAACGCTCGTCGTCGCCGTTGATATCGGTGAAGGAGTACTCGTTGTTACCGGAGAGACCGGCCGAAAGACGCAACTTCAGGTAATCCACAGCCTTGGCTTCCTTCATGAAGTTTTCACCGGAGATGACCCAGGAGAAGGCACCAGCCGGGAAGAAGGAACGCGGATGTTCGGTGTGGTAGAATTTCTCACTGCCGGAGAGGCAGGCGGTGAAATCGAAGAAGTAGCGGTTCTTGTAGCCGTAACGTCCCCAGAGGGCGTAGTTCTCACGGCGGTAGTCGGACTTGTTGTTGCCCGAGAGCACCTCCTGGTAACGGTTCCAGGTAGCCATGGCATCGACCACGTGGTCACCAATTACGCGGTTGTACTTGATCTCGGCGTCCATACCGTAGTAACGGGTCGTGCCGTAGTAACCGCTGGTGGAGAGGGAACCGTCGGTACCGAAGCTGGTGTAAACGTCGTCGCCCAGGGCGTTCTTCGAATACTGCCAGACGCGGAAGGTGCGGTTCTTGGCCACACGGTAGGAGTTGTAGCCGTCCAGGTGACCGGCGAACTCGACGGTCAGACCGGGTGTCACGAACTCGCTCAGGTCTGCCTTTGCACGGCCGGTGATCTGGTAGTGGCGCTGCGTCAGCTCATTGTAACCACGATAAGCCATCAGGGCCAGCGGGTTCTTCTGATAGACGGAGTTACCACCGAGCATGAAGACCTCTTTCTGCAGGTCCGGGTCGATACCCGTGAAGGAGAGCGGATACTGACCTGCCGGGTTCTTGAACTGGTCGAAGAGTTCACCGGCGAACGATCCGTAGGTATCGCTGTCGTAGTACGGGTACTTACGTTCGATAATACGGCCGCCGATGGTCATCGAGAGGGTCAGCCACTTCGAGAGGCTGATGTCCAGGTTGGAACGGGCGTTGTACTTGGAGAAGTTGGTGATGGACGGGAAGTCCGGATTCGTGCGCTGATATTTGAACAGACCGTCCTGCGAAGTGTAGCCCAGGAGGACGAAGTAGCGGGCGATCTGGTTACCACCGGTCATCGTGATGGAAGCCTTGCGCTGGGAAGCGTACTTGCCCATCAGGTCCTTGTAGAAGGAAACGTTCGGGTGTGTCAGCGGGGAATCGTTGGTCCGCCAGTGGTTCATGTCGTCGTCCGTATAGATCGGCGTGAGACCGTCGTTCTTGCGGGCTTCGTTGTACCACTGCGCATAGGTAAGTGCATCCACGTAGTCCGGATAGCAGTCGGTCGGCGTCAGGACGCCTTCGTTGTACTTGACTTCGATGGTACGCTTGTTGGTCATACCGCGCTTGGTGGTCACGAGAATGACACCGTTCGCACCGCGGTTACCATAAATAGCCGTCGCAGCGGCGTCCTTGAGAACGCTGAAGGACTCGATCTCATTGGCGTCGAGATCGTCGAACGTGCGCTCGAAACCATCCACGATGATGAGCGGGGTAGCCACGCCGTAGCAGTCCACACCGTTCTGGTTGCCGCCGAAGAGGGTACGCACGCCGCGGATACGGTAGGTAGCCTCATCGGCACCCGGCATACCGGCATACTGGCGGGAGGTCATACCGAGCACGCGGCCGGAGAGGGCGTTACCGAGCGAGGTCACCTTGCTCTTGTCCAGTTCCTCCGCACCGATCGTCATGATGGATGCGTTCAGGTCGCGTTTCTTGGTGTCACGATACGGCATGTGCACCACATCGTAGGTACCCTGCCCTGCCGGCGCTTCCTTCAGCACAATCCGGTAGAAACCGTCGGCCGAAGTCACCGTCTGCTGCAGTTCATAGTAGTAGTCCGTATTGAAGACCAGGACGGCGCCGATGCTCGGCACGGTGATGGTGAAGTCGCCATACTCGTCGGACTCGGTGTCGATGAAGGAATCCTGGACGGTAATCCGGACACCCATCATCGGAAGGCCCTTCTCGTTGACGACGTTACCGGAGACGGTAACCGGCTGTTCCTTGGCCTTCTTGCCCTGCGCACCTGCAACCGGTGCGATGAGGACCAGGGCAAGCAAGATTGCTATATATTTATATAAGTGTTTCATAGTGCCTCCTTTTACCATCCTTCGTTCTGGGAAATACCGAGGTTGTAAACTTCACTCTGAGGAATCGGATAGCGGTACATGCGTTTCGGATCGAATTCACGGTCCTCAATCCACATCTTGCTGTAGGCGAAGGATTCACCGGACTTGATGATGTCGATACCGTAGATGGTACCGCCGATGAGTTCTTCACCCCGCTTCCAGCGGAGAATGTCATAGAAATACTGATCCTCGAACGCAAACTCGATGATGCGCTCGTTCTGGATCTTGGCACGTGCCTGGTCTTTGGTCAAACCGGTGGGGAGACCCGGAAGGCCTGCGGGAAGCACAGGGAAGTCCGGATTCTCGGCACGCTCCTCCTTGGTGTTCTTGTCTGCTGCCGCTCCGGCTGCGCAGATCAGACGGGCGCGGGTTGCATTGATGGCCTGAATAGCCGTCATGCCGCCCAGTCCGCCGTCGGAATCAGGCCCGTAGGCCTCGTTCATCGCCTCTGCGTAGTCGAAATAGAGCTCGGTGAAACGGAGGTAGAAGCCGAAGACCTTGCTGGAACCGGGGTTCTGCTTGCTCTTGCAGGTACGCTGCCAGAACTTGCGCAGGTAGTAGCCGGTCTTGGTGAAGAGGTGGTTCTTCGGATCCATATCCTTGCCGTAGGTGGCACCGTCATGCCAGGTTTCGATCTTGCGGGTGATCCACTTGCGGTCGTTGTAGAGCACGGTGTAATAGAAACGCGGGTCGCGGTTCTTGTAGATGTTCGCCACATGCTCCGTGTTGTTCCAGTCGAAATCCTCCGTGCCGATGGCATTGCCGCCGCCGTCGAAGGTGATGACCGGGAAGCGGTCCACGAAGTTCTGGGTCGGGCCGTTGCTGCCGTAGCCCCAGAAATCGTCGCCCGGGGTAGCCTGCTCGTAGTTGATCAACTTGGTGTTGAAGGTGTGCGTGTAGGTGGTGGAACGGCTGAAGATGATGAACTCCTTGTTGGTCTGCGGATCCGTGCTGAAGAAGATGCCCTGCCAGTCATTGCTGAGGCCGTGGTAGCCGTTGGTCTCGCAGTAATCGATGCAATCCTTGGCTGCCGCAGCGGCATCTTTCCACTTCTGGACGTCACCGTTCGGGTTGTTGAGCGGAGAAGCCCAGTAGAGGAGCACGCGGGTACGGAGCGCCTTGCACCATGCCTTGGTGGCACGGCCGAAGTCCTCGGTAGGCCACTCGTCCGGAAGCAGGCCTTCAGCCAAGGTCAGCTCGTCCAGGACGAACTGGGCCACCTGGTCGTAGGTCGAACGCGGAATCCGGTAGTCGTCTTCCAGGCTCAGCACCTTCTTGACGAGGGGAACACCGCCGTAGCGCTTCAGCAGTTCCGCATAGTAGTAAGCCAGGAAGAAGTGGCACTCACCCTGCATCAGGTCCTTGCGGCCTGCCGGCTCGTTGAGGAAGTTTTTGTAGTTGTCGAGGAACATCCACGCGCGGCGGATCTGCCGGTAGCAGGTGTACCAGACATTCTCGATCTCCTCGGTAGCGTAGCTGGAGCGCCAGTTACCTACGTTGAAAGACATGTTGGCGACACCGTAGGTAGCGGAATACTCGGCCATGTCCGTTGCCGACTCCATGAAGCCGTAGCGCGTCGTGGAGGAGGTGGAGAACTTGCCGTCCTTGACCCAGGTGTTGGGCATATTGTAGTAGAGCTGGTCGAGATAGCGCTGCGAACGGAGGTAGTCCTCGAAGATGTACTCCTTGGTCTGTTCACCGTTCGGCGCCTGGTTGAGGAACTTCTCGCAGGAGGAGAAGAACGTCATGCCCGTGAGGGCGACCGCTGCAATCAGGAAAATTCTAAAGGTATTTTTCATAATCGGGTCCTCCTAGGTTAGAATGAGAGGCTTGCGCCGAAACTGAGACCCATCGTCTGCGGATAAACGGCACCGGTCGATCCGGTCGGAGTCTCCGGGTCCACCACGCCGATCTTGTCCCAGGTTGCGAGGTTGACGCCGCTGACGTGGAACCGGACGCTCTTGAGCGCCGCCGTCTTGGCAAACTTGAGGTTATAGGAGACTTCCACGTTCTTCAGACGCAGATAAGCGTTCTCCTTGAGGAAGAAGGAATTCCGGATGTGGTTCTGGCTCGTTGCACCGACATGGAGCACCGGGTAGGTAGCCGTGTCGGCCGTCTCCGGCGTCCAGCGGCCCAGGTGAATATCCTGGACACGGCCGCGGTTGTAGAACTCATACATCAGGTAGTTGGAGATGAACACGCTGCTGTGTGCGGCACCCTGGAAATGGATGTCCACGGCAAAGTTCTTATAAGCAGCGCCCAGCGAGAAACCGTAGATGATTTCCGGAATCTTGGAGTAACCGATGGCGACCTTGTCGTATTCGTTGACAACGCCGTCGCTGTTGTAGTCGAGGTACTTGAAGTCACCGGGGATCGGGGTGGAACCCACCTGCTGGAGCGGCGAGTTGTCGATATCCTGCTGGTCCTTGAAGTAGCCGATCACCACATAGCCGAAGTTCTGGCCGATTCGGTTGCCCTCCTCTTTCTGCCAGGCGAGCATCGTGCCCGGTTCATCCTTATAGACGACCTCGTTGTGGACATACGTGAAGTTGCCCTTCACATAGTAGTCGAAGTTCTTGTTCACCTTCTTGGAGAAGCCGGCATCGAACTCCCAGCCGTTTTTCTTGGTCTTACCGATGTTCATGTCGGCGAAACCGATACCGATGATACCCGGAATCGAGTTCGGGCTCATCAGAATACCGCTACGGTTCTCGAGGAAGCGGTCCACCGAGAGATTGATGACACCGCCCTTGCTGACTGCGAAGGCCATGTCGGCACCGATGTTGGTCTGACGTGCGGTCTCCCAGGTTGCCAGCGGGTTGGCGATCACCGGCTCGGAGGTGTAACCCATCGAGGTACCGTCGGTAGAACCGAAGCGGGCGTACGAGGTGGTCGTGGTGGTCCACTTGCCTTCCTTGTAGATGAATCGCGTATTGGCGTAGTCATTACCGGTCAGACCGAAGGAACCGCGGAGCTTGAACTGCTTGATCCAGCGGGCGCCGCTCTTGACGAACTGCTCGTTGTGGAGGTTCCAGCCGGCGGAAACCGAAGGGAAGAAACCGAAACGGTGGCCCGGAGCGAAGTTCTCGGAACCACGGAACGCGCCGTTCAACTCCAGGAAGTAGCGGTTGGAGAATGCATAGTTGAAACGGCCGATAAAGCTGACCGACTTGTACGGAATCGAAGTACCGCTGCGATAGTCGGAAAGGTTGGCGATCAACTGGCCGCTCACGTCATGCTGCTGGAACATGCGGTGGTAGGTCAGGTTGGCCTCACCGTACACCTTGCGGGTGGAGGAGATGGAACCGGAACCCGTCGTGACGAATGCCTTCTCGATGAGTTCCTGGTAGCGGTCTTCGTGACCCGGTGCAGAAATCAGCTGATAGGTGGAAACCGTCTCCGTCCACTCGCCGTAGTTACCGAAGTTACTGTCGTGCGAAGCACGGAGGGAGAGCTTGAGGCCCTTGACCCACTGGCTGAAGTCATACGTCAGCTTGAGGGAGGAGTTGACCGTATTGTTGCGCTCGCGGCGGCGGCCCTTCGTGTTCAGCATGTACATCGGGTTGGCCGTCGGGAAGTCGGTCGTACCGGCATAGGAACCATCCGGGTTCTTGGCCGGCATCACCCACGAAGGAATACGGTTCATGTTCTCGAAGATGTCCCGGTTGTTCTTGGGCTGCTGACGGTCCGTGAAACCGCCGCTGATATCGATCGAGAAGGTGAAGGCCTTGGTCAGCAGGACGTCCACGTTCGAACGGATGGTGTAGCGGCGATAGGCGAACTTCGGGTTGTAAACCTTACCCTGCTCGGTTTTCAGCTGGCCGTCCTGGTACATGTAGGTACCGGAGACGAAGTATTTGACACTCTTCGTACCGCCGCGGACGCTGAGCGACTCGTTGGTCTGCGTGGAGAAGGGTTTCATCATCAGCTTGTACCAGTCGGTATCCGGATAGCGGTACGGATCGTCCTGAAGCAGGTAGTGCTGCAGGTCTTCCTCCGAGTATACCGGATCCTTGCCGTCATTCTGAAGGGCTTCGTTGTAGAGCTTCAAGCTTTCATACGAATTCAGGTAATGGGGATAGCGGGTCGGGCGGTTCAGGGTAACCGAGGAATTGAAACGGATGGAAGGGCGACCCTCTTCACCACGCTTGGTGGTGACCAGGACGACGCCGTTTGCGGCTTTCGATCCATAGACAGCGGTTGCCGCAGCGTCCTTCAGAATGGAGAACGACTCGATTTCACTCGGGTCCATACGAAGGAACTGGGCCTGGTTGCGCTCGACACCGTCGATCACATAGAGCGGCTCGGCATCATTCCAGGTGCCGGCACCGCGAATGTAAAGGGTCGATTCATCGGCGCCCGGCTGACCGCTGCCCTGCATGGAGACAAGGCCCGGGATACGGCCGGCGACCGCATTGGAAATGTTGGAAACCGGAGACTTCACGATTTCGTCGGCCTTCACCGTAGAGACGGCCGATGACATCGCGGACTTTTTCTGCTCGCCGAATGCGACCACCACGGTTTCCTCAAGGGTCGTGGCTTCCGGATTCAGGGTCACATCGATCACGGTTTTCTTACCGATGTTGACCGTACGGGTCTGGTAGCCGAGGAAACTGAAGGTAAGGCTCTCGCCGCCGCCGAACGTCAGGGAATACTTTCCGTAGGCGTCCGTAATGGTGCCGAGCGTCGTACCCGTGACAAACACGTCGACGAACGGGAAAGGCTGCCCCGCTTCATCTTTGACAGTACCGGTAATGGTCACGCGGTTGTTCTGAGCCAACAGGTTGCCTGCGATGCAGAAAGCAAGCAACAGCGACAGGCCCAGGCGTCTCGCGATGCCCCCTCCGGTCGATTGTCCGTAACGACTAGTTTTCATAAAGGTTAATAGTAGGGTTGATTACTGTTTAATATCGCAAAAATAGTGATTATTCGCGAGAAATCAGCATCTTTTTGCTACGCAAAGGCAAAAAAAGAGGACGGCTCAGCGCCGTCCTCTTCAGAATCTGAGTCAACACGCGTTATGCGGGCTGCCAGGTAACTTCGATTTCCACAGTCGGGTTATCGATGTTGTAGAAGGTAATAGGCAGCGGTTCACCCGTGTAGGAGCCCCAGTATGCCTTACGCAGCAGCGTGTAAACCAGCCACTCTGCAATCTCCGGCGTCGTGTAGATGTTGAGCGAACCGGGGACGCTTGCAATCTGGATACCCGAGGAGGAGTCGGAGGTACCGCCCGTAAAGTTGGTCGGGGTCAGGTAACCCGTAGCACCCGGCGTGGAAGCTGCCGGATAGAAGTCCGGACCCAGGTAGAGGTTACCCAGGAAGTTGCACTGGTAGAACATGTAGTTCATGAACTGGCAGCTTTCGCAGTTCCAGGTGGAGAGGTCGAGCGTCGAAGCGTAGCAACGATAGAATGCGTACGACATCGTCGGTGCGGTCGAGACGTCGAACTGGCTCAGGTCGAGCAGGCCGGCTTCCTCGGAAGCGTAGCTGAAGCAGTAGCCGATACCGGAAGTACCGGTAGCCAGTGCGCTCAGGTCGAGGTTTGCGATGACCTTGGTCAGGGCCGTATCGTAAGCGAAGGTGTAACGGATGGTGGTCACAGCGTCCGTATTGACGAACTTCGAGAGGTCGATCTGGGTGAAGCGGCTGTAACGGAACATCGAAGCCATGGTGGTCAGGTTCGAGCAGTCCACCTCGTCCGGCCAGATAATCTCCGGGTTGGTGGCGATGTCACCGAACATGTAAGCCATGGAGGTATCCTGCGAGAAGTCCATTGCAGAGATGTCAATGCTCTCGGAAGTAGCACCGTAGAACATGTAACGGGTGTTGATGACCTTGCTGTAATCCCAGGTGTTCGGCAGCTTGACATCCTTGACAGCGGTATAACCGAAGAAGTATGCCATCGACTCCATATTCGAGGTGTCGAAGTCTTCGATGCCCTCGATCGTCGTCAGGGCTTTGTAGCGGTGGAAGAAGCCCCAGGAATCCACGTTCATGACGAACTTCTTGGCCGGGGTGGAGACGGTAATCGTCGTGTTGGCCTCATCCCAGAAGACATAGATCGGGGACTCGGAGGTAGCGTCGGCAATATTGACTGCGGAGAAGGCGTCGCTCTCGGTCACGAAGACCATCTTGGTGATGGTGGTATCGTCGTCGGAGTAGGAAGAGACATCCGGGTTGATGATACCCTTGATCGTGGAGTTCATGTCGCGGGCCTTCATGAAGGTAGCGGTCTCGCCCACTGCCGGTTTCTGCAGGTTGTCGTATGCCAGGGTGAGTTCATGCACCTGGGCGCGGTCAATCGTCAGGGTCTCGCCGGACTTGAGAGAACGGGTCTGCGTACGGCCGTCGTCGGTGATCAGGGTGATGTCGAACTTCAGGTAGGTGTACGGCGGGATGCTGATCCAGAAATCAGTGGGTTCGGTTCCGATGGCAACGTTGGGGCAGTCGAGGGTCACCGGCGCAGTGAGGCTGCTCATGACGGCAGTCGGTTCTTCCACCGAATTGGAATAGGAGCCGCTGAGGCCCATATCGGCACGGATAACCACCTTCTGGACCTTGACATCGCTCTGGGTGGTGGTGACGTTGAGTTTGAGGGCACCGGCCACGTTCTTGAAGACGAAATTCGGATCGAACGCAGCGTCAGCGGCACGCTCGTAGTAACCACGGATCGGAGCTACGTCCAGGCCGTGCTCCTTGTACTTCTGGATTGCGGGCAGTTTACGGCCGCGCTCCGGGGGCCAGTATGCCCAGAACTTGGTGGAGTCGGGGCAGAGGGCGAATTCGCCGTTTTCCGGCATCCAGGTGAAGCCAGCGGCTGCTACGCCGTCGTCCTGGGTCTGATAGAGGACTTCCGTGTTGTCGCCGTCGTCGGTGCAACGGATAATATCACCGGCTTTCCAGAGCATGTGGAATACGTCACCGTCTTCCACGAGGTAGGTACGGGTTTCAGGCGCGATGGAAGCGCGGATGGTCATTCCCGGCTTATCGGGCTGCGGGACCGGAGCAAAATTCTCCTTGGGAGAACAGGAGGCGAGCACAAGGGCTGCCATCATCGAAAATGCAAAAATCTTTTTCATAATGGATCCTCCTGCGTTAAAAGGGTTTGATGGAATCAAAGATACCGCCATCGATAGGCGTTCCTTTGCCGAAGTCTTCCGTAGTGTTACCGCTACCGCAGATGACATTCTCGCTGTACATCTGGGCGACTTCTACTTGCGGATTTTCATAGAAACGTTTCATATGGTAGTGAATAAAGATGTTTCTTGCGCCGATTTGGCAAATTTAGAAAAGAATTGTCAAAAATACAAATTATCTGTTATTGCCGCGGCCGCCACCGCCGTAGCTGCCATATCCTCCACCGAAACCACCCCGGCCACCCCGGCCGCGCTGCCGTTGGCCGAAACGCCAGGTGAGCGAAGCGATCACATAGCGTCCGAGGGTGTTGGTCACCGATTCCCGATGCTGGTTGGAGGAGTCGGAGACGCTCATTGATTTCTCCTGGCCGAGGATGTCGCGCGCGATGAGCGAGAGGGTGAACTGACGGGCGAAGGTCTTGGTAATCTCCGCGTTCCAGAGATACTCGGGATCGCGCGCCGTGGTGTAGCCCTCATACCAGCGGTAGCGGAAGGTGGTGTTCGCCCCCCACCCGCTCTCGCGGCTGCGCCAGTTGAAGGAGAGGCTCGCGCCGTTGTTCCAGGTGACAGGCCGTGATTCGGTGATGGTATACCACGATTTATTGACGCGGGTGCTCCCGGCGAGCCGGATCTCCACTTCATCGGCCCGCCAGGTCAGGCGCAGGTTGTCCGAGAGGGAGAGGGTCTGTGTGGCATTTCGGATAAAATCGGAGGCTGCATCGATATTGCCGTAGAGTTCGTAGAACTTATCATAATCCAGCGCTGCGTTGTGATAGAACGCACTGGTATTCACATTATTGCCCACATAAGAGGCGCTCTCGCGGAAAGAGCCGGAGAAGGTGTTGTTCACGGAGAATTTCGACTTTCCGATGGGGGTATTGACCGTGGAGTTGAGCCGCACGTTCCAGGCGGGGGCGCCGTTGACCGGAATGGAATACTGCACGCCGCCGGCGTCGTACCAGAGGGCGGAGACGATCGGATCCTGCGTGATGCCGGCCGTCAGGCGGACATTGTAGGAAGAGAAGGTCTTGCGGTTGGTCTTGCGGTATTCCGCCCGCATGCTGTGCGAGAAGTTGGGCTTCAGGTTGGGGTTACCGAAGGAGATGTTGGTCGGGTTGCTCAGGTCGGGAACCGGCAGCAGCTGCGAGGTGCTCGGCTGGTTGGAAGACCCCGAATAGAAGACACGGACGCTCTCGTTGCGTTCGCGGTTCCACGACATCGAGAGGGTCGGTGCCCAGTTTATCACATCGTTCTCATACTCGAGGTGTTTCCCGGAACGCGTAGAAACGTTTTCCGTATGGGTCGGATCGATGCTCACACCGCCCTGGATGCGGAACTTGTTCTTTTGGTATTTGAGGTTCGCCCCAATCTGCTGGTTCGTATGCGTGTTGTAGATGTCGTTGGAATAGAGGTCGCTCCGCACGCCGTCAGCGTCGTAGGTATCCTTGGTGGAGGTATTGCGGCTCCAGGCGTAGGAGTAGTTGGCCTCCGCATAAAACCCGCCGCCCAGGGGCTCGGTATAGGTGACGCGCCCCCGCAGGCTGACGCTGTTCGCCTTGCGCACGTAGGTCTGGTCGATCACCGAATCCTGGTAGTTCTCCTCCGTTTTGTCGAGCCAGGTGCGGGTATTCGACTGGTTGATACCGTCCGTCTGGTTGTGGCTGAAGGAGTAACGCGCGTTGAAGGTCAGGGTGCGGCCCGGAAGGCCGAGGCGCTGCTTGAAGAGGAAACGGCCGCTGGTGGAGAGGCTGTTGTTGTCGCCCTGGCTGAGCGAAGAACCCTCGTTGGCCTTGTAGGTCCCCTCCTCATAACGGTTGTCGGAGTTGTAGGTACGGCCGTTGTTGAAGGAGGAGCGGCCGATCGAGAGCTGCGGTTCAAAGAGAATCTGCGTGGCCTCGGAAAACTTGTGTTCCAGCCGCGAAGCGAAGGTGTGGCCGAAGGAGCGGTCGTTCGAGGCGCTGGCGGAATTGTAGAGCAGGTCGTGGTCCGCGAGGTAGGAAATGCGGTTGCTCTCGCTGCGCGAGACATTGTTCACGTGGTTGGCGATATAGCTGCCGCTGAGCTCCATCTTGTTGTCCAGCAGGGTCCAGGCGCCGTTCACGCCGCCCATGTACACCGTGTTGATGCCGTTGTCGGAATTGGCGCTGCCGCCCAGGGCGCGCATCATGGAGCCGGCCTGGTCGGTGGCGCCGCGCGAGTTGGTATTGTTCACGTTGGCCACCAGGGAGATCTGCCGTTTCTTGGTAAACTTGCCCACAAAACCGGACCCCTGCCAGCGCCAGTCGTCGTACGTACCGAGCGTGCCCTTGGTCCCGGCGGGGATATCGTGTCCGATGCCGGCATTCACATTGCCGAAGGTACCGCGCATCATGTTGTCGTGCACGGCGATATCGATAACCGTCTCCCGCTCACCGTCGTCAATGCCGGTGAATTCCGCCTGCTCGGACTTCTTCTCCACCACTTTTACCTTCTTGACATACTTGGCCAGGATGTTGCGCGTGGCCACCGTCGGATCGTTCAGGAAGAAGGTCTTGCCCTCGATGGTGATGCGCTTGACCTCCTCGCCGTTGACCGTCACCTTGCCGCTGTCGTCCACCTCCACGCCGGGGAGTTTCTTGAGCAGATCCTCGAGCAGGTCGTTCTCCCCGATCAGGTGCGAGGCGGCATTGTATTCGATGGTATCCTGTTTGAATTCCACCGCATTGCCGGCTGCCGAGATGCGCGCCGCATCCAGCGTCTGCACGTCGGCCTGCATCGCAATCTGGCCCAGATCTTCGTTGCGCTGTTTCAGGGAGACCTCCTTCGTCCACGATTGGTAGCCCAGCAGTTCCAGCCGGGCCTCATAGACACCCTGCGCCACCTTGTCGAGCTTCGCCTGCCCGTTGTGGTCCGTGAGGCAGTATTTGTAGGGCTTGCTCTCCCCTTTCCTGGTCAGGGAGAAGGTCGCAAAGGCCACGGGTTCGCCGGAAGCGGCATCCTTGAATTGGGCGGTAAGGGTGATTTGCGCATACAGGGGGCCAAAAACCAGCAAAAGCAGCGCAGCGAGGAGCGTCGGTCGAAGGGTTCGCATAAGAAACAAGGGCAGTCAAAACCTTTTGACTGCCCAAGTTACGAAAAGTTAAACGGACGGCGCCTATTTTTCCGTATAAATCGCGAACAATTTACCGTTTTCACCGATCCGGCGCGCCAGACGCTTGATATCGCGGGCCTTGACGGAGCGGACCACCTTGGCGTAATCGTAGTCATAATCGATCCCGCATCGGCTGTAGCGCTCCAGCTGGGAGAGCTGGATGCCAACCGAAGAAGCGATCCGCGGACGCATCTCCTTCTCGCGCTTGATCAGGTACTTGCGGGCCGCATCCAGCTCAGCGGCCGAGGGGCCGGAGGAGGCCATCCGCTGCAGCTCCTCTTCCACATCTTTCACCAGAATCTCCTGCAGTTCGGGGCGCGTCTGGAAGGCGACGGTGGAGACCGGATCGCGGTCGGGCGCGTCATACAGCTCTGTATTGAAACTCACGTGGTAAGCTCCTCCCCGCTCCTCGCGAATCAGGGCGATATAGCGTTCGCTCATCAGGTAGTCCAGAATGGCGAAGGTCATGCGGGCTTTGGTATCCTTGCGGGACGGCGTGCGGAACTGGATATTGACATCGGCCAGCGGGGCGGAGACGGGCGGATAGACCTCGCTTACCTCGCTCCGGCCGGTAAAGGCTTCGCGCAGCGGATGCAGGGCGCCCTGCGGGGCGGGTTCCGTTACAGGCAGCGCGGCGATGTAGCGCTCCACCCAGGTGCGGACCTGCGCCGGGTCAAGGTCGCTGCAAAGGTAGAGTTCCGGGGTACCGCTGAGCGCGCGGTCGAATACGCTGCGCAGCAGGGACGCCGTAACCGCCTCTACGGCAGCCGAATCCGTTTTAGCCGCCCAGGGGTTTCCGGGGTAGAGCGCCTCGCGTACGCGGTCGTCGAACCCTTCGCGGTTCCGCTTGGGTTTGGCAAAGCCCTCCAGCGAATTCTTCTTGTACTTGTTCAGCTGGGCCGGCGTACCGAACCAGGGGTCGGTCACCTGCAGGCAGAGGGCCTTGAAGCCGTTCTCCGCGCGGTCTGCCGTCGTATTCAGGGAGAGTTCGGCCGCTTCCGAGGTGAAGTGGTTGGTCAGCGAAACGCCGAGCAATTCAGGATAATTGCGCTGCGAAGCCTTGTCGATCTTGCGGAAACTGAGGCTGCGGGCAAGATAACCGGCTGCATAGCGGTCCGCCGTGACGGAAGCCTCGTCAAAGACGCCGTAGCCGGAAGGATAGCGCAGGGTAAGCGCCAGCCGCGTCGCGCTCTTGTAGGGTTCGCTCTGGCGATAGTGCACCCGTATGCCGTTGGAGAGGGTCCAGAGGGCATTTCCTTTGGCATCCTTCGCCTCAGAAACGATCCGGCCGGCGTCCAGCGCATAGCTGAGGTCCAGTTTGGGATACTGCAGGAAAGCGGGCTCGAGCGGGGTAGCGGCGGCAGAGGCGACCATCGCGCGGAAATCTGCCTCAGGAATAGGCACATCCGGGTCGTCCACATAGTTGTAACAGTTGGAATAGATGGCCTCCGCATCCGCGATCATCCGCCCGGGATAAGCGGCCACCTCCTCCGGCGTGAGGGAGAAGAGAATCCGACGTTTGAGCGCATCCTCATCCACCGGATTGAGCAGCGGATAGTTGCGCAGGAAGTTTTCGATCACGACCTTCACCAGGTCGCCCGAGCGGATCTCTTCCGGATTGCGCTCGCGGTTGAGGTGAAAGCGCTGGCAGACATTCAGCCGCGCCACCTCGAACTCTTCCGGCGAAATGCCGTGCTGCAGCAGGCGGTTCACCTCGCGCAGCGCCACCTGGGTGGCACCCTTGAGCTGGGTGCGCTCCCGCGGGGTGATGGTGCACATCAACAGGTTGAATTCCGGCGAGTTGGAAGCGGCCACGGCCACGATGGACTTGGCCGGAGAACCCTCCTGGCGGGTAGCCTCCCGAAAGCGGTCCGAGAGCACGGAAGCCACGATCTGGCGGGAGAAAAAGTCGCGGATCGACTCTTCCCGATGGCGGGCCGCCGCATCGGGAAAGCGGTTCTTGTAGATGAGTTTCACCGCCTGGTAGCGGATCTGGTTGTCGGTCTGGTCGGCGAACATCGGCTCCTCCTGAGCCGGCGGGATGCAGGGATCCTTGGGGGTCGGATTGACGGCGGCCGGAATGTCGGAGAACAAGTCTCTGACCCGCGCCTCCATCGCGTCCAGATCGATATCTCCCACAATCGCAATCGCCTGCAGATCCGGGCGATACCATTTGTGGTAGAAGTCAAGAATCTCGTGGCGTTTGAAATGGTTGATGACCTCGTAAGAGCCGATTACGGTGCGCTCGGGATGCTTGGCGCCCTTATACACGAGTTCCGTCTGGCGGCACATCATGCGGTAGCGGGGCTCGTCGCGCAGACGCCACTCCTCGCTGATCACGCCGCGCTCCGCATCGAGGTCGGCCTGCTCGCAGGAGATGTCGCACGACCAGTCGTGCAGAATCATCAGCACCGAATCCACGAAACTCGCGCGGGCGAGCGGGACCGCCGATACATTGTACACCGTCTCGTGGCGGCCTGTATAGGCGTTTACATTGTAGCCGAAACGGACGCCGTCCTTGGCCAGGAAGTTCAGCAACTCCTTGCCGGGATAGTGCTTGGTGCCGTTGAAAGCCATGTGCTCCAGGAAGTGGGCCAGGCCATTCTGGTTGTCCTCTTCCTGCAGTGCGCCCACGTTGTGGATGATGTAGAACTCCGCCACGCCGGCAGGGTTCTCGTTGTGATAGAGGTAATAGGTCAACCCGTTGTCCAGGCGGCCGACACGGAAGGCCGGGTCATCGGGGATATACTGGGCGGAGGCGGTGGCGCAAACGGCTAGCAGCAACAGCGACTGGAAGAGTTTTTTCATGCTTGAATAAGCGTTTTGAAACGTTTAAAACGGATAAAGACGGCTAGAAGGTGCAGCCCACGGTCAGGGCAGCGGCATTGCGCAGGCGGCCGTCCAGATACTGCGGCGTGCGAAGCAGGAGGCTCAGGCCGTCCTGCAGGCGGACATACGCCGAGAATTTTTCAGAAAAGATGCGGGTGTAGGTGCACCCGAGGGCGAGACCGGCGCGGGGCGCGGTCTCAAATTCAAACTGCCGGTTGAGCCGGGCGTCGAACGAGAGCGGAGCGGGCGAAGAACTCGAAGCCAGCTTTTTGTCGGAAGCCGGATTGCCGAAGCCCATCCCGAAGGAGGCTTCGCCGCGGAAGGAAAGCATATCATGCGCCCGCACGAGATTACGCTCGCAGTGGCCGGTAGCATTCAGCGCCATAATCCGTGACGTACGCTGATAAGGATAGATGGAGGTAATGCCCTGGTGGAACGCGCCATCAAAGGTCGCGCCGAAGGCGGTTTTTGCGCGATAGTCCTTTACGCCGCGCCAAGCGTCCCAGGCCAGGTGGATGGTGGCATCCATCGCCGAGAGAACATGGTTCTGACCGAAATAGGTAACCACCGTGGACTTACCCGGCTCCGTGGTCTGTTTATAGACATTCTTTTCGTTTGAGAGCGTGGCGAAGGCCGCCTCCCAGCAGAAACGGTCGGTGGCAGTAGCCCGCCGGGAGAGGGTTTCCCCGGAATAGTTGATTTCGTGGCCGCTGAATTCGCAGAAGACGATACTCGAAGAGGCTCGCTTGCCGTAGTAGCCATCACGATGCATGTAGGAGAGCTGGTGGAAACCGCCCCGCTTCGTATAGAGCTGGAGAGATCCGCCCAACCGGGTGTTGTCCATATAGCGGGGATTGCTCAGTGCCACGAAGTTGTCGTCGCCTGAGAAAAGCTCGCGGATACCGTAGCAGGCGCCATAGTCGACGAAAATGTAGAACATCTTGTCCGTGGTGCCGTACTGCCGGGCCCGAAGCTCCTCCAGGTCGCGGTTGTAAGCCAGACTGGCACCCAACACAGTGCCGCTTCGCAGCGTCCGCTGTATCCCTGCCGTCAGGTCAAGCACCATCAGATTGCTGCGCGAACGGGGGTCACGCAGCTTGGTCCGCATTCCGGAGCTGTAATTCACCT
Organism: Bacteroidales bacterium; assembly: GCA_017544005.1. Lineage (GTDB taxonomy): Bacteria > Bacteroidota > Bacteroidia > Bacteroidales > UBA932 > Cacconaster. The sequence goes on from JAFYEZ010000003.1 coordinate 37,459, forward strand.
TGACGCCGGCCGACCAGCAGTCGTTGATGGTATAGGACATCGCGCCGGTGAGGCCGTAGCGCTCCTGCTGACGGAGGGCAGCCGTGGAATCGACCGTTTCGTAAAAATTGACAGGGGCCGATGAGGAGCCCGCCAGCAGCGAGCCCCCCATATCCTGTCCCTGAAAGTAGGAATAGTGCATCCGACCATAAAAGGCCACCTTGTCGGAGACCTTTACGTATGACTCCGTCACGCCGGCGGTGTACCAGTCGTCGGCCGAATCGTCGGGCCCTTTCAGCCCCCCGTTTTCCTTGACAAACTGGCCCTCCGCTATCGCGATGCGTCCAAGCTGGAGCCGGCCGATACCGGCGGCGTTGTCGAGTTTCAGGAAAGGGTTGGTTGATACGATATAGTGGTAATCGCGCAGCGCGTCACGCTCCTGTCCCCCGGCCTGAAAGGCGAGGGACAAAAGCAGTGCCAGCGTAAGGAGTCGTGTTCGGAAACGCATTATTTCTTGATGGAAGCGACTTTCCTCTGGTGGAAGTCGTTGGACGAGTTGTTGGTATCCAGGTAGATGATGTGGGCGCCATTGGCAATGGAAGCCTCTGCGTCGATACCGGAAGGATCGGTCGTACCGTTTTCTGCATCCACAGCCACCGTACCGCCTGCATAGTTGTAAACCAGTTTGCCGGCGTTCTCGGCGAGAGCCTCGGTAGCTTCCTTATCCACGTTACGGTAAATGGAGTAGCCCTGGCCGTTTGTGAACTTCGCGTACCCTGCGTCAACGCTCGGGATGAAACGAGTCTTGCTGTCGGCGAGCTTTGGAATGTTGAAGATCTCGGCGCCATCCACGATAGCGGCTTCACGGATGATGGCGTTCGGCATCGTTGCGCCCATCGTCTCATCCAGGTTAGCCTTGTCGTCAGCATAGGTTGCGGGATTGTCCAGACGGAAGAGGAAGAAACCCGGCGAGAAGTTTGAGGTCACCCAACCGGTACCCAGACCGTATTTGACAGCCTTCATGTAACGAGAAGCGTCGGTGAAGGCAGGTGCGGGATAATAGGATGCCATGTTGAAACCGCTCTCCTTGTCATACATCACATAATCTGCGTTGGAGAGGTCCACGGAATTGGTATAGGTCTCGGTGTGATTTACGGCGCCCATGATGGAGATGACAATCTGCGAGTATGCCGGAATCTTCACCGTGGTGGTAAAATACCAGTAGCCATAGCCTGCAGGCAGCCAGTCCGTATAGGTAAGCTTACCGTCTTTATCGTAATACTTGTTGGAGGCATGTGCATTCGGCGGGTTGATGTGGCCGATGCAGATCTTGGATGCATCCACTTCGGTGCCTGCGTTGTTGTAAAGGATGATATACTTGTCGTTGGCATAAGTACCGGAGTTGTCGTTCTTCTGGCAGCCGCCGGCATACACCTCTTTGATGATGAGCTGGGAGCCCTGAGAAGCGATGACCGGGAGCTTGAAGTCGTTGACGGCGTTGGGATCGGCCTTTTTGTCGACGACTGTGATGGCGGTCTTGCCGTTGCAGTTGGTCACGACACCATTGGCGTCGATACCACGGAAAGCGACGGAAGCGTCATAGATACCGACCGGAAGGCTGAAAGTTGCCACACCCTGGGCATTGGTAGTAGCCTCGAAAGTAGCGGGACCGGAGACGGTCACCGTGATACCCTCTTTTGCATAGTTGACGTCATTCTGCGTCAGCTGGATTGTAACATCCTGCGGTTCCTCCTTGGGTTCGCAAGAATAGGCCACCGCAAGGGCGGCAACCATTACGAGTAATGAAAGAACTTTTTTCATGATGAACTGTTATTAATGATTGATAATAGAGTGGTTAGAATTTCAATCGAACGGTCAGGCCGTAGTAGAACGAGGGAATATATCCAGAAACGGATTCATAGTTCCCGGTCCGGCTGGAACGGACCTGCGAGAGGTTGTTGAAGAAGTTATTGGCATAGAACGACACCGATGCCAGATCGCCGATCTCCTTGGTCACGCTGATATTGGCCGAGAAATAAGGGGTAATGTAATCCGGCAGGAAGGTATTCGTATAGCTGGTGAGTTTGGCCAGGCCGCGCAGATCCTTGGCCTTGGCGTTGTCGCCCGCTTCAATGGCCGCCCTGTAGTCGTCCAGGAAGGGACGGAGGGTAGTCGGGTCGGCAAAACTCACATAATAGTCTGGAAAACAGACCACGTAGTGTTCCCCTTCGTAGAGCGATTCGTTCGTAAAGGAAAGCAGATCGTTGCGGTCGGAGATCACGTAAGAACGCGGCGTTCCGTCGACGCGTTCGCTGATGGCCTGCGAAAACTTGAGCAGGCTGGTTTCCACCTTGAGCGAAAGAATCATACGGACCTTCGGGATATGGGTCGTCAACGTCAGGTTGGTATTGACATTGGAGGTGCGGCGACCGTTGCCGTAGGAATCGTCACCGTAGAAAAACCCCAGATACTTAAAGGGGGTGCCGTCGGCGGAAGGAAGATTGGTCTGGTAAAAGGCAGTGGTATTGGCATTGAAAGCCTTGTAGTTATACCAGGTACCATCGATCCGGATTGTTGTGTTGATGGACTTAATCTTGGGGAAATCCACCACCCATTCCATGCCGTAGCGTCTCATCGGCTGAACGGCGTTGGTTACGAAGGGACGGCTGGCGAACTCGTTTTTGACGATATAAGGCAATTCCATCGCAGGATAGGTCCCCGTCCGGTCGGAAACCGTCACGACGCCCGTCGTCCGGTCGATACTGTAAATCCGGTCCCCTTCAGGAATGAGACAGCCGGAGACGGCGGAAGTCTGCGTATAGAGATAGGTATGCGGGCGATACTCGGACTGATAGACATAGGCATCGAGGGTCAGGTTATAGAAACCTGCCAGCGAGATTTTCATGCCGCCCAGGTTGGCCTCGACACCCACCTCGCTCTGCCGGTTGCGCTGGAATTTCAGGTCTGCGTTGTACTCCATCGTCCTAGGCATGATTTTGTAGGCGACATAGGAGTTGCCGGCCGCATCCGTCGGCGAATCAAAAACGTTCCGGTCGTAGTAGGAAGGCGTCGGATAAAGAATTGAGTAAGAGGGTAATTTCACCGCCAGGCCCCAGCTCGCACGGAAGGCAAGCGCGCGGAAGAAATCGCGGTGATGATCCTTTTCGGAAAAGACCGTATACTTCACATTGAAGCGGGGCGAGAGACTGGAGACCGTGCCGTAGTGGGAATCCCGGATCATCGTCCGGTCCTGACGAATACCGGTAATCAGGTTCAGTCGGCCCTCACGACCCACGGGAATCATCACATTATCTTCCGCGTAGAGAGCCAGGTTGTGCATGAAGGGCTTGTCGCTGTAGAGCCAGTCACGGTAGGTCGGGGCCGTGGCAAAGTCGGAGGAATAGACGCCGCGGCCAAAGTTGCCGTCACCCGTCCAGTCCGCACCTATCTTCAACTTGTTGTTGATCTTTCCGAAGTTACGGGCCCAGTTGGCCTTGATGCCGAGTTTCCAGGAAAGCGGGCGGTTGTCTTCTACCATCTCGTTGTACCAGTAGCCGCGCGGAATGAGAAGCACGGTACCGGTCGGATCGTCTTCGTAGGAACGGGCAATATAGTATCCCTCCTGCGAGCCATGCAGTTCGACCTTGCCCACCGCACTCGAATAGTTCTTGTTCTCGCGGCTGAACTTGTCGCTGTAGGAGATGGAACCGTTCATCTCGACATTGGTGATCCACGGCTTGCTGAGCAGCCAATTGAGCGAGAAGTTGCCACGGATGACATTGTCGCGCACATTGGTGTAGGTATTCTTGAACTGGTCCGGGTCGGCCTTGGTGTTATAGCCGCCCACGTTGCCCGTGACGCCCACCGAGAAACGAAGCGGCGTGGCGACAAAGGCTCCCTTGTTGAAAAGATTCGACCAGGTCATCGAGAGTTGGGCGCGGTCGTAGGCCGTGTAGGGCGACATCGGCTCGGAGATGGAACGGGTATACTCAACGCTGCTGTTGATTACCCCGCGGGAAGCGCCGCTGCGCGCCTCTCCCAGACCGAACCCTTTGCTGGCTGAGACCTGCTTGGTGTTGGGGCTGGTGGAGAGGGTCACCATCCACGGCGTTTTTCCCTTCCGGGTATTGATCTTCACGATACCGGAGGTCATGTCGCCATATTCCACGGAAGGCACGCCGGTAATGACCTCCACCGACTCGACATTGGTCGAAGCGATGTTGTTGGTGGCCACGCCTTTCATCTGGCTCGTGGAGGAGAACTGGCCGAAGGCGGCGTTGTTCGAGAGGCGGACGCCGTCCACCTCGACGGCCGTACCGAAGGAGGCGTTGCCCTCTTCGGCACCGGAGGCGCGGATGTTGAACTGCTGTTCGCTGGTCAGGCTCGGATTGGCAGTCGCCCCGCCCGGCATCAGGCCGGAGATGCTCGAGACGTTCATCAGCTGGACGTGCTCGAGGGCCGTCTTGTCGATGGTGCGGGAGGTGGTGGCCGCCGAACTGCTCTCCTGGGCCGTCACGACCGCACCTTCCAGGGCGAGGTTGTCCTGCGCGAGCTGGATGCGGTAGTTGCGGATATCCTTGGAGACGGTGATTTCACGCTTGTCCTCCACATAGCCCACACAGGAAACGACCACCGTGGTCTTGCCGGCAGCCACCTTCGCGATGGTGAAGGCGCCCTTCGCATCGCAGACCGCCCACTGGCCGGAGGAGAGCACCACCGTGGCAAACTCCACGGGAGCGCCGTCGCCCTTGTCGACCACCGTACCGCTGAGGGTAAAGGTCTGCTGGGCCGCTGCACCGAAACCGGTAAGCAGGGCCGCCAGGGAAAGGATCAGGATGCGAAAGCGTTTCATTTTCAAATTCAAATAGGATTACTTATTTCAGGCCACGGGCACGGAGCAGGGCGTCCGGATCGGGCTGCGCGCCACGGAAACGGACGTAGAGGGTCATCGGGTCCTCGCTGTCTCCTTTCTCGAGGATGTTGTGGCGGAAACTCATGGCCGTCTCCTTGTCGAATACTCCCTTCTGTCTGAAGAGTTCAAAGGCGTCCTTGTCGAGCACTTCGGCCCAGAGATAGCTGTAGTAGCCGGCGCTGTAGCCGCTGTTGAAGATGTGGTTGAAGTAGGTGGTGCGGTAACGCGGGATGATCTCGTCGATGAGACCCATCTCCCGGCAGGCCTTCTTTTCAAAGGCTTCGATATCAATGCCTTCCACCGAGGTCAGTTCGTGCCACTTCATATCCAGGATGGAGGCCGCGCAAAGTTCGGCGGTCATGAAGCCCTGGTTGAAGTTGCCGGCCGCAATGACTTTGGCGAGCAGTTCATCGGGAATCACCTCGCCCGTCTCGTAGTGACGCGCATAAGCGGCAAGCACTTCGGGTTCGAAAGCCCAGTTCTCGTTGATCTGCGAGGGGAGCTCCACGAAGTCACGGGCCACCGCCGTACCGCTCACCGTGTGATAGGTACACTGGCTCAGCAGGCCGTGCAGCGCGTGACCAAACTCATGGAACATGGTCTCCACGTTGTCGAGGCTCAGCAGCGAAGGCTTATCGGCCGTCGGCTTGTTGAAATTGCCCACATTGACGATGATGGGGCGGACATTCTCCCCTTCCGGCGTGATGAATTGGTCGCGGATATTGTCCATCCACGCCCCGCCGCGCTTGGTGTCACGCGGGAAATAGTCGGTCAGCAGCACGCCGATCAGCGAACCGTCGGCATCGCTGACGCGGAAGGCCTCCACATCGGGATGATACTTGGGTGCATCCGCAATGGGCTCGAACTGCAGGCCGTAGAGGCGCGATGCGGTAGAGAAGACCCCCTCGCGCACATTCTCCATCTTGAAGTACGGCATCACGGCATTCTCATCCAGGTCATACTTCGCCTTGCGGACGCGTTCTGCATAGTAGAACCAGTCCCAGGGTTCAATCTTGCTGCCGGCGGGCAGCAGGCCGGAGGCCACATCGGCGTCCATCACCTTCTGCATGTCGAACACCTCGGCTTTGGCCTGCCGGACGGCGTATTTCATGATATTGGCCAGGAAAGCATCCACGGCCTTCGGAGTCTTGGCCATCTTGTCGCTGAGAATGAAGGCGGCGGGAGTATCGTAACCCAGCAGATTCGCCTTTTCAATCTTCAGGCGCAGGATGTCGAGCACAATCTGCTTGTTGTCGTACTCATTGCCGTTGTTGCCGCGCGAGGCATACGCGCGGAACATCGCCTCGCGGCGGGCGCGGTCCTCACAGGTGGTCATGGCAGTGGTATATTCGGAAATCGCCACACCGAAGGCAGCCTTGAAGGCATTGTTTTCCGCGAGCAGGTTGTTGCCGAAGCGCAGCGAAAGGGTGGCCAGCTCGGTGTTGATTTCGCGCATGCGGGCCTGGCCTGCCTGATCGAGACCGATGCCGTTCTTTTCAAAATCACGGTAGATTTCGTCGAGCACGCGCTCCTGTTCGGTGGTCAGTCCCAGTTCCGCCTTCTTGTCGTAGAGGGTCTTGACCTTGGCAAAGAGACCGGCGTTCATGAAGATGTCGTTTTCATGCGCGGTCACGATGGGAGTCACCTCCTCCACGACCCGCTGGATTCTCGGCGTATTGATGGATTCGGAGAGATTGAAGAGCACGCGGGAGACTTTGCTAAGCAGCGCGCCGGAGCGGTCCAGGGCACCGATCACATTCTCGAAAGTCGGCTCTGCGTCAGAAGCCACGATGGCCTCGATCTCGGCGAGTTGCTCGTCAATGCCAGCCTGGATGGCCGGGACATAATCCGCGTCCGTGATCTGCTCGAAAGGCGGAATGCCGTAGGGCGTGTTCCACTCGGTGAAAAAGGGGTTGGTGCGGGTGCAGGAGGTCATCAGTGCCAAGGTTACAAAAAAGAAGGCAATATGTTTCATTTTTATATGTTTCATTTTCACAAATCAAAGGTTAAATCACCGTCTCGAATTCACGCAGGAAACGGAGGTCGTTTTCAAAATAGTGACGGAGGTCCTTGACCTGCCATTTGAGCATGGCGATACGCTCGATACCCATGCCGAAGGCGAAGCCGCTGTAAACCTCGGGATCGATGCCATTGGCGCGGAGGACGTTCGGGTCCACCATGCCGCAGCCCAGAATCTCGAGCCAGCCGGTACCCTTGCAGATGTTGCACCCCTTGCCGTGGCAGATGTTGCAGCTCACGTCCACCTCGGCCGACGGTTCGGTGAAGGGGAAGTAGCTGGGGCGCATGCGGATCTGCGTCTCGGGGCCGAACATTTCGCGGGCGAAGAGGAGGATAGCCTGCTTGAGGTCGGCGAAGGAGACATTCTTGTCGATATAGAGGCCCTCCACCTGATGGAAGATGCAGTGCGCACGGGCGGAGATGGCCTCGTTGCGGAAGACGCGACCCGGACAGACCACGCGGATCGGAGGCTGCTGCCGCTCCATGGTGCGTACCTGCACGGAGGAGGTGTGGGTGCGGAGCAGGATGGGGTTCTCGCCGCCGGGGCTGACGAAGAAGGTGTCCTGCATATCGCGGGCCGGGTGCTCCGGCGGGAAGTTCAGGGCGGAGAAGACATGCCAGTCGTCTTCGATTTCGGGTCCCTCGGCCACACTATAGCCGAATTTGCGGAAGATCGAGAGAATCTCCTCGCGGGTGATGGAGATGGGGTGACGGGCACCGAGGTCCATCCGGTCGCCCGGCTTGGTCAGGTCGAAAGAGGCCTTGCCGCCGCCGGCAATCTGGTCCAGCGCCTCGCGCAGCTCGTTGATGCGGTTCTGGGCCGCCGTCTTGAGCTGGTTCAGCCGTTGGCCGAATTCCCGTTTCTGCTCGGGAGAGACCGTGCGGAATTCTTCGAAGAGGCGGGTAATTTCGCCCTTCTTTCCGAGCCACTGGATGCGGAGTTCTTCGAGTTCCTGTTCGCGGGCCGCCTTGAGTTCCTGGAGGGCGGCCTGGAGTTCTTCTATCTTTTGCTGTGAAATCATGAATTCAGCTTATTATGGGTAAAACTAGAGGTATCGGTTCTTTTCGCGGGCGGTCAGGTCCGTGACGAAATCTTTGACGTATTTGTCGTTGCGCGGGCAGATCATCAGCACGTCGTCCGTGTCGATCACGAGAAAATCCTCGAGGCCGCGCACCACGACCAACTTGCCGGTCTTCTTTTCGCGGATGTAGGTGCCTTTGGATTCCAGCACGATGGACTCGCGACACTTGATGACATTGCCCTCTTCATCCTTGCCGGGCGCCAGGTCATAGACGGTGGTCCAGGTGCCGAGATCGGACCAGCCGAAGTCGGCGGGAAGCACCCAGGCCTTGCGGGTCTTCTCCATCACGCCGTAGTCGATCGAGATGTTCACGGTGCTCTGGTAAACGCCCAGCACGAACGACTTCTCCGCAGGGGTGTACCAGGCACTCTCGCCCGCCTCGAAGAGGGCGGCCATCTCGGGCAGGCAGCGCTCATATTCGGCAATCAGCGAACGGATGTTGCTGATGAACATGCCCGAGTTCCAGAGGAATTCCCCGGTGCTGCAGAAGAGTTTGGCGGTCTCCACGTCCGGTTTTTCCGTAAAGGTCTTCACCGCATAAATCGGATGCCCGTCCACCTTGCGGCAGGAGGTCCGGTTCATCTGGATATAGCCGTAATTGGTGTCGGGCCGGGTAGGCTCGATGCCGATGGTGAGGATATGGTCGTTGTGCGACACAAAGTTGAGGGCGCGGTCGATGGTGGCGTTGAAGGCCTGCTCGCCGGTGATGAGATGGTCTGCCGGAGCGATGACCACCGTTGCATCGGGATTCTTCTTGCGGAGCTTGTAGATGGCATAGGCGATGCAGGGCGCCGTATTGCGTTTGAGCGGCTCGAGCAGGATATTCTCCTCGGGAATCTGCGGCAGTTGCTCGCGAATCAGGTCGTGATACTGCTCGGAGGCGACAATCAGCACATTCTCCTGCGGAATGGTCTGCGTGAAGCGGTTATAGGTCATTCGCAGGAAGGTTTTCCCGGAATCGATGATATCCAGGAACTGCTTCGGCTTGGCCACGCGGCTCATCGGCCAGAATCGGGTGCCGGATCCGCCGGCCATGATAATGCAATATCGGTTTTTGTCCATATTTTGTCTTTCTCAGTTTTCAACCCATCGGGATGAAGGCCTCCGGAATGTATTCGATGCGCATCGCGCCTCCCACCTCCTCCCCGATCGATACAATATCGAAATGGACCTCCTTTTCAATCCGGTTCATCCGCACGTAGTGGTCCGCCGCAATGGCCAGGTTGCGCTGTTTCTGCGCCCCCACCTGCTCCCAGGGTTCGATAGCCGAAGGCATCCGAAGCAGTTTGACCTCCACGATATGCAGCCACTGCGGGCTCTCCATAATCAGGTCGATCTCCCGGTGTTCCCACCGCCAGTTCCGCTCCCGCAGCCACATGCCCTGCGCCTCGAGCCATTCCAGCGCCGCATCTTCCCCGCGCCGTCCCCGCTGTACCTTGTTTTCCATCTTCTTCTACCGCCCCCTGCGGCCACTATTACGCTTAATCTACAAAGGTATAAAAATGTTTTCCATTTGCACTTGTTTGGGGGCAAAATACCAACAAAAAGGGAGGCCATGGGGCCTCCCTTTTCAGGAAAATCTGTCTAACCAATGATTAGTTGAACAGGTAACGCAGACCGATCTGGAAGTTCCAGCACTGGGTGTAAGCCGTCTTGCCGGGATACTCGTAGGTCGTGGTCAGGTAGTTGCCGTCCTTCTTGTTCATCGAGAACTGCGGAACGCCGGAAGCGTCCTTGCCGTCATACTTCAGGATACGGCAGTTGTTGGAAGCAGAGTTGGATTTCCAGATGCCCCACTTGCTGTTGAAGAGGTTGCCGACATTCATCAGGTCGAACAGAATCTGGAAGGTGTGCTTCTGGCCTGCTGCCTTGAAGGAGATGTCCTGTGCGAGGCGGAAGTCGAAGCGGTTGCTCCAGGGAGCGCGTGCTGCGTAAGCCTCAGCATACTGGCCCTTGTGGCTCTTGAGGTACTTGTCCTGATCGACAAATGCCCAGAAAGCAGCGGCGTCAGCGGGGTTGGTGAAGGAAATCTCGGTGTCATCCTTCGGGATGTACATCAGGTCGTTGTTGATGCCGTCACCGTTCATATCGTTGGAGTAGCAGAAGCTGTTGCTGTAGGGAGCGTAGCCCGTGTAGAACACGTTCAGGTGGGTTCCGGTGTAAGGAATCGTGTAGCTGATGCTTGCGATAGCCTTGTGAGGAATCACATACTGCGAACGCTGTGCGGTACCGAAGTTCGGGCCGTCGACGGTGATCATACCCTGCCAGGTGGAGAGAGGGTCGGAACCCGGAAGACCGGAAACCTCTTTGGACTCGGTGATGGTGTAAGCCGCCATGATGTCGAGGTTCTTGACCGGCGTGGTGTTGATGGTGATGTTGCCCGTGTAACCGTAGCCCTTGTTGGTGTTGACCAGATACGGAGCGTTCTTGCCCGCATTGATGGCACCCTTGTTAGCCGGGTAGATGAGACGGTTGTCAGCACCGGAGAAGTGGCCCCAGGTGGAGGTATCCGGATCGATGTTCACGTTGTAAACGTTGACGCCGTTAATGGTCTTGTGGTACATAGCCTCGAGGGTGACGGTGAAGGGGAAGTCAACCGGGAGCTGGTAGTCCACCGCGAGGGAAGTCTTCCAATCCTGCGGCATCTTGAACTTCGGATCCACACCCGACATCGTGTTGCCGGCAACGTGCTTGTCGTCGGTCAGAGAGGTCTGGAGGCCGAGTTTCTCGATAGCTTCCTGCGCGGAGGTAATCATACCGCCGAAGGTGCCGGTCTTGGAGAACTGGTCGAGCTGTGCGTGGTTGATGGCGGTCAGTTCACCGGAGGTCCAGGTACTCTTGTACTGGACGGAGTTCTGCACCATACCTGCGTTGGTCGGCATGTTGGTGAAGTACACGAGCGGGAGACGGCCCTGGAAGATACCGGTACCACCGCGAACCTTCAGGCTCTTGTCGCCGAAGACATCATAGACGAAACCGAGGCGCGGGTTGACCTGAATCTTGGTGGTCGGCCACTTGCCGGTGTCGATCTTGACGGCCGTTCCGTCGGGAGCCTTGAAGTCGTATGCGTAGATGGCCTTGTTGGTAGCGATGTCGGACTCATCGAAGAGGATGGTGTCCAGACGCACGCCGCCGGTCAGTTTGAGGTTGTCGTTCACAGCCCATTCGTCCTGCAGGTAAGCACCGATCTGGTGGAAGGTAACCTGTGCGTTCGGGTTGAGGTTGCCGTCCCAGCCATAGGTGATGGCGAAGGATTCCGGCGTGCCGTCGAGCACCTGCTCGATGGTCGACTCGGTGGTCCATGCATAACGATAATAGAGCGCGCCGTTACGCATGTAAGCGTTGTTGGCGAACTGATACTCGTAGTTGACACCTGCGGTGATCTTGTGTGCACCGAGGGTGTAGATCAGGTCGTCCTTAATGGTGAGGACATTGTTGTGCACACCGTTGTTCCAGGTGAAGAGCTCATAACCGAGCGACATGTAAGGCTGCCATTCTGCGCCGTCCTTCTTGATGATATCAACATGAGGGAACGGGGAAGACTTGGAACCGCGGACGTCATCGATCTTGGTGTAGGTGACGAGCAGCTGCTCGGAGAGGTTGTCCGAGAGGCGGCTGTTGTAGTCGAGGGAGAGGGTCTGCACCTTGTTGTCCTGCGAGTACATGTTGTTGGCGAAAGCCATGGACTCGTCACCGACACGGTAGGTACCGTTCAGACGGTAACCGGTATCGGAAGAGTTGCCGTTCGGGCCGTTCCAAGCGGTATTCTTGGTGTAGTTGTAACGGAGGCTGATGCGGTGGTCACGGTTGACGTTCCAGTCGAGGCGGGCAAGGATCTTCATATTGGACTCGTCGCCGGGGAAGTCGGTATAGGAACCCGTGTCATAATTGTACTTGCTCTTCATGTAGGCCTGAACTGCGGCGAGGTCATCTGCCGTACAACGGGAAACGCCGGTATTGTTGTAAGCCTCACCGCCTTTGTTTGCGCGGTACTTGATCACCTGGCCAGGATTGCTCTCATGCTCGAAGTTTGCGAAGAAGAAGAGCTTGTCCTTGATGATCGGGCCGCCGATGGTAGCACCGAGTACGCGGTGCGATTCAGCCTTGCGGTCGCCGCAGTCGACACCGGCCACGGTGTTGCCACGGAAAGCCTGGTTGCGGTAGTAGCCGTACACGGAACCCTTGAAGGTGTTGGTACCGGACTTGGTGATGGCGTTGATGCCACCGCCGATGAAGTTGGTCTGGCGAACATCGTAGGGAGCGATCACGACCTGGATTTCCTCGAGTGCATCCACGGAGATCGGGGAACCGCCGCCGGGGAGTTTGTCGGAAAGACCGAAGTTGTTGTTGAAGTTGGAACCGTCCACGGTGAAGTTGGTGGAACGGCCGTCACCGCCGGCGAAGCTCATGCCGTTTGCATACGGGGAGACGCGGGCCAGGTCGGAGATGCTTCGGTTGACCGTAGGCATCTTCTGCATGTCGGCGCTGTTGATGCTGGTGGAAGCACCCGTCTTCTCCGTAGCGAACTTGGAAGCCGAAGCAACAACGACCACCTCATCCAGTGCCGTTGCGGCAGCCTTCAGGGTGGCGTTCTGGACATACACCTCACCGAGGTTCAGCGTAACGCCCTGATAGACGACGGTTTCGCAACCCATCATCTGAATCTTGACATCATACGGTCCGCCCGGGCGCATACCCTGGATCGCATAACGGCCCTCGCTGTTGGACACAGCATAATACTGCGTGCCGGAGGGGGTGTGGGTCGCGATGATGGCGGCTCCGACGACGGAACCCTGCTCATCCACGATTTTACCGCTCATCGAAGAGGTGGTCACCTGTGCGGACATCGCAAAGGAGACGAACAGTCCGAGAGCAGCCAAAGCAAAAAGCTTAAAGGTTTTTTTCATAAAAAAGTTATTGTTAAAAAGGTTGGTTTGGATTCTTCCTTTACAAACTGCAAATATAATCATTCCAATGGATTCCCATGCAAGAAAAAAACGAAGTTTTTAGTACCCCAAAAAACTTTTTGCGAATCCGGAAAAAGGCCGTACCTTTGCCGGACACAGTGGATGGATTTGACTGCTTGCAACCACTCTAAAAAAGGCTAAAATGAACCTCTTTTCGGCTACGGCCGGCTGTCAAATCCTCGCACTGCGCAGGATTTGTTTTTTTATATAGCTATGTACCTATTTACTTCTGAATCCGTTTCCGAAGGCCATCCCGACAAGGTGGCCGACCAGATTTCCGACGCCGTGCTGGACGCCTGCCTGCGCAAGGACGAGAACGCTCATGTCGCCTGCGAAACCTTTGTGACCACCGGTCTGGTGGTCGTCGGCGGCGAGGTCACCACCCGCACCTTTGCAGATATCCAGACGATTGCCCGCGAAACCATCCGCCGCATCGGCTATACCCGCAGTGAATACCGTTTCGACGCAGACTCCTGCGCCGTCATCTCCGCCATCCAGTCGCAGAGCGGCGACATCGCGATGGGAGTCAACCGCGACGAGGCGGCCGAACAGGGCGCCGGTGACCAGGGAATCATTTTCGGCTACGCGACAAACGAGACCGACAATTACATGCCGCTTCCGCTGACCCTCTCGCACCATATTCTGCACGAACTGGCGGCCATCCGCCGGGAGAACCCCTCCCCGATGCCCTACCTGCGGCCGGATGCCAAGAGCCAGTTCACGATCGAGTACGCCGACGACGGCACGCCGCTGCGCATCCACACCATCGTCCTCTCCACGCAGCACGACGAGGGCGTCTCCCGCGAGCAGATCGAA
>JAFYEZ010000030.1 GCA_017544005.1 Bacteroidales bacterium
ACAGCGCGAGGCGGGCGGAGCGATCCGGGAAGAAGGTGAATATCCCCGAAAGGGCAAGAGTGGCCGGCCTAGGCCATCACTCCCTGCGCGGAAGCAGGGACCTCATCCGCCCCAGTGTGCGCACTGGAGGGTGCTTCCCCGTGCGCGGGGAAGGCTTTGAGCGGCCGTCGAGGGCGTCGGCCTCTACGGCGGGGAAGGAATCAGCCTTATACGGGCGCTAGGCAAGAGCGAGATATGGGGTTGAGGCGAGAACTTTTACAGAGTAAAGATTACCTGTTTGGCAGACTGAATACGGCTGGATTACATGTGGATGGACACGCGTTCGACGGCTCTTTAGACATTGAAAGCGAAGATGTAAAAGAAAAGAATATGAAACGATAAGCTCGGAAACACGAAGGCTGCACTTTGTACGATTTGCCTGAAAACAAGGCTCGAAAGTCGATAATAAATGAAATGTTTGTGCAAAAAGACCACTTGACTTTCGAGGTCGAAAGTGTATAATCAGGCCCGCGATGAACAAAAAAACGAAAGGAGAGAGGTAACATGGATCTGCATTCCTTCCGCGCTCTGAAGTTTGAGAGCTTCTTTATGAACAAGTTTTTCCACCACGATGATCAGGCTCGCTACAACTACTATTTCCGCACCATTTCTTTCTGAAGCATTTTTTCTCAAACGGTTTGATAAAAAATGGATCGCCCATCACCGGAGCAAGGGCTCTGAGATCGGGAGATCATTTTTTATGCTCTTTTCGGGCGTGCTGGATCATTACAGCTGTCATATGACGCTGCGGATCAGTAAGATCTTTCGACTTCGCTGCGCTCCGCTCAGGTTGACAGCGAGGATGTGATCCTTCGGCCCCGTTTATGCTGATAAAAAAACCTCTTCCCGGTGGGGAAGAGGTTTTGTGATATTGGGGATACCGGTGAAGGACTTAGATCTTCATAGCCACGTCCCAGGCACGCCAGATGGCGGTGCGCAGGTTGCCGATGGAGACACAGTCGCCCACGCGATGGATGTGCGGGCCCTTGCCGCCCACGGGAGTGGGAACAAAGCCGATGCCGTTGACGATATCGTCATACTCCATCTCGGTGACCTTGCCGTCCTTGCCGCGGATGACAACAGTCTTGTCCTTGATCTCGGTGATGGTGGACTCCAGGAAGGTGGGAACCTTCTTATAGAGCATCATGTCACGCAGGAAGGAGGCGTTGGCCAGGCAGACGTTCTGCGCGGGAACCAGGTCCTTGGCGTACTCGACGATGATGGGGTGCTTGCCCTGGAGGATCATCTCATAAGCAGCCTCGCAGGAGGACTGGCCGCCGCCGAAGAATACGACCTTGTCGCCCACGGGCTTCTTCTCGCGAAGCAGCTGGGTGAAGGTGATGCACTTCTCGAAGCCCTTGACGTTGGGCATGGTTCTGGGGATGGCGCCGGTGGCGACGACGATCTCGTCATAGCCGCGGAGGGTGCCCAGGTCGGTGACTTCGGTGTTGAAGCGAATGTCGATGTTCTGGGCCTTCATCTCACGCTCGTACCAGCGGAGCAGCTCCTTGTCGTTCTCCTTGAAGCTCATGGCGGAAGCGGTGAGGAACAGACCGCCGATCTTGTCGGTCTTCTCGAAGATCACGGGGTTGTGACCGCGCTTCTTCAGCACGAGAGCAGTCTCGCAGCCGCCGATGCCGGCGCCGATGATGGCGACCTTCTTGGGGCGCTTGGTGGGAACGATCTTATAGCGGTTATGCTGCATCGTGGGCGGATGCAGGGCGCAGCGGCCAAGGTGCAGAGAGTCGGGCAGAGCCTGGATGTTGGCGGTACCCTTGAATTTGGCGAAGTTGAAGCAGCCGTTGTGGCAGCGGATGCAGGGCTTGATCTCTTCATGACGGCCCTGACGGATCTTGGTAATCCAGTCGGGATCGCAGAGGTTCTGACGGGCGATGGCGATGGCGTCCAGACGTCCGGCAGCGATCTCCTCGGCGGCCTTGACGGGATCCATACGACCGGCGCAGGCCACGGGAGCGTTGGTGAACTGACGGATGTGCTCTACATCGGCCAGGTTGCAGTTGTCGGGCATGTACTGAGGCGGATGAGCCCAGTACCAAGCATCGTAGGTGCCGTTGTCGCAGTTGAGGAAGGCATAGCCGGCATCCTGCAGGATCTTGACAGCCTTCTCGGACTCGGCCATGTCGCGGCCGAACTCCTCGAATTCCTCGTA
>JAFYEZ010000031.1 GCA_017544005.1 Bacteroidales bacterium
ACCTTGGCGACCGGTGCGAGGCAGTTGGTGGTGCAGGATGCGTTGGAGAAGATGTCCTGACCTGCATATTCGGTGTGGTTCACGCCATAGACGAACATCGGGGTGTCGTCCTTGGAAGGAGCAGACATGATAACCTTCTTGGCGCAGGCCTTCAGGTGGGCTTCCGCCTTCTCACGGGTCAGGAACAGACCGGTGGATTCGACGATATATTCCGCACCGATTTCATCCCACTTCAGGTTGGCGGGATCCTTTTCAGCCGTGACGCGGATCTTCTTGCCGTTGACCACGAGCATGCCGTTCTTGACGCTGACGGTGCCGTCGAAACGGCCGTGCATGGAGTCGTATTTGAGCATGTAGGCCATGTAATCCACGTCGATCAGGTCGTTGATACCTACCACGACGATGTCATCACGATGCTGTGCTGCCCGGAACACCAGGCGACCGATACGGCCGAAACCGTTGATACCGATTTTGATTTTCTTCATAATGCTATTTCAGATTAGTAATTTGATACGGTTAATAGATGCAAATTTAACAATTATTCTCCAATTTCCTATCTTTGCAATGTGAAAAAGAAACGTCTCCAGATTCTCATGTCCAACGATGACGGCTACCAGGCCAAGGGTCTGCGCGTCATCACCGACTTCATGCGTCCCTACGGGGATATCACGGTCGTGGCCCCCGCCACCGTACAATCCGGAAAATCAGCCGCCTTGGGGCTTTTCCAGAACCTCTATCTCGAGCAACTGGCGGACGAGCCGCATTTCCGCCTCTTCAGCTTTACCGGAACGCCCGTGGACTGCATCAAGATGGGCATGCGGATCCTGGAAGAGGACGGCATCGTTCCCGACCTCGTCATCTCGGGCATCAACCACGGCTCCAACGCCACCGCCGCTTCCGCCTACTCGGGCACGATCGGCGCCGCGCTGGAGGGCGCCTACTATGGGATTCCCGCCATCGGCCTCTCCCTCTGCAGCCACGACGAGGAAGCCGACTTCTCCCCGGTCACCGACTTTCTTCCGCTGATTCTCGAGAAGTATTTCGAGAGCGGCCTTTCTGAAGGGGTTTACCTCAATATCAACTTCCCCGCCATTCCGTCCGACCAGATCAAAGGCATCAGGATCGCCCACCAGGGGCGCGGCAGCTGGCGGCGGGAGTTCGACCTGGCCACCGACGAGACGGGCCGCAGCTGTTTCCGGATTGCCGGCACCCTCTACGACCGCGAGAAGGAGTACATCAGCGGCGGCTACCTGCAGGGCGACCACCGCCTGGTGGCCGACGACTACATCAGCGTCGTTCCGCATCAGATCGACACCACCGACTACAAAGAGGCCGCCCGCCTCGCCCTGGCCTGGAAATGCGATATTATCTCCTAGCCGGCGAACCCTCGGGTGATCTGCACGGGCGTGCGCTCTGCGAGGCGCTGCGCCGGGCCGATCCGCAGGCCGAAATCCGCTTCCGCGACTCCTCCCGCATGGTTTCCGCCATGGGCATTGCGGAGGTGGCCAGCCACGCCGGAGCATTTCTCCGCTGCCGGAGAGAGGTGCGGCGCGAGCTGCGCACGTTCCGCCCGGACGTCTTCATCCCCATCGATTATCCCGGATTCAACCTGCCCATGGCGCAATTTGCCCACCGGCTGGGCATCCGCGTCTATTACTATATCGCCCCCAAACTCTGGGCGCGCAACGAGAAGCGCATCGCGCGCATCCGGCGCGACGTGGACCGGCTCTACGTGCTCTTTCCTTTTGAAGTGGAATACTTCGGACGCTTCGGCGTCGAGGCGCGCTACTTCGGCAACCCGCTGGGCGCGCACATCGCGCAAAAGGCCGCATCCGAGCACTTCAGCCCCGCGCCGCACAAGCGGACCATTGCCCTGCTGCCCGGCAGCCGAAACCATGAAATCGCATGGTTGACACCGCGTTACTCGGAACTTGAAAAACTGCTGCGCGCCGACCGCCGCTGGGACGGCTACGAACTGGTGATCGCCGCCGCGCCGGGCCGCACCGCCGCCGATTTCCGCCCCTACCTAGCCCCCGAATCACGCATCCGCGTGGTAACGGGCTGCACCTACGCCCTGCTCCGGGAGGCCGAGGCCGCCGTGGTCTGTTCGGGCACCGCTTCGCTCGAGGCAGCCCTGCTCGGCACCCCGCAACTGATCTGTTACGGCTTCCATCCCCTCACCTGGCAGATTGCCAAACGGGTGGTCAAGACGCCGTACGTGGGGCTGCCGAATATCATCCTGGGAAAATTGGTAGTCAGGGAGTTGCTGCAGAAGGAGGCCGCACCGGAAAAGCTGCTCACCGAGCTTGCGCGCATCACCTTCGATCCCGAAGCCCGCGCCGCAATGCAGGAGGCCTATGCTACGCTTCGTTCGCAGCTGGACCGTCCGGACCCGCTGCAGGCGATTGCGGCCGATATCGTCGCAGGATAAGTGCGGCGAGGCCTGCGTAAATCGCAATAAAGCTGAAGCTCTTGGGCAGGGCCAGCACCAGCGACTCCACAAACAGCGTAATCACCCCCATGCGCACCATAAAACGGGCCGCACGCGCCTCCCGGCTGGCATCCGGCCGGACCAGGCGCCGCATCCGGCGGGCCGGATAGAAGAAGAGCAGCAGGTAGAGCGTCAGCCCCAGCACGCCCGTTTCGCCCAGCACCGACGCCCAGTGGGTATCCATGCGGAAATTGACCTCGTCGTCCAGGCTGAGGCCCCAGATGGCGTTCAGCTCATATTCCTCATACACGGGGCTGTCAATCATATTGGCGGGCACGCTGCCGAAGGTTCCCTGCCCCGATCCGAGCGGGAAATGGTCCAGGGCGATCTCCGCGCTGGCATAGTAGAGCGCCGGGCGGGCAATCTCCTCGGAAGCGGATTCATTCAGGGCGTTCTCCACATACTGGTCCAGCTTGTTGGTGAAGAGCGACGAGACGGAGAGCACCAGCGCCAGCGCCGCGACACCCACGGCCACCACCCCCGCCTTCAGCCACTTGGGCACGCGGGTGAGGTAGAGCAGCCAGCCCGAGAAGACCAGCGCCATGCCGGCGATCGCCTTGAGCTGGTTGGTCAGAATAATGGTAACAACCAGAACGGCAATCAGATACCAGTACTCCCGCTTGCGCGTGCGGTAGAACTCGGCCAGGCAGAGCACCAGCGCCTGGTTGCAGAGCGAGGAGAAGTCTCCGAACCGGATCAGGTTCGATGAGATCAGCGCATTCTCCGAGAGGCCCGAATCCGCGGCCGCAGCACTCCGGGCCGTATGCAGGAAGAGGGCGTCCCCGTAGAGCACCACCAGATAGAAGCAGACAATCAGCAGGATTCCCCGGATAAACTGCCGGATCTCCCCTTCTTCCATCCGGAAGTTGTAGGAGGCCAGGAAAAAGAGGAAGGGCAGCAGCGTAATGAGGCCACCCAGCGCGCTGTAGAGCAGCGGCGGTGCGTAGGGCGAGATGAGCGTATTGAAGATCATCAGCACCACGAAGGCACCAAGCAGCCAGAGGTAGGCGCGGGGCACCTCAAACTTGCGCTGCAGAATGCCGTACACCACCGCGAGCACCACGATGCCGGCGAAGAGCAGGTAGTCCAGCGGCAAATTCGCGATATAGTGCTTGTTGATCAGGTTGACAAAAACCAGCAACAGCGCCAGTATCAGATAGATCCGGTTGAATAGACGGCTAACCTTCATGCGCGCGGGATTGAATCACGGAACGGTAGAAAGCCAGCAGCGCTATGTAGTGCTTCCCGGGGCTGAAACTTGCTTCATAGTGCGCGCGGGCGGCCGCGGCCATCTCGGCATAAGCCGCCTCCGGCATCGCCAGGGCATTTTCCAGCACCGCCTCCAGCGAGCGGGCATCGCCCGAGGGGAAGAGCCAGCCGGTGCGGCCCTCCAGCACGATCTCCGGAATGCCGCCGATCGCGGCGCCGATCACCGGACGGCCCAGCGCACAGGCCTCGATCACGCTCATCGGGTTGTTCTCGTACCATTCGGAGGGCACCACGACGAACGAAGCGCCCGCCACCAGGCGGTAGAGATCATCTCCGGTGCGGAAGCCCAGGAATTCCACATGGGTGGCGCCGGCAGCGGCAACCTTCTCGCGCAGCGCGGATTCCATCGGTCCGGTCCCCACAATCTTCAGCGCGAATTCCGGATGCGGCAGCACCGCGTCGAGCAGCGTGGCAACGCCCTTTTCATGCGAAAGGCGGCCGCAGTAGAGCAGGTAATCGCCCCGCTTCGGGAGTTTTCCCTCGGGCGCCACGCGCGCCAGCAGATCAGGCACCGTATTGTAAATCACCTTACTGCGTGCCTGGGCAAAGCCGGGCATCTTCTCCACGTGCTTCTGCTGGCAGAAACGGCTCACAAAGAGAAATCCATCGATGTTCCGCAGCGGAGAATACTTCCGCTGGCGCTGCTGCATCTCCTTCACCATCAAGTAGCTGCGCAGCCAGGAGCCCCCGGCGCAGCGGTTCTGCAGGCAGGGATGGTAGTCACCCTCGCGGCACTGCTCACAGACCTGCCCGCGGCCGCTGCGGAAGGTATAGGCCGGGCAGACCATCCGGTAGTCGTGCACCGTGTGGACCAGCGGAACGCCGTGGCGCTGCAGCGGGCCAAAGATGGCAGCCCCCACCCCGCCCCAGATCAGGTGGACGTGGGCAATATCGGGCTTTTCCGCCTCCAGCAGGGCATCCAGCCGCTGAGCAACCGCTTGGTTATAGAAGTAGTTGCGGAGTCGGGAGAGCGGTCCGCGGCCGCGCGGGGCAAAGTACCCTGCCTGCGGGCAGGGCAGGTTCTTTGCATCGGCGAGGCTGAACCAGACAACCTCATGGCCAGCCTCCTCCAACATCTTGCCGGTGTTGAAGTAAACCGTTTCGGAGCCCCCTTTGCGGTAGTGAAAATTATTGATCAGCAGGACTTTCATCGGTAGCAGACTGTTTCACGATCCTGCCGTAGTAGATCCAGAGCACGAGGAAATAGACGCCCTCGCTGACCGTCAGCGTAATCAGGGCGCCGGTGGTATCCCACAGCCAGACGAGCAGCGTAAATCCCACCAGTTTGAGGATGCCGCAGGCCAGGCTGGCGTTGCGCACCGGCCGCCCCTGCCCGTGCGAGGCCAGGTAGCGGTTGAACATGTCGCCGAGGCCGTGCAGGCAGAAACTCAGCGTCATCCACTGCGCAAAGACGCCTACGATCCGGTACTGCTCCGTGTAGAGGAAGACCACCAGCGGCTTGATCAGCAGCACAAAGGCCAGCCCCGTGGCAGCGGTGGCCAGGAAGGTGATCCGGAGCACCTTGCGCGGAATGCGCGGCTGCGAGGCGAACTGCTTGAAATAGGTGGTTCCCACGATAGCGGGCAGCGTGGAGATGGGGAAGGTCACCGTGAGGGCGAGCGTATAGAAGCCCACCGTGGCGTTGTCGGCATTGAAGAGGCCGAGCGTGACGCCGGCCAGGTTGTTGGTGGCCACGGCAATCAGCTGGCTGAGATAGAGTTGCCGGCCATATTCGCGGTTTTCGCGACGCAGGTCAGCAAAGACCGGACGCGACCCGGCAAACCGCGGCCGCGTGGAGGCGATAATCACGATAAAGACCGCCGTGGCGATCCCCCACTGCAGCAGCACCATCTTCTGCGAAGAGGCGCCGGTGGCCGAATAGAGCCAGTAGGCCGCAGGAACATAGAGCAAGGCCGGCAGGAAGCGCGAAAGGGCCACGCGCCAGATCTGGTTGTCGCCCGGCAGCACAAAGTAAATGTAGTTGTAGAGCAGCGGCTGCAGGCAGACCGGCACCGAGAGCAGGAAAAGCACCACGAGGTCGTGCCGGCTGTGGAAGAGGCCCAGCAGCGCCGTGGAGGCCATCAGGACGAGCGAAAGCCCGACTGCCAGCAGCACCAGGGCGCCGCGGATCCGGCGCGCATCGCCCTCCCCCTTGGAGACCGCCAGCAGGCGGCTGCCGGCAAAGAAATGGCCGATAAAGAGGAAGGTAGCCACATACCCGATCAGGTTCTGCACATAGCGCACGTCGCCATACTCGGAGGGGGCCAGGAAGCGCGTATTGACCACTGAAGAGAGAATTCCGAGCAGGACACCAAAGAGCGTCGCACCGTAGAGCACGAGCGCCTGACGCGCAGAGCGGGCCTCAGGGCCGGAAAACAGCTTCAGGGGACTTTTCATACGTCTCCAAAGTTAAGAAATAATTCAACGTGCGCCAAAGATGGCGGTGCCCACACGGATGAGGGTCGCCCCCTCCTCCACGGCCACGGGCCAGTCGTGCGACATGCCCATCGACAGCTGGTCGAATCCCCGCAGCCAGAGGCGGGAATCGCGCGCCCCGATGGCGCGCACCTCGTCCAGCAACGCCTTGAGCGAGCGGAACTCTTCGCGCACCTGCGCCAGGTCCGGCACGTTCGAGGCCATGCCCATCAGCCCGCGGAAGCGGATGAAGGAGAACTTCTCGAACTGCGGCACCAGCGCCAGGATTTCTTCCCGTGAAAAGCCCTGTTTGGTCTCCTCACGGGCGATATGGACCTCCAGCAGGCAGTCACAGATCTTGCCCATCGAGGCGGCAAAGCGGTTGATCTCCGTGAGCAGTTTCACCGAGTCCACCGATTCGATCATCGCGGCATAGGGAACCACCAGCTTCACCTTGTTGGTCTGCAGGTGGCCGATAAAGTGCCACTCGATATCCGCCGGAGCGCTCATCGCCTTGGCGGCCATCTCCTGCGGGCGGTTCTCCCCGAAACGGCGCTGGCCGGCCGCATAGGCCTCCTGCACCGCGGAGAGCGGCTTGAATTTGGAAACTGCCACCAACTTCACAGTGGATGGCAGTTTACCGGTTAATTCCGTGATATTCTGAGCGATACTCATTTCTTATTCTGCTGGGCAGCCTGTTGCTGCTGCATCTTGTACATCTGGTCGATCCGCTGCTGGAACTTCGACTTCTTGGTGGGCTTGGCACTGGCGGCCTGCAGCTTGGCGTAAATCTTCTTCTCGTCCACGAACCACTTGCGGATCACCCAGTTCTGGATGATGGTGATGATGTTCGAGAGCATGTAGTAGTAGCTCAGACCGGCGGAGAAGTTGTTGCAGAGGAACCACATCATGATGGGCATCAGCCACATGTTCATGAACTTCATGCCCGGCATCGCGCTGGTGTCGGTGTTCTTCATGGTCATGCGGGTGTAGAAGAACATGGAAACCGCCATCAGGAAGGCGAAGAGCGAGAAGTGGTCGCCGAAGAGCGGAACGTTGAACCCGAAGTCCAGGATGGAGTCGTAGCCGCTCAGGTCGTCCGCCCAGAGGAAGCGCTGCTGACGCAGCTCGAAGGAAGCCGGGAAGAAGCGGAACATCGCCCAGAGGATCGGGAACTGCAGCAGGATAGGCAGGCAGCCGCCCATCGTGCTGACGCCGGCCTTCTTGTAGAGCTCCATCGTAGCCTGCTGCTTCTTCATGGCATCCTCCTTCTTGGGATAGCGCGCGTTGATCTTGTCGATCTCCGGCTTGAGGACGCTCATCTTGGCGGAGGACATGTAGGACTTGAGGGTCAGCGGCGAGATGACGATCTTGATAATCAGCGTCAGGAGCAGGATAATCAGGCCGTAGGAGGCGATAAAGCCGCTCATCCAGTTGAAGAGCGGGATGATCACGTACCGCGAGATGGTTCCGATCACCTTGCCGCCCAGCGGGATGATGTTCTCGAACTTCTGGCCGTAGCTCTTCAGGGTGTAGAAGTGGTTCGGGCCAAAGTAAAAGTGCATCGGGATGCTGTAATCCGCGCTGCGGGCATCCAGATCGAGGGTCATGTCGGCGCCGCTCTGCATCAGCAGGCGGTCCGCGTTGTCCTCGCCGTAGAACTTGTTGACCAGCGTGCCGCTGGTGAAATCGTTGTCAGCCACCAGGATGGCGGAGAAGAACTGCTGCTGGAAGCCCACCCACCGCATGCGGGAGGCGTAGGATTCGCGGAAGCTCTCCTTGCGCTGGCCCACGGTCTTCACCGAGCCCTTCTCACCGGCATAGCGGAAGGCGATGGAGGAGTAGTTGCGCTCGTTCTTGTAGCCCTTTTCCAGGCGCGGCAGATCGGCCACCCACTTCATCTCTACCTGCGTGGTGCGGCGGTCCAGGATGTCGTTCATGTTGACGAACCGCAGGTCGTAGTCCACCATATAGCTCTCAGCAGCAAGCGAATAGGTTGCCTCCATGTAGGAATCCGCATCGAAGGGCAGCCGCATCACCACCCGCTCCGGGGAGGCGCTCACCACGGTGAAGTTCAACTCACCCGTGTTGATCCACTGGTCCGCATTGATCTCATATTCCAGCGAGCTGCGCCCCGCCCCGATCAGGTTCAGTTCGAGGCTGTCGTAGGTGAAGTAATCCTTCACGAGCACCGACCACGGCTGCGCGCCCTTGGTGGAGAGCGTCACCGCGATTTTGTCGTTCTCGAGGGTGCAGAAGGCCGCCTCGCCCTGGGCTGCCGCCTGCAGCGATGCGCTCTGGTAGAGCGGCGCATCCTCGGCGGGGAGCGTCAGCGCGGGCAGTTCGGCCTCCGCAGCACCGGCTGCGAGGTCCTGGTTTACCCGGGCGAGCGAATCGTAATAGGGACGGTTCGCTTCTACTGCTTTTTCGTATTGTTTGCTATTGTACCAGCTGAATAATAACAGGATAACGCCGATCAGCGCAAATCCGATAACACTGCTTCCCTTACTGTTCATCTGCGTTGTGTTTCTGGTCAAACTCTTTGATCCTTGCCTCCAGGGCGGCAAGCTCAGCCTTCGCCTCATCGATCTGGCGGTTCATGTCCGCCAGCAGCGCCTCGGCGTTCTTGGATTTGGCAAAGAAGCCCATGTTGTTGGACCAGGTGGTAATCTCCTGCTCCTTCTGACGGTACTCCTGCACCAGCTTCTCGCGCTCCGCGCGGACCGGATCCTTGACGGATTCGCCGCCGCGGCGGGCGGGGCGGCTCTCACCGCGCAGCCGGTCATACTGGGCGTCCATCGCCTCCTTGAAGGCCTTCTGCACCTTTTCCTTCTCGCGGAACGGCACAAAGCCGATCTCGTTCCAGCGCGCCTGGAAAGCCTTGAGGGCGGCCACCGTCTCTTCGCGGTCCTCACCCGGGGTGAAGGCCTCGACCTCCTTGATCAGCGCGCGTTTCTTGGTCAGGTTCTCCCCGTACGGGTTGCCGGCTGCGGCGTTTCCGCTCTTGTCGCGCTTCTCGAAGAAGGCGTCGCAAGCCGCGCGGAAGCGCGCCCACACCTGGTCGCTCTTCTTGCGGGAGACGGGACCGATCTCCTTCCAGCGCTTCTGGAGTTCGATCAGTTTCTCGGAGGTCTCTTTCCAGGCCTCGCTCGTGCTCAGGGCCTCGGCCTCCTCGCAGAGGGCAATCTTCTTCTCAAGGTTCTCCTGCATCTGGTCCTTATAGCCGGAATAGAAGGCTTTCTTCTTGGCAAAGAAGTCGTTGCAAGCCTTGCGGAAGCGGTCGTAGATCTTCTGGTTGTCCTTCTTGGAGGCAAAGCCAATCGTGCGCCACTCCTTCTGGATCTCCTCAATCTCCTTGGAGAGACGGTTCCAGGTGCCGGAATCCTTGATTTCCTGGCCGAGCAGGGCCTCCACCTTCTCGCAGAGGGCGGTCTTGGCCTCGAGGTTCTCCTGCTGGTTGCCCTTCATGGACTCGAAGTAGGCCTGGTGGCGCTGGTTGACGACGCTGGTAGCGGCGCGGAAGCGGTCCCAGATGGATTCGCGGTTCTCCTTGTCCACCGGGCCGAGTTCCTTCCACTCCTCGTGGTATTTCTGGAGCATCCGGAACGCCTCGACCACGTTTTCTTCGTTCGCCAGCGCCTCCGCCTTCTCGCAGAGCTCGGTCTTGGCCTCGAGGTTCTTCTTGAAATCGAGATCCCGGAATTCCTTGTTGATCTTCACATAATCGTAGAACATCTCCACGTAGTGCTGGTAGGTGTCATAGAGGTCCTTGACCTTGCCCTGCGGAACGGGGCCGACCGCGCGCCAGCGATTCTGGATGTCCCGGAAAGCGGGGAAGGTCTCCTTGAGATCCTCCTTGGCCTCGAGCAGCGCCTTGAGCTCCTCGATCAGCCCCAGCTTGACGGTGTAGTTCTCTTCGCGCTGCTTCTCCATCTCGGCGGTATTTTTGGCCCGGATGGCCCGATACCGGCCGTATAGCTCCTTGAAACCGCGCTCGAGTTCAGCGAACGGATTCACGGAAACGCCCTCGCTTCCGCCTTCCCCCGCTTCACCCGCAGGAGCGGCGGACTGTGCCTCGGGGCCTGCCGTGCCGTCCACCACCGGAGCCTGATAACCGGCTGCAATCTTCTCCTTGCGGAGATTCTTGTAGAAGCAGGCCTTCAGCACCTCTGCATTCTTGTAAAGCTGTTGCACATCATCGCCTTCTAGCAGCGTCTGGAAAATATCCACAATCTCCTTGAGGCCCTTGTCGGAATAATCGACGAATTCCTGGTTAAGCTCTTCGTTCATCGTAGCGCGTTTTTAATGTCTAACTTGCAAAGATATTATTTTTTATGAAATAATCCCTAATTTTGCACTATGAGAATCGATATCCTTACCGTTGTTCCGGAACTGCTCGAGAGCCCGCTGGGCCACTCGATCGTCAAGCGCGCCATCGACAAGGGGCTCGTGGAAATTCATGTCCATAACATCCGCGAATACGGCAAGGGATTCTACCGCCAGGTGGACGACTACAGCTACGGCGGCGACGCCGGCATGGTGATGATGATCGAGCCGGTCTATAACCTCATCCGCGACCTGCAGAAAGAGCGCACCTACGACGAGATCATCTACACCGCCCCGGACGGCGAAATCCTGAACCAGGGCATCGCCAACTCCCTCTCCTGCAAGGAAAATATCATGATCCTCTGCGGCCACTACAAGGGCATCGACCACCGCATCCGCGAGCATCTGATCACGCGCGAAATCTCGGTGGGCGACTATGTGCTCAGCGGCGGCGAGATTCCCGCAGCCATCATCGTGGACGCGGTGGTGCGGCTGCTGCCGGGCGCCCTGGGCGACGAGACCTCCGCCCTCTCCGACTCCTTCCAGGACGGCCTCCTGGCTCCGCCCGTCTATACCCGCCCCGCCGAATTCAACGGCTGGAAGGTCCCGGACGTTCTGCTGAGCGGCGATCCCAAAAAGATCAAGGCCTGGCAGGATAGCCAGGCCTTGGAACGGACGAAACTTCTCCGTCCGAATCTTCTGGAAGACTAACTACTTGCGGTCTCTCGTCTCAAAGCAGACGTTGATACCGAAGCGGATGCTGGTATTCAGTTTGCCCAGCGGCACGGGTACGCCCTTGACGTCGCCCTTGGCGTAGCGGGTCGGGAATCCCTCTTCCGCAAAGTAGATGTTGATGCCGTGGCGGCGCGGAGTATAGCCCAGGTAGAAGCCCAGGTCGTGGGTATTCAGCAGGCCATAGCTCACGGCGGCATTCAGGCGGCCGAGCTTCGCGCTCTCGATGATGCGCAGCTCGTCGAACCGGTAGTCCCGCGAATAGAGCAGACCCGTGGTCAGCTTGTTGTCCAGCAGGGCAACCTCCAGACCGGCACGCATCGAAGGGGTGTACTTGAAGACAATCTCCTTCTGTTCGTCGGTCTTCTGGATGTTGGCCACCGCCTTGAAGTCGTTGATCACGTTGTCAAAGTTGGTCTTGAGGTCCGAATCGGGCGAGATACCCTTGATTCCTGCAAACTCCGCCTCGCCGGCCGACTTGTAGATGGTGGTGTAGCGGTCCTTGATCACGCACTTGCCGATATCGCTCATGGCGAAGGAGACGTTGATGCCGCTCAGGACACCCAACTCCAGGTTGAGCTTATATTCGGCACCTACGTCGAACAGCAGGCCGTTACCGCAGAAGCCCACGCCGGAGCGGCCGTTCGGGAAGGAAATCTCACCATCCTTATACTCAATACCTTTCACGCCGACTACACCTTCTGCGTCGGTCTTGATCATCCATTTTTCATCGGACATCTTCAGCGTACCCTCGTTGATCTTGAGGCCCGCATAGTCGCCGGCCATCAGATACTTGACGCGGCCGCCGATGCTCAGGCCCGGCAGCAGGAAGGAGAGGTCAACGCTGGCGCCGAGGTGGCCCTCCAGGAAGGCCCCCTCACTCACCGTCAGGCCGCTGAAGTCATAGGTCTGGTCCATCGTGGCCATACCCTGCTTGGTGAGCAGGAGCAGGTCCTTGGGGAGGTTCATGTCGAGGTCCAGGCGAACGCCGAGGCCGCCAGTAATGTAGAGCGGGCCAATCCGGAAGCCGATTCCGAGGAGCTCCTCGTTGAGTTTCAGGCCGAGGGTCGGGTCCGCCTTGATGCGGGCGGCGAACTCCTCCACCGTGACGTTCTTGTTCAGGAAGGTATAGAGCTGGCCGTCCTTGTTGAAGAGGAAATCCTCGGTGGCCAGGTTGCTGCCGATATTCATGCTCACGCCGCCCACGGCGAAACCGAAGTAGCCTACGCTGGACTCCGGCGAGAAGGCCGGATTGAGGCGCACGCGCTGCAGCGAGTTATCGATAAAGTAGCTGGCATTCACGGCCTGACCGCTTGCGGAAAGCGGAAGCAGGATGGCGAGCAGGGCTGCAAATAAAGTAGTTCTGGTTTTCATCGTACGGTCCTCCTCTTAATGTGTTTCACCATTTCCGTCTCCTGTGGGGAGATCCTTGATATCGAAGGTCACACCGCCCCAGAGGCCGGCGGCCAGTTTGGCCTGGACGTAGTCGGTCTCCTTCACCGCGCGGGTCACGCCGCCGGAGGTAGCCTCGAAGGCCAGAATCACCTTGGTGACGTTTTCAGCCGCCTTCTTGTCGGCGAACTTCACCTTCAGTTCGAGCGGCGTCACGGTAGCCGAGCCGTCCGCCTTGCCGGAGGCGAGCGTCTGCTGCACCGGGGCGGAGAGGGCAATCAGGTTGTTGTTGTCATCCGCAAAGTTCACCGTCAGCTTGAGGTTGAGCGGCAGGGTGTTCTCGGCAGAACCGATAATGGCAGCCTCTTCCGCCAGGGCAATGTATTTGCCCACGGAACCGATCTCCAGCGTGTCGCGCAGGGCCACCCGGAAATCCTCGCCCACCTGAATCGGGACGTTGACCTCGTAGACAACATTGAAGTTATAGGTAGCGGCGGGCTCGAGCACGGCGGTCTGCGTCGGATCGGTGGACACCGCAAAGCTGATCTGCACGCTGTCGGGCATCATCTTGATGAGCGACGCGATATCAGCTGCGAGGTAGGTATAGGCAGCGGGACGGCCCTCGTCATGCGAAGCCAGGAAGTACTTCGCCGTGACGGTCTGGGTTGCGCTCGGGGAGGCCGGCATCGTGAAATTCACCTGAACCTGCTCCGCGGTCTTGGGCGCGTTGTCCTTCCAGGGCAGCAGGGTTGCCTGTACGTTGGTAGGAATGCCGAGGTTGGTGGAAAGGTCGAACTTCAGCGACGGGTTGTAGAGATCGAGCGTCACCTCCAGGTTGTCTCCGAAGGCGCCGGTCAGATCGTCCAGCTCCACGGTCACCTCGTTCCCGGCCAGGTCGTAGGCCACCTTCGCCTCCACCTCGTCCACCTCCAGGTTGGAGAGGGTGACGGCCACCTTGACCTTCAACTTGCCGGTGGCAACTACCTGGGCAGGCGTGGTCTTGGGATTGGTAACAGAAGCGTTACCCGTTACCGTAACTTTCTTATCCAGCGAGAGTTTGTGCAGATTGGCGTTGAAATCGCCCGCGGCAATCTTCAGCTCCTGCACGCTGTACTGCTGGGAGGCCTGGTAGCTGTTGGCCTTGGTGAGCTTGAGCGCACTGAGGTTGATGCTGCCGCCGCCGGCAATCTGCAGCAGGCTGGCGAAGTCCACCGTGATATTCGGATTGAGTTCACCGTCCGTCAGCGGGCAGTTCGGGATGGAGAGCGACACGGTCAGCTTGGAAGCGTCCGTGAAGCGGACCTTGGAGAGATCCTGCACCCCTTCCGGCAGGTCCAGCGCCACCGTCACCTGGATATTGGTATCGATGGCCACAGGATCCGAAACCGTGGGCAGATAGGTGGCCAGCGCAATCTCGTTGTTCTGCGGCAGGAGGGCGATCAGCGGGTTGGAGGCCACGTCCGTCAGGTCGATAATCTCGATCTCCACGTTCGGCGCGAGGCCGCCCAGATCGAGCGCCGTGTTGATGGCGGGCAGCGAGCTGCTACCGTTCATCTGGTCGCTGACGGTGATCTTGTAGCTGCCGTCGGCATCCTTCTGCAGGAAGTCGAGCGACGTCTCACCCAGCAGGTCTTTCATCGTGAGTTTGGCTGTTTCTCCGACAGGCACCGTGAGGCTGTCGCCGCCCACCGTAATCTCGGTGTTCAGCTTGCTCAGGTCGTAGTTCTCATCCACGCAGGATGCGGCGCCTACGGCCACGGCAAGGAGCATTGCAAGCAAACAGAATTTTGATTTCATATCGATAGAAATTAGAGTTTGCAACGTTTAACGGGTAAATATAACAATTTTCTGCGACTTTAGTGCGTATGCCGCCAGAAAAAGTGCCAGATCTTGAAGACGGGGCTCCAGAGCACCTCGGACGGATAGTAGCGCAGGAAACGGGTCAGCCGCCGCAGTTTGCCCCAGAAA
Source organism: Bacteroidales bacterium (assembly GCA_017544005.1). Taxonomy (GTDB): domain Bacteria; phylum Bacteroidota; class Bacteroidia; order Bacteroidales; family UBA932; genus Cacconaster. Next base: position 14,594 of record JAFYEZ010000031.1, read on the forward strand.
TAGCGTCCTTCCGAGCGTTTGGCCATGAAGGTGTTTCGCGCATCCGCCTGGCCGAAGTTGCCGGCGGCCAGCACCTCGGAGAGCAGGAAACGGCCGTCCTTCTCGGAGGGTTCCACCAGGAAGAACTGCGGCTCCAGCGCAAAGACCTCCTGCAGCACCCACATCACCGCCGCGGCAAAGCGGCGCATCTTCAGGCTGCGCAGCGTGGCCACAGTTTCAGCACGCTCGGCCTCCGTAAAGCCCTGTTTAAGCACATAATAGTAGTCCAGCAGCTGCCGCAGGCCGATCCCCTCCTGGAAGAGGTGGCGGTAGATGTGCAGCAGCACGAACACGCGGTTGAAGGCGAGCGTGGGAACGGCCACCGTGGAGCCGGGCCGCACCTCGGTGTCGCCCTCGGCAGTGGTGCCGCCAATATAGACCTTATTGGCGAACTGCGCCGCCTTCTGCGCGCGGAACCAGCGCCGCAGGCGCGCATGACCGATGGGGGAATTCATCCACGAGGGCCAGAAGTGCGCCTCCACCTCGATTCCGTCAAACGGTTGGCAGTCAATATGGTGGCAGAAGAGTTCGTGTACGTTGGGATTCTCGCTTTTGACCAGCCGGATAATCTCGCGCGTGCGGCCGTCCAGCCAGATGTCGATATCGCCCGGGGTGCGGACGCCCGGATCGTCGTAGAGGCGGGCCAGCCCCTGCCCTTTCAGGATCACGCCCGGAAAGCCGGCGGCAGCATAGTGGTCCGCCACCACCTGGAGCTCCGCATCAAAGCGGGCATTCTTCTGCCGCACCTTCTGCGCGTCGGCATAGATGCGCATCATGGGCCGCTTGGAGGGCAGCTGCTCCGCCGGAACGCGGTCCAGAGCGCTGAGCAGCAGCGCTTCCATCTTGTGGCGCAGGGCTATAGAATAGATTTCCGCCCACTCTTCGTCACTGCGCACGCGGCCCAAATCGGCGCGCGCGCCGACGGCTACCTGCAGCAGGTCAAAGAAGGAACGGGTGGCGTCGTTCATCTGCGGCGGCGGTATTTCAGGTGCAGCAGCCCCGCCACGCCGAAGGTCAGCACAAAGGCCACGCCGGCCACCACATAAAGTTGCACCTCCACGCCCGCCCCGCTCTGCCAGGTGAGCGCCCACGCGGCCACCACCGCCATATTGAGGGCGATCTCCGCCATGGTGACGCCAAAGTGGCTCAGCCCCGCGTCAATCAGGTAGTGATGCAGGTGGTTCTTGTCCGCCCGGAAGGGCGAACGGCCGTGCAGCAGCCGCCAACAGATGACACGTAGCGTGTCGAACACCGGCACCGAGAGCACCGCCAGCGAGAAGGCGATCACCCCGAACTGGTGGTCCACAAACATCAGATATTCCGTGCGGTAGCGGCAGAGCACCATTACCATCGAGGAGAGCACCGTGCCAATCATCATCGTGCCGCCGTCCCCGATAAACATCTTGTTCTCGTGGCCGAATACATTGTGGATGAAGAACGGGATCAGCGCCCCGATACAGACAGCCGCCAGCGCCGCGGTGGAGTAGTCGTAGGAAAGGAAAAAGACCAGGAAGAAGAGGCCGCAGGCCATGATGCAATAGCCCGAAACCAGCCCGTCCACCCCGTCTATCATGTTGATGGCGTTGATGATGCCCACCATCGCCAGCACGCTCAGGGGCACCGCCCAGACCGTGGGCAGGAATTTGATACCCCAGAGCCCCTGGAAGTTGCAGATGGAAAAGTGCGTGCCGTAGATCAGCAGCGTAGCCACCACCACCTCGATCACCAGCCGCACCCACGGCGGGATGTTGCGGATGTCGTCAATCGTGCCCACGTAGAGCATGATCACCATGGCCCCCAGCGTGGAGAAGAGGCTCGTGTAGCTCAGCATTGTCTTGAAGTAGCAGAGCCCCACCACGATGCCGAAAAAGACCGCAATGCCCCCCATCACCGGCACCGGGCGCTTCTGCAGCTTGCGCTCGCCCGGGTTGTCCACGATGTTCTTCTCACGCGCAATCTTGAGAATGGGCCAATAGACCAGCCACGTGGCCGCCAGCGCGCTCACGAAGAGCATCAGCATCCGGTATTTGGGAGCGATGTCCATCTGGATCGTCAGAAATTAGAAGCGGTAACCCACGCCCAGGCCGGCGCCGTAATTCATCAGGCCCCACTGCGCCTCCAGATAGAAGTACCACTTGGAGCCGAAGGTGAAGCCGATCGGGGCCGTCTGGAACGGGAAGGAAACGCTGAGGGAGGAGCCGCTGTCACTGCTGCCACCGTCCCCGCTACCACTGTCGCCGCTGCCACTGTCCCCACTACCGCTGGAGGTCTTTTTCACCTCGGGGAGGCCCCAGGCGCTGTTGTTGCAGTATTTGTCAAAGCCGTAATAGACCAGACCTATGGAGCCCTGGCTATAGACGCTGAAACGGCGCGCTTTATAATAGGTAATGCGGAGCGTAGGCATGATGGAGAGGGCCAGCAGCGAGTGCCTGCCGCAATAGACCGTGGTCTCATTCTCCGTGCCTTTGTTCTCCGTATGCGTCTTGGGGCCGCTGAAATACTGGATATCGCTGTTGATACCCACGGAGAGCCAGCGGTTGAAGTTATAGCGGCCGTTCAGGTCCAGGCCAAAGGGAAGGCCGAACTCTCCACCCGGGGTCCCCTCCACCGCCTCGTTCGGATGGCCGAGTGAGGAGAAGGCGTAGATCAGAAGCATGTTGACGTACGGAATGCCGGAGATACCGCCATTGACCTCCCAGCCACGGTATTTACTCTCCGGGTCCAGGGATTTCTGTGCGTAGGCGGGTGCCGTCATGCCCAGCAGCAGGGCTGCGAGCACGAGACTAGATGCGAATTTCAATTTCATAAGAACACAACCTTTGTATGTCGCAAGTCAAAGGTACGAACAATTTTGCAATAAAAAAACAATGGGCCCGCCTCCACGAGGCGGACCCATCTGAAAACTCTGAGAGTCGCTTATTTGACGATCGTCACGATAGCGGCGCGGCTGAGCTGGTTCTCGTTGAAGAGGAACGGAGCTACACCACCCTTGCTCTCTACGGTCAGCTGGTCAGCGTTCACACCATACTTCTGGGTGAGTGCCTTGTAGACAGACTCTGCACGAGCCTGAGCCAGTTTCGCATTGCGCTTAGCGGAACCCGTAGCCTTGTCAGCGTAACCGGTGATGACGAACTTCTGGTTGGGCATTGCGCTGATGAGTTTCGCAACGTTCTCCACGTTGATCATCTCACGGTTGCTGATGGTGGAGCTACCAATCAGGTAGTTGACGTAAGCGTTCACGTCAAGGTCACCATACTTGTTGGCGTTAGCCTGAGCGTCTGCGAGAGCCTTTTCAGCAGCAGCGCGGGCAGCCTCAGCGTCCTCGGCAGCCTTCTTGGCAGCAGCGAGTTCAGCGTCCTTCTTGGCGTTGTCCTCAGCAGCCTCGGCAACCTTTGCCTGCTCGGCAGCCACCTCTGCCTTCTTCTCTTCCTCAACGTCAGCCATGGAAACCCATGCGCCTGCAGCAGCAGCGGATGCGATGGCGCCGGCAGCAGCAGCCTTCTTGCTGAAGTTGAAAGCGTAGGTGAGACCACCGGTCACACCGAAGATGCCATCAAGGCCGATGTTATCATTAACAGGAGCACCAGCAGCAGCAGAAGTAGCATAGGACTGACCGTCGAAGTCGTCACCCACGAGTGCACCACCGAGGGTGATGTCCAGTTTCAGCTTGTCGCTGAGCTTGATCTGGTTACGCAGACGAGCGTTCATCGTAGTTGCCCAGATGGTCTTGGGGTTGCTGAGCGTAACAGCAGCACCAGCACCGAGTTCAGCAATCAAATTATACTTGCGGTCCGGACGATAACCAGCAAAGAGATTCACCAGGTTAATGTTCAAGTTGAAATTCGGGTTAAGATACCAACCTTTGTTAATAGCATGTCCGGAAGCATCAACGGGGTCACCAGCCTTAGCGAAAGTAACATCTTCGCCAACGTTGGAGAGGCCTTTAAAACGGATACCAGCTACATCAACTCCGAAACCAAAAACCGGAGTAATCCACTTAGAGAGATTCACATCGATGGCCGGGAAGGTCCACCAATCGAGGAACTTAGCCTGCCAGTCATTTTCACCAAGATAGAACTGCGTTCCGAGGCCAACGGAAAGCTCCCAGTTCTGACCCAGCGGGCTGGAGACAAAGCTCTGGTTTGCGCCGCTCTCTGCCACTGCGGCAGGAGCGATGATCGCAAAAGCGATCAGAGAGATTAAAAACTTTTTCATATGCATAATAAAAAAATCGTCCTTGTAAGGATTTTAAACAAACATATTACGCGCAAAGATAGCCAATTTTTCTATGCGGCAAGCGTTTTTTTTAATTTTTGCGCTGTTTCTCCAAAAAATTCACCACATCCTGCACGGTTTTCAGACCGGCGAGTTCCTCATCCGGGACCACAATTCCGTACTGGTCTTCAATCTTCATCAGGAGCTGGAGCACGTCGAGCGAATCGGCTCCGAGGTCTTTCTGGATGGCACTCTCCGGCTTGATCCGCGCCGGATCCGAGATTCGCAGTTGCTTGGCCAGAATCTTCTGTACCTCTTCAAACAGATTCATATCGGTAAACGTTTAAAAAGTGTTAACGGTTTTTCGCATGGAAGCAGACGCCGGTAGCGTTCGGGCCACAGTGGCTGCCCGCCGTGGGGTTGACATTCACCACCTCGAGTTTCAGATCGGCGCCCAGCTTGGCATGGAGGGTGTCCCCCACCAGAGCGGCCAGGTCGTCACTGCCGCAGTTGGCAATTACAATCCGGTGGCTGCGGATGTCGTCCCCCAAGGTTTCCACATAGCTCACCACTCTTTCCACGGCCTGGATCCGGCCCTTGACCGTTCCGATGCTCACCATCTTGCCTTCCGCATTCATATTGATAATGGGGCGCAGGCCAATCAGGCCGCCCATCGTCGCCGCCAGGCCGCTCACGCGGCCGCTGCGGCGGAAAAACTTCAGGTCGTCGGCAAAGAAGTAGCAGGCAAAGCGGTCCACCTCGGTCTTGGCCCACGCGAGGATCTCCTCCGGGGTCTTGCCTTCTTTGAGCATGTCTCCGATCTCGCAGAAAATGGAGTACCCCAGGATTGAGATGCCCTTGGCGTCCACTTCGTAGAACTTGCGCTCCGGGTACTTCTCCAGCAGCGTCTTCAGCGCTGCACGCATCGGCACAAAGGTGCCGGACATCGCCTCGGAGAGGTGGGTGTAGAAGATGTCGTTGCCGGCGGCGAATTCGGGCTCAAAGTACTCGATGTACTTGGCCTCGGAGAGGGCGCTGGTCGTAGGCAGGGTGCCGGCACGCAGCATGTCGTAGAAGGCCTGGCTGTCGAACTCCGCCTCGGTAAAACTTTCGTATGGATAGATCGTCTCGTCGCCGATCGAGTAGGGCATACTGATCAGACGGGCGTTGTAGCGGGCGGCCACACTGGGGGTCACCTCGCAATCGGTATCACCAAAATAGGTTAACATAGCACTATAATATAATCGTAAACGGGCTGACCGCCTGCGGTCAGCATCATTTCAGTTCTCGGATATTGGGTCTGCAGCTGCTGCAGCAGGGCTTCCGCCTCGGCAGTGGGGACCTCGGCCCCGGAGAAGACCACGGCCACCTCGTGGGCGGCGAAGTCCATCTTGCGGCAGAGTGCCATTGCTAATTGTTGGCGGTCGGGGTCATCCGCAACAATATCGCCACGGGTGATGGCCACGTAGTCGCCGGCATGTACCTGCACGCCGTCCATCACCGTGTCGCGGGTGGCGGTGGTCACGAGGCCGGTCTGGACGGAGGCAATCGTCTCCTTGGCCGCGGCAATCACCTGCTCGGCATCCTTGCAGCTGCGATCCAGCGACGCAATCGCCACATAACCGGCGCCGATGTCCTTGCTCGGGAGCACCACGACGCGGGATTCGGTATAGAGGGAGGCCGCCTGCTGGGCGGTCATGATAATGTTCGAGTTGTTGGGGAAGACCAGAATGGTCTCAGCGTTCAGCCCCTTAAAGGCCTCTACAAAGCTCTGCGCGGAGGGGTTCATGGTCTGGCCGCCTTCAATCACGGCATCCGCCCCCGCCTCGCGGAAGGTCTGCACCAATCCTTCGCCGCTGGCCACCGTCACCACGCCGTAGAGCTGGCGCTGCGCCTGAATCAGCGGTTCATCGGTCTCAGCGGCCGGCGTTTCAAAATTGTTTTGGATGGTGGTTTCCTGGTGCTGGAGCGTCATGTTCTCCACCTTGATGGTGAGAAACTCGCCCCACTGCTGACAGTGGTTGAGAATCTCGCCCGGCGTCTTGGTATGGACGTGCACCTTCACGATGCTGCCGTCCTTGAAGCAGACTACGGATTCGCCCACGCTGTTCAACCAGTCGCGGATGAGGGTCTCGTCAAAGCTTTCCGGATCGCCCACCTTGGCCCGCTGCAGGCGGAGCAGAAACTCCGTGCAGTAGCCGAACTCCAGAACGCTGTCCTCGGTAAAGAGGTTCAGGTTGGGGGCCGCGTGGGCAGGCTGGGCTTGCGGCTGCAGGTCCTCGGAGGCTTCATCGCCCCGGCCCTGCAGCGCGTCCAGCATACCCCTGGCAATGCAGAGCATGCCGGCGCCGCCGCTGTCCACCACACCCGCCTCTTTCAGCACGGGAAGCAGTTCCGGCGTGCGTTTGAGCGAAGCGTCCATCTCCGCCACCAGGGCCGCGAAGTAGGCCTCAAAGTCGTCGCCGTTCTCAGCGCGGGCTGCACTCACGGAGTCTTTCAGCACGGTGAGGATGGTTCCCTCCACCGGCACGGAAACTGCCCCGTAGGCCGACTCCACGCCGCTATGCATCGCAACGGCAAAAGCAGGGACGTCCGCCGTCTGCTTGCCGGTCAGTCCTTTGGCGATTCCTGCAAAGATGCGGGAGAGAATCACGCCCGAGTTGCCGCGAGCCCCCAGCAGCATCCCCTCCGAGATGGCCTTGGCCGTAGCACCCAGGTCAGCCGTCACGCTGCGGTTACCGCCGTCGCGTCCCGCCGAGAGGGTCATATACATATTGTCGCCCGTATCCCCGTCCGGGATTGGGAAGACATTCAAGTCGTTGATTACTTTCCGGTTCTCGTTCAGCCTTACCGCCCCCTGCCGTACCATCTTCAGGAACGCGAAACCGTCAATCTTTTGTATATCCATATTCGCAGTATTCAGAATTGAAACTGCAAATATAGCAATTTGTTCGAGATCTTAATCCCCGCCCTCCTTCCAGCCCCTCCAAACGCCTTTCAACACCCCCAACACCATCAACACTCCCAACCCTCCCAACACTCCCAGACTACTCCCGGAGCACTTCCAGAATGCTTCAGAATGCTCCCAGAATGCTTTCAGAATGCTTTCAGAGCGCCCCTGAGTCCTCCTGGCCTCGCCAGAACTGCCCCGGGGTGCGCCTACAGGTCCATCTGCCGTACCCATAGGCGCAAATACCCCCTCAAATCGCTCCTACAGGTCCAGCATTCGCACCCTTAGGAGCAGCCTACTCACACGCTTGCCGTTCTCCCGCCCTACACTTGATCGAGGTACGCCGCCGCTCGGGCATAGGTAAGGCCTACGACCCGAGCAATCTGATTGACGTTAGACGCGAACCGGAACCGAAGCTGGCGCAGCAATTCAATCAGCTGATTCTCACTCAATTCCTTCACGGATATCTTCCCGAACAGAGACCTGCACAAATCCGGTAATGCCGCAGAAATGACCTGATCCCGAAATGCCGGCAAACCGTCCTCGATGGTTTCTATCCGCTGTTTCGCCTTGGAAGAACTCTGCAGAAAATAATTCATTCGCTTCGGGGTCCGGAACAGATGCTCCACACGGTCAACATCAACATACGATGACGGCAACACGTATCCTTCTTCACACACTTTCCAATCCGAAGGCACGTCCGTTTTGCAATGCAACAATTTGTACCGTGCCCTGGCAGAGAAATCGCCCAGCCTCATTCCCTTCTCTTCTTTCACTTTGAAGAAGGTCGAGCCCGTTCCCCACGGGTATTCATGGGGTGAAGCGCAAATGTTCGCCGCTACACAGTTCATCTGCACATAAGCGACCGCTCTCTCAATCGCTTCACTCTCCTCCGGAACCGGCCGGATATCCACTTCAAGCCGCCTGAGAAAATCCCGAACGCCATACTTTGCAGCCAGATACTTGGAATATAGCGACTTCCACATCGTCACGAAGGTCTCAATAACATCTCTGCGACCAATCGCCACCAGATGTACATGGTTGGACATCAAGATAAAAGCAAGCACGATGATGCCATACTTAAATGACAGGACGGCCAAATAATTCATCCCGACGATGAAGTCCTCAAAATCTTTGAACAGAAGGCGATTCTCCAAATGCGCCGTTGTTATCAGCCAGTGTCTCATACTCCTCATTCTTTATCTGCACCTGGCCACAAATCGCCCGGCAAGAAGTTTCTACAAATGTATGATTTTCCCCAGAAATCTCAAAGCATTTGAACGATACTCGAGAAGTTCTACTAGCGATGCTTAGAGGAGGGCATCCAAGCACCGTATCTACACCTGCTACGCAGGCACCGCTATATCGAAGAGGGTTTGCGGAGGTGGGTCCAGACGCCGGACCAGAAGGCGGAGCGCATGCTTTCTTTGTAGCAGAGGCGGTGCTTCCACTCGTTGGCTTTCCAGCGGCGGTATTTCCAGAGAATGCGCGGGATGAGATGCTTGGGGATCTCCTGCGAGACCTCGGGCGAGAGGATATCTGCCAGAACCCGGTCTTTCTCTTCCGGAGCCTGTAGGGACTCTACCGGGAAAAGGCTTGCGTCAAAGCCCAAATCTTCCACGCAGATGGCGTTGAAACAGCGGAAGATGCCGGTCATGCCGAACCGTTCCACAGTCTCTTGCAGCCAGGTCCAGTCTATCTGGGAGCCGTAGGCCTTGACGTACAGCGCCCAGTCCAGCAGGTGTCGCAACAGGATCTCGGCCGCCGCAAAGTGCCCGGCGGCGTGGCGGGCCAGGAAAAGGGCGTGAAGATTCGGAGAGGGCAGGCAAACTGTCTGGCCGTGGACCTCCGTCGTATGGCTGTCATCTGAGGCCAGCGCCTTGAACACCTGCTCCAAATCCCGGTTGGAACGATGGTGATAGACATTGATGATATCGTAGTGATTCTCCACCATCTCCCCTTTCCAGAAAAAGACGGTGTGATGATGATGACTGTTGTCGATCTTGACGCCCTTCTCGCGGGCGAGCGCCGCATCGGCCTCTTTCTGCCGGCCAAACTGCCAGATATCGATATCCCCGCAGGGGCGATGGTTCGGCACGGGATAATTCAGGCTGCAGGCATATCCCTTGAGAATCATCATCTGGAAGCCGTGTTCGTTGTAGAATTTGGCCAGGCTGGCAATCGCCCGCGTGTACTTCTCATAGCACTGCTCCGCATAGAAGGTCTGCCCGAACCACTCGTACTTGACTGTCTCGTTCTCCGGTTCATCCAGCTCTTTGCCCCATTCCGGGTGCGCCTCCAGCAGCTTCTGCAAGCCGTCGGCCGCAATCGCCCCTACGCCCTGCCGCGTAGCCAGTTCGCTGACCTCCTTCCAATCGACAGCTACGGGAAGACTCACTGGAATCTCCCCGTGAATCGCTGCCCGAAGCAGAAGCAACAATACTTCGCCGGATGTCATCTATTTGCCGAAAACCGCTTCGTAATCTTTCTTGAACTTCTCGATGCCCTGGTCGGTGAGCGGATGCTTGGTCATTTGCTCGATCACCTTGTAGGGAACCGTGGCAATGTCGGCTCCGGCGAGGGCGCACTCGGTGACGTGCATCGGGTGACGGATGCTGGCAGCGATGATTTCGGCGTCGATGCCGTGGCGTTCAAAAACTTCAGCAACCTGAGCAATCAGATCCGTTCCGCGCTCGCTGATATCGTCCAGCCGGCCCACAAACGGACTCACGAAAGCCGCCCCAGCCCGAGCGGCAAGCAATGCCTGGTTCACCGTGAAGATCAACGTCACATTGACCTTGATCCCCTCTTTGGCCAGCGCATGGCACGCCTTAAGACCCTCAATGGTCATCGGGATCTTGACCACCATATTTGGGTGGATCCTGGCAATCTCGCGACCCTCAGCAATCATGCCCTCGGCATCGGTCGTCGTAGCCTTGACCTCACCACTGATGGGGCCATCCACGATGGAAGCAATCTCGGCCACAACCTGCTTGAAGTCGCGCCCCTCTTTTGCAATCAATGAAGGATTAGTAGTTACGCCGCAAATAATGCCCATATCATTGGCCTTGCGGATTTCCTCAACATTCGCTGTGTCAATAAAGAGTTTCATAATATGCTTCAGTTATTTTGCAATACCATTTTTCAATTAATACAGCCCCTATTTCACCCCAATCACCATCATCCCGGCCAGAACGGCAATAAAGATACTAAGCAGCGTGCCGGCCAGTACATACTCCGTCTTGGCGGTATCCTTCTCACTGAACCTGATAATTGATTTTGCTGCAATCAACAGGCCCAACGCATCATAGCGCCCCAAGCACACAAATAACAGAATGAGCCACCGTTCGATAGTTCCAATCAACGCACCGGCATTAAAGCCGCTCTCCTTCTCAGCAGGCATATTCACACTGTAGTGCTTCAGCATCAGCTTGATAAAAATATTCGCCGGTTTCCAGCAAACGAGCAGGGCAACTGCAGCCGCCATATGCCACAACTCAATGCCAAAAGGCAAACTCCAATCATAGCAGTTGGTCCAGCCGTAAGCCACTCCGGCAATCACCAGCAGATGAAGAACCTGATCCAAGACAAACCACGTCACCTTATCATCACGGTACGATTTCCACATATCGATGGCCAAGTGAGCAACGCCAATAATCAACGCACCCCACCAGAAGCATACATCCCACGAAACAACCCATGACAATCCAAACACAATCAAAGCATGCGCATAGTGATGCGGGCTTCCCCAATGCCTCTCCTTTTTATCCTTGCAAGACTTTCCCGTCTGCAACACGAAGTCAGCCACCAGATGGGCCAACACCAGACATAAAACCAGTTCTATCCACATATCCGTTTAAAATCTAAATCTTCAAAATCTTTAATTGCAGTATTCAACAGCCCCCATTGGGCACTGGTGGACCTCATATTCACAGCTGACTGATAGATACTCAACCTTTTGCTGATATCCACCTCTTTATATCCCAGCAGCTTATAAAACACCACCTCTGCCTGTTTTGTCGAATATGAATCTACCAGATTATTCAGCAATGCCACGTATGAGTCCACCATATCACTTAACGATTTAGGAACAGACTCTACTTCTATGGCCGTATATAAGTCCCTTCTGCTAATCTCATCAAGGTTCCTGCCCGATAAATATATAGCAGGACCATTGATCAAATCTTCTGCCTTATCTGCGTAGCTGATGTCTGCTATACCAATCGAAAACCTAATACCGTGCCGCTGAAGCAATTCATGGCAGTCAAAATCTCCAGCTTGAATCTTCACGAATAGTTTTATCAGGATTGCTATTCGAAGTGCATAACGGTACTCAGGCACAACACATTCTATGCTATCCCCTCTTACTATCCTGGCCCAAAAACCCGGATAATCTTTTTCAAAATCGTCCAACAACTCACGCAGCCTATTACGCAGGATAATTAAGTCCTCCGTTTGCAACGAGGTAGAACGAACGATGTCTGCCGAAATTGTAGCTATCATACAAACAAATATCTTATATCTGGGTGCAAAATTATCAATTATTTCCCTGATAACAAAGAAATATCAGTTTTTTATTTGATATTTTCACATTATCAGGTGTTTTAATGCTATATTTCTATCCTGCTCCTCAAAATTTCCCAAGATTTTCAATTTCTCTCCTCCTTCCACCTCTCATACGCCCCAAAATAATCACCCATATCATACTTCGGGAAGAAATGCTTGAACTTCT
>JAFYEZ010000032.1 GCA_017544005.1 Bacteroidales bacterium
GAAGAAGGATAGAGCCAGGAACATGACCAGGTATAAGATTCTTGCGGGAATCGATGACAAAGGAGGGTAGGCTATCTTGAAAGAAAGAGAAGTCGAGTTGTCTCCTCCGTTTAAAGACTTGACCTTGAACTCATATCGTCCCGGGCGAAGAGAGTGGAAGTATGCCTCATTGTTATTTGTATATCTCCATGTCCTGTCTAGACCTTGCAGGATTATAGAGTAACCTGATCTGGAAACACCGGTGTCATCAGGACAAGCGAAGCAAATCTGTATGTTGTTTTGCTTGGAAGACAACTTGAGGGCTTTAGGGACAGGGATTACGGGTGTTCCATTTATGGACACGAAATCGATTTCGGGTGCCTTCGACATATTGTCAGGTATCTCCATATCGACCTCAATGGCGCTCACTCCTCCATCTCCCGCAAAATACAGTCTTCCATCATTCCCTATGACACCACTCTCCCTACCATAAGGAAAAAGAGATGAAAACCCTGCACCTCTGATTGAATGGAGAGAAGCCGAAGAAGGTGAGTATTTTGTGATATGGCTTCGAGTGGATATCCAAATTTCCCCACCAGGGCCTTCAACTACATTTCGGATCTGGTTGTCGGGGAGACCATTGTAAGTGTGGAAATGATCTATTATCGCACTATTGTTGTCAAACCGGTACACTCCGTCATTCTGTGTTCCAACCCATGTTGTCCCGTCACTTGCATGAAGCATGGTCCTGGGGTTACTGATCACATCTGGAATCGGTAAGGATCTGATGTTTATAAGGGAGTCTTCACAAAGATAATTGACCCCGTCATTCCCGATCATGAATAGCCTTCCTCCCGGCCTCTCTGTAAGAGTGGAACCTCGGTGTTGAGGCCTGCTCGTAACAGTTGTTTGTGGTTCTTTAGCTGAAATCATCCGAACACAGGTGTCGAGGAATATCCAGATGTTTCCGTTCCTGTCGCCAGAAATGGAGACAATGGTTTCTTCTGGATATGAGTGCCGGTTTACCAGAGTGAGTCTACCCTCAGAAATGTCATACTCCCGGACATCAGTCCTTCCAAAGGCTGCCCACAGGTGGTCATTATGGTCAATGAAGATGTCTGTGAATTCACTATCTTCCCAAATTTCATCCAATATCTGGTTCGTTGCTGGATCGAACCCCTCGAGTAATCTACCTCGCATAATCCAAATCTGTCCCTTGCTGTCAGACCGCAACTTGGTAGAAGAGAATTGGTATTCTGGATGTAGGGAAGATAACAAGTTCGGTATTATTCCCTTCGTGGAATAATGGACGGAAGAAGATTGTCCTTCTGAAAGCCAGATGACTTCACTGGGAGTGACATGACATGTATAAGAGGAACCTGATAGTTTTTCCTCAGTAAAGACAGGTTGTTGCTGTAGACTTCTTGTATCAAGTATGGATAGCCCCTTTTCATGAACACCCAACAGTACCATCCCGGGTTTCCAGTTTCTGACAAATAGTGCATCCCGTCCCACTGTCCTTTTAAGGGATATGTCAGGAGAAATTTCTTTCTTCGTGGCGGTATCGAATATTCGGAGTCCATTGTTTGTCAGAACCCACAGACTTCCGTCCTCAAGAATAGTGAAGTCGTTGATGAGAACATTGGAACCGAGAGGAATCTCTGCAACCTCCTCCAGATCTTGTCCGAGAACATAGATTGTGCTGGTGGCAGTAGAATGAGTCGCAGTCCAGACCTCTTTATGGGGAGAAACGGCAAGATATTCGGTAAAGGAGAGCCCCTTTCTATAAAAAGAATTCCGTATACCATCTTTCCCGACAGTCACTAAACCTAGCAGACCTGTAGTGACCATCACATTGTCAGAAATCTCCATTATTCGCATGCAAGCACCCAATGATGGATCAACGATGTCATAGAATACACCATCACTAAAATACTGGCATCCTCTGTTATCTGCAATCCATAAGATTCCAGAACTGTCAAAAGCAAGGTCATGGACGTGGGAATTGATCATAGTCGAGCCTTCTCCGACATCTTTGTATACAAGGTAGTATGACCCGTTGTAGCATGCCAAAGCATCTGCTTTCCCGATCCATGTCCTACCATTCTTGTCAGTTGCAATAGCGGTAGAAAAGCCTTCCGGCTCAGAATAGGAGAACGAAGGGCTCATTTCAGAAAGAGCTTCAGGCCTTTTCTGACCGTATAATGATAGCGAAAGTGAAAACAGAAGCAGTATTGCCGTCAGTTGCGTAGTCTTCATTTATCTGGAGATAAGACACTTATCGGTCTAATTACAAATGTAAGTGTTTCATTCGTAATAATCAAATTACATGTAGCTGTGGAGTTTATCTGGAGATATACGCCTTGATTATTGTAACTGGAATACGAATAGAGACAATATTGCAAAGAAAGGCAATTTAAGCTTTGCTTATTCTTGAAAGGAGTAAGAGCGATATATTACTCAAGATATGGAGCAAGGGTTTTCAGTACCTCTTTGTCCAAAGCCACTGCTTCTTTTACGGATTCCTTCAGGTGTTTGGTTATATAAGGGCGTCCTTTGCCGAAAAGTCCCGCCTTTTCCTTCAGCAAGAGTATTTTCCTGACTTTTTGATCAAGCATTTCCATAGGTATCGTGCCGGATTCCACTTTGGATGTGATGAAGTCTAAAGATGCTTCAGCGTCTTCTGGCATAAGAAGTATGTCAGCACCAGCGAGGAAAGCTTCAAGAACGACCTGAACGCTGTCCCTTCCGGAAGTTATCCCTTTCATCTGAAGTGCATCGGTTATTACGATTCCATCGAATCCCAACTCTTCTTTCAGCAGTCCGGTTATTATAGGCTTGGAAATCGATGCCGGAACTCCGCTGGGGTCAAGGCTGGGTACTGCCAGATGTCCTATCATCACAAGATCCACACCTTGCGAGATGAGTCTTCGGTAGGGGAGTAGCTCCAGAGAGTCAAGCCTTTCTCTTGACAAATTAAGCACAGGTAGTCCCAGATGAGAGTCAACGGCGGCTTCTCCATGTCCGGGGAAATGCTTTGCGCAGGTGATGATTCCTCCGTCCTGCATCCCTTTCATGTAGGATTCTGCATAATCTGTCACGAGATTGACATCACTGCCGAAAGATCTTTCCCCTATGACTTGGACATCAGGATTGGAGTTGACGTCAACCACTGGTGCGAAGTTGATATGAATACCGGCGCCTCTGAGTTCATTTGCGATGGCTTTGCCCATATTGTACACCAAGTCCTCAGCATTTGGAATTTTGCCGAGGTGCAGCTGCTTCGGGAAGGCGGGATATTCCGGGCATCTCATCGCCAGTCCCCATTCGGCGTCCACTGAAACCAGAAGAGGAATTCTTGAGCGTCTCTGAAGGATATTGGTCTCTTGAACAAGGCCATCCACAGGTGCATCCATCCAAATGATGCCTCCAAGACCTTCTTTCGCAAGATTCTTTAGGTAAAATATCTTCTCTTTGTCCCCTTGGCCATTTATTTCTATCATGAGGGTCTGGGCGACCTTCTGCCTTACCGTCATCGAAGAAATGACCTTATCAATGTTGTCCGTGGCTGGAGAGCTGCAAGACAATACTGAAACTGACAATGTCGCCATCGTCAGCAGCAGGGACTGGACGGATATGTTTGTTCTTCTCATTTCACCGTTGTTTATGGAATAAAGGTACGAATTTTCCAATTGCGTTGTTACGCTTCCGGGCAGAAACGAAGAGAGCGGCCGGTTAAGGTCGCTCTCATGAATATTATCGGTCAGATTTTAGAATATATCTGAATCATTCCCCTCTGAAGGATTGTAGTCTGAAGTGTAATTCTCCTTGAACTCTATGTTCTTGGGAGGGAAATTCCTTCTGGGACCATTGTTCCTGTCCTGGGGGTTGTTCCTCCTTTCAGGACGGTCACCTCTGCGGTCACCGCCGCGATCGGGTCCCCTGCGGTCTCCACCACGGTCGCCTCTGCGGTCACCTCCGCGATCAGGTCCCCTGCGGTCTCCACGGTCACCGCCGTTCCTGTTTCCACTCGGACGTGGACGGGGCTGAGGCTCCTGGTATCCTTCCGGCTTGGGAGTGAGAGCCCTCATTGAGAGGCGCATCTTTCCGGTCTTCTCATCGATTTCGAGGAGCTTGACATCAACTTCCTGTCCGACCTCAAGGACGTCTGAAACGTTCTCGGTCTTGTTCCAAGCGATTTCTGAAACATGGAGAAGTCCTTCCTTTCCGGGGAGAATCTCTACGAATGCACCGAAATCCTGGATTGAAACGACCTTGCCGTGATATGTCTCGCCGGCCTCGGGAACAGCACAGATGTCGCTGATCCACTTGAGAGCCTTGTCCATGGAATCCTTGTCTGTTCCGAAGATGTCGACAACGCCCTCGTTGTTCTTTTCGGTGATGGTGATGGTGGTACCGGTCTCCTTCTGGATCTTCTGGATGGTCTCGCCGCCCTTTCCGATGACAGCACCGATGAAGTCGGATGCGATCCTGATCTGGACGATACGAGGAACGAAAGGCTTGTAGTCTTCACGGGGCTCGCTGATGGTATTCATCATTTCACCCATGATGTGGAGACGTCCCTGACGGGCCTGCTCGAGAGCCTTCTCGAGAACTTCGTATGAAAGGCCGTCAACCTTGATGTCCATCTGAGTTGCGGTGATACCGTCCTTTGTTCCGGCGACCTTGAAGTCCATGTCTCCGAGGTGGTCCTCGTCACCGAGGATATCGGTAAGGATGGCGTAACGGTCGTTAGGGCGCTCTGCGTCTGTGATAAGGCCCATTGCAACACCTGCCACGGGCTTCTTGATCTGGACGCCGGCATCCATAAGTGCCAGGCAGCCGCCGCAAACAGAAGCCATTGAAGATGAGCCGTTGGACTCGAGGATATCCGACACGATGCGGACAGCGTACGGGTTCTCGGGCGCCATCGGGATCACCGGCTTGAGGGCGCGCATGGCGAGGTTGCCGTGGCCGATCTCACGACGGCCGGTGCCGCGCTGCGGCTTGGCTTCGCCGGTTGCGAACGGCGGGAAGTTGTAGTGAAGCACGAACTGCTGGTCGTCCTGGATCAGCACTTCGTCCATCTCCTTCATATCCATCTTGGTACCGAGGGTGACGGACGCCAGGGACTGGGTCTCGCCGCGGGTGAAGATGGCGGAGCCGTGTGCGCAGGGCAGGTAGTCGACTTCGCACCAGATCGGGCGCACCTCGTTGCAGACGCGGCCGTCCAGACGGATACCTTCGTCGAGGATCATGTTGCGCATGGCCTCTTTTTCGACATTATGATAGTAACGCTCTACGAGCGGAGTCTTCTCTTCGAGTTCTTCCTCGGGAATCGTGGCGAGGAACTCTTCCTTGATGGCTGCGAAACCGTCTTCGCGTTCGTGCTTGGGCTTGGCGCTCTTGGCCAGCGCATAGCACTTGTCGTAGCAGAAGGCCTCAACTGCCTTGCGAAGTTCCTCATCCTCAACGTCGTGCGGATAGTCGCGCTTTGCACCGTCGGTACCGAGCTCGTGCATCAGTTCCTTCTGGATGCGGCAGTGTTTCTTGATCTCTTCGTGGGCGAACTTGATGGCCTCGAGCATGTCGTGCTCGCTGACCTCGTTCATCTCGCCCTCCACCATCATGATATTCTCTTCGGTAGCGGCAACCATCAGTTCCAGGTCGGCGCGCTTGTTGTCTTCAAAGCCCGGGTTGATGACGAACTGGCCGTCGATGCGGGCCACGCGGACCTCGGAGATCGGGCCGCCGAAGGGCAGGTCGGAGGTAGCCAGTGCAGCGGAAGCAGCCAGGCCGGCGAGTGCGTCGGGCTGGATGTCCTTCTCGGCGCTGATGAGGGTCACGTTGACGAAGACCTCCAGGTGAAAATCATCCGGCCAGAGCGGGCGGATGGGACGGTCCACCAGGCGGGCGATCAGCACCTCATAGTCCGACGGACGGCTCTCTCTCTTGAGGAAACCGCCGGGGAAACGGCCTGCGGAATAATACTTTTCACGGTAATCTACGGTGAGGGGCATGAAGTCGGTGCCCTCTTTCACCTCTTTTGCTGCGCAGACGGTGGCCAGCAGCATCGTGCCACCCATCTTGACCACAGCCGAGCCGTCGGCCTGCTTGGCCAGTTTACCGGTCTCGATCTCGATTGTCCGACCATCGGACAAGGGAATGGTTTTCTTAATGATATTCATACTCTTTCTAAAAATCGCGCAAATTTCGTATTTTCCTTTTGATTTTACAACATAAAAAAACGGACAGTCCTGAGGGGCTGTCCGTTTCGGTTTTCCTGGTGTGTATTACTTACGAAGGTTCAGGGCCTTCACGATCTCACGGTATCTCTCGATGTCTTTCGACTTGAGGTAGTCGAGCAGCTGACGGCGCTTACCGACAAGACGCAGGAGGGCACGCTGGGTGTTGTGGTCCTTCTTGTTGTTCTTGAGGTGCTCGGTCAGGTGAGCGATACGGTAGGAAAACAAAGCAACCTGGCTCTCGGGGGAACCGGTGTCAACATTAGACTTTCCGTATTGTCCGAAAATCTCTTGCTTTTTGTCTGCGGATAAATACTCTGACATAGTAGCAAAAAGGTTAATAATTAAGTAAATAAGCGGGGCCCGAAGCCCCGTTTGTCGGGAAGAGGTGACTCGAACACCCGACCTCTGCGTCCCGAACGCAGCGCGCTAGCCAACTGCGCCACTTCCCGAATTGGGCTGCAAAGATAAGAAAACTTTTTAACCTTTACGCCCTTTTTGCTTTTTTTTGGAGAAAATGCGTTTTTTGCGCGCCTCGGTCCGCCGCAGACGGCGCAGGCGCCAGTGGTCTGCGATGCGCAACTCCAGGTCTTCCTGCGACTTGGAAAGCCACGGGAAGCGTCCCAGCAGCTTGGCCGCCGTCTCGCGGATGTAGGAATCGACGTGGCGCACGCGCTTGTCCTCCGACATCTCGTCCACGGCAATCATGATGCAGGTGTCATAGACGTCGCCGAACTCGCGGAAGATGCCGGTACCGAAGGAGCGCATGGTGGGCGAAGCGTTGATGTAGGTGTTGATCATCGGCGGAATGCCGGCGCCGAGCTTCTTGAGCGCATCCTTGAGGTTGCGGTAATCATCCTTGAAGTTGTCGTCTTTGAGGATCAGGTCCAGGATGGCCGGATCGGTTTCGATCTTCACCGGGTCGAACGGGGTCAGCAGGTTGTCCGGATCGGGGAAGTGCTTGCGGATGAAGTAGAGCAGCAGGTCGCGCGCGGGCACGGGGAAATCCTTATAAAAGGACATCTTGCCCACGAAGTACATGATATTCGGATGCTGCAGCATCACAGCCGCGATGCCGTCCCAGAGGTTGTCCAGCGCGAAGAGGGCCTTGGCGCCCGCCTTGCTGCTCTGGTAGTCCGGCACCACGAAGGCGCGGCGCAATTCCATCGTGTGGGGCAGATAATCCTCGATGTATTCCTTGGACATGTGGAACATGTGCCCCACCGCAGTCCGGGCGTGCCCCTCCTCGTCGAAGGTTACGTCCGGACCGAGGATATAGCAGTACCCGCCGATGATCGCCTCCGCATCCGGATCCCAGACAATGATCTGCTGGTAGGGCTTCTCCATCAAGTCCATGTCGTCCAGGTCGCAGGCCACGCCTGCACCGCCGCCTGCCGTGCGGAAGGTCAGCTCCCGCAGACGGCCGATCTCCCGGAGGGTGTTCGGCGCGTTGCGCCAGTCTACGACATAAATCTCGTTGTGGCCCTTATTGGTGTCACGGAGTTTCCGCTCCGGCGTCAGTTCCGATTTGAGAACTTCGACGGGAATGGGATCAATCAGGGGTTCTTTTTCCATAGAGTATTGATTACCAACGGTTCAGAGGCAGGCCGCTCATCTTCTGGCGGACAATGTCATGAACCTGCGAGATGACGTTTTCATCCTCCACATTCGTCAGCACTTTGTCAATCAGCTCGACGATATCCGGCATATCCTTTTCCACGAGGCCGCGGGAAGTGACGGCCGGCGTACCGACGCGGATACCGGAGGTCTGGAACGGGGAGCGGCTGTCGAAAGGCACCATGTTCTTGTTGACGGTGATGCCCGCGCGGACAAGGGCCTTCTCGGCGACCTTGCCGGTCAGGTCGGGGAACTTGGTGCGGAGGTCGATCAGCATCAGGTGGTTGTCGGTGCCGCCGGACACCACTTTGTATCCCTTGGCGATGAACGCCTCGGCCATAGCAGCCGCATTCTTCTTGACCTGCGTCTGGTATACCTTGAATTCAGGCTGCAGCGCCTCGTAGAACGAGACAGCCTTGGCTGCGATGCAGTGCTCGAGCGGACCGCCCTGGATGCCGGGGAAGACGGCGGAGTTGATCATCGCGGACATCTTCTTGATTTCGCCCTTCGGGGTCTTGATGCCCCACGGGTTGTCGAAGTCCTTGCCGATGAGGATGATACCGCCGCGCGGGCCGCGGAGGGTCTTGTGGGTGGTGGAGGTCACGATGTGCGCGTACTTCACCGGGTTCTTCAGCAGACCGGCTGCGATAAGGCCGGCGGGGTGCGCCATATCCACCATGAAGATGGCGCCGATCTTGTCGGCAATGGCACGCATGCGCTCCCAATCCCATTCACGGGAGTAGGCCGATGCACCGCCCACGATCAGCTTCGGCTTATATTCCAGTGCCTTACGCTCCATGTCGTCGTAATCCACGAGGCCGGTTTCCGGATTCAGCTGATAAGCAACGGCATGATAGAGGATACCGGAGGCATTGACCGGGGAGCCGTGGGTCAGGTGACCGCCGTGCGCGAGGTCGAGGCCCATGAAGGTATCACCCGGCTTGAGGCATGCCTGGAAGACGGCCATGTTGGCCTGTGCGCCGGAGTGGGGCTGCACGTTGGCAAACTCTGCGTCGAAGAGTTGCTTGATGCGGTCGATAGCCAGCTGCTCGATCTGGTCAACCACCTCGCAGCCGCCGTAGTAGCGGGCTCCGGGATAGCCTTCCGCATATTTGTTGGTGCAGACGCTGCCGAGGGCTTCGAGCACCTGCTCGCTGACAAAGTTCTCGGAAGCGATCAGTTCGATGCCGCATTCCTGACGTTCTTTCTCTTTCTTGATGAGATCCAAAATCTCGATATCTTGTTTCATGTGATGGATGATGATTTATTATTTGTTACTTTTGTGCTGCAATAAGCGGCAAATTTAGTCTTTTTTGACAAAAATATTCCATGTTCCGCAAACTTTCCAACAGTGAACTGAACCGCCCCGACCTGGAGACCTTCAAGGCCGCGCCCAAACGGCCCGTGGTGCTGGTACTCGACAACATCCGAAGTCAGCACAACATCGGCTCCGCCTTCCGGAGCGCCGACGCCTTTGCCGTGGAAAAGATCTGGCTCTGCGGAATCTGCGCCGTCCCCCCGACCCCGGAAATCCACAAATCCGCGTTGGGTGCGGAATTCAGCGTGGCATGGGAATATGCGGAGGACACGCTCGCGGTCGTGAAGCGGCTCAAGGCCGAGGGCTACACAGTCGTCAGCGTGGAACAGGCGGAAGGGGCCGTGCAGCTGCAGGATTTCTCATTGGAGCCGGAGCGGCGCTACGCCCTGGTCTTCGGAAACGAAGTCGCCGGCGTCCGGCAGGATGTCGTGAACGCCAGCGACCTGTGTCTGGAGATTCCCCAGTTCGGCACCAAGCACTCCCTCAACGTCTCCGTCTCGGTCGGCGTGGTCCTCTGGAGCCTCCTGCATCCGTAACCCGCTAATCGCAGACGGCACGGACAGCCTGCCCGAAGCAACGGGCGCTGCTGCTCTGATCTAAAATGCCCGAACCCAAATAAACGCCATACGCGAGGTTGGGATAGCCTGTATTGAGGGACGAAGACCAATAGCAGCCATTGGTGTCCTTAGAGTAGACACCGTAATAGCTGCGATAACCCGTAGCAGGAAGGAAGATGCTGTTACCCGTTTTCTTGCTGGTGACAAGACTGCCATTTACCCCATTCTGTGTTGTCCAAATCCAGGTGCAATTGACTACCGTGTCTCTCAACTCAGCCCACTCCGCATCTGTCGGCGTCCGCCACGTTCCACCCAGTTTGACGTGTGCTACATCGTCTTCCGGAGCCAGTACGGTCTTGTTATCCACGGGACCGTATGTACTGTCTATATTGTACTTCGAGAACGGACCGGAAGAATTTTGGGCGAACTTGTAGGTCGACCACTTGTATTCGGACTTGGTTTCCGTTTCGCCCCAGGCATAATAATCGCCATAGTCTTCCGGCGTTTCAACCCCCACATTCGACGATGCCCACTTGACGCTCAAGCCCATATCGACAGCAGGGTATTCCTTCGTACTGAAACTCTTCACTTCACTCGTAAATATAACGCCATCCACGGTCGCGACAACGGCATAATGATAGGCGGTTTCAGGAGTGAGATCGGTCAGGGTCTCTGAGAAGGTTCCATCGGCCTCGTTTAACGTGAGAGATATGGATGTTCCCTGTGCCACCAAGGCATCTGAAGCAGTGGCGGTTGCGCTGTAGTAAAGCGTTGCCGTCTTTGTGAAGGTGCCCTGGGATTCGACATTCAACTTGCCGGAAAGCGTCGCTTTGAATTTCGTAATGTCCGTCGCATCATTCAGGACAACGCCGGCCTGGATGGGCTGCGTCGAGAAGGATTTCTTCTCGGCTGTGTATGTTCTTCCGTCAAGCGTGACGTAGGCAGTGACTTCATAGGCCTTTTCATGCGCCAATCCTTCAGCCTTTACGGAAAAGGCCTGATTGGAAAGATTGTCAGCCTTGATAGCGGTTGACGATCCTCCGTCCGGGGTCAGGTTGAAACCATATTCTATGGCATCGTACTTACAATCGGTCAGGTCGAGTACGGCATGCAGCGTAGCGACTGCGGCTTCGATATCCGTGGCATCCTCTGTCTTAATCATCGAGCTGACTGCCAGCGTGGTAAAGAATTTCGTGTCACCGTAGGTAACCGTGGCGCCCTCTGCGATATAGCTCCGGTAGTAGTATTTCGTTTCGGGTTCGAGGACGCCGGTTACGATGGTATAGCGCTTGGTGTCATCGTACATCGTGGCTTCAACCGCCGTCGCTGCACCATAGGTCACTTCCGACTCGGTCGTGTATAAGATACCGAACTTCAGGCCGGCAGGGGCGCTGGCGGGCAGGTTCGCCTTGCCGGCGATTTCCGCATTCCGGCAGGAGATGTGCGAAGCATCGCCTGTCGTGGAAGAGATGGCGATATCCACGGTCACGGCGCAGATAGCCGTGTAGCCGCCGTCGTTGGTCGTGGCCGTAATGGCCGTCGAGCCGGATTTGATGGCGGTGACGAGGCCTGTTTCATCCACGGTAGCTACCGTCGGATAGGAACTGGTCCAGCGAATGGACGGATCGGTGGCGTCCGCCGGCATGATAGTCGGGATGAGTTTCAGGGTCTCCCCTTCGATCAGTGTCGCCTTGGTCTGGTCAATCGTAATGCCCGTCACGGCAATCACCGCCGGCTTTTTGGGCGTGCAGGAAACCACCAGAATCACAGACAGACAGCAGAGCAGACAGCATAATCTCTTCATAGCGCAACGCATTAAGTAATAGTAAGATTCAGTAAAGATAAGCGATTATTTGACCAATTCAAAAAAACCGCAATGTTCAGGAGCGGTCCAGGTGTCCCAAACCGTGTGTCACCTGGGCCAAAAAACTGGCGGAATGTTTCGCCAAAGTGGCGCAGGGGGATGAGGGATAGAAGGCCTTGTAGCGAGGGTTTGCCTGCGCGAGGGGCTGATTTCGGCCTGTCGAGCAGAGCAAGATGCGCTGCAAAGCCTTAGAACGAGGGTCAGCATGCTCGACTTTGGCGAAAACCGATGGACGGGAGGAGCAAAGCATCTGTCTGAGCAACAATGAGATGCACATTTCGAGTGAGCCAAAATCGCACACTCAGATTTAACAAAACGCTGTGAATAAGCGAATTACTCTGCTCCTGCGCAATGAACCAGGGTTATCTCCCGGCCGGGACTGCGCGAGATTTTGAGGGTCTCGCGCTGCCTCCGGCCGAGGATAACCCCGACGAGACGGGCAGATCTCTATCAGTCGTGGCAGATAAACTCCTGACAATCAGCACAAAGACAAAAATCGGTCAGCGAAATTAGCCAACCGATTATTATGTTATCATTGGAAATCAGGCGGTTAGCCGCCACAGCCCAAAATCGGGCGACAGCGCTACACCAGGCCCGAGAAGCCCATGAAGGCCATGGCCATGATGCCGGCGGTGATCAGGGCGATGGGGACGCCCTGGAAGGACTTGGGAACGTTGTTCATCTCCAACTGCTCACGCATGCCGGAGAAGAGAATCAGCGCAATGCCGTAGCCCAGTGCGGAGCAGACCGCGAAGACTACGCTCTGGCCGAGGTTCATCATGTGGGAGACATTCCCCAGCGCATCTACATTGTTGACGAATCCGAATTCGTTGGAAACCACCTGGATAGCCACGCCGAGCACCACGCAGTTGGTGGTAATCAGCGGCAGGAAGATACCCAGCGCCTGGTAGAGCGGCGGGCTGATTTTCTTGATGACGATCTCCACCATCTGGACGAGGGCGGCGATCACCAGGATGAAGCTGATGGTCTGCATGAACTCGATGTGCAGGGGAACCAGCACATACTGCTGCAGCAGGTAGGTGACAAGGGTGGCCAGGGCCATCACGAACATCACGGCCGCGGACATGCCTACTGCCGTGGAAACCCGCTTGGATACGCCCAGGAAGGGGCAGATGCCCAGGAACTGCGCGAGGACGACATTATTGACGAATACCGCCGAAATCAGAATCAGAAAATAGACCATATCCTAAGCAGTTTTACGGGTGAGTTTACGGAAGAGAACCATCAGGTAGCCCAGCACCAGGAAAGCGCCCGGCGCCAGCACGAAGGCCAGCATGCCGTCGCCCGGGATGAACTTCCAGCCGAAGAGGGAACCGTTGCCGAGCAGCTCGCGGCAGAGGCCGAGCACCGTCAGGGCGATGGTGAAGCCCAGGCCGATGCCCAGACCGTCCAGCGCCGAATCCGCCACGGAATTCTTGTTGGCGAAGGCCTCGGCGCGTCCCAGCACGATGCAGTTCACCACGATCAGCGGGATGAACAGGCCGAGGGTCTCATAGAGGGCGGGCACATAGGCCTTCATCAGGAATTCGACCAGCGTCACGAAGGTGGCGATGATCACGATATAGGAAGGGATGCGGACCTTGTCGGGAATGAAGCGCGCCACGGCGGAGATGCAGATGTTGGAGAGGACCAGCACGAAAAGCGTCGCCACGCCCATGCCCAGTCCGTTCAGCGCGGAGGAGGTGGTACCCAGCGTGGGGCACATGCCGAGCACGAGGACAAACGTCGGATTGTTCTTGATGATGCCGTCAAGCACCAACGACCATTTACTGCGGTTGCTGCTCATTGTTTTCGGGATTTAGTGTACGGAATACATCGTAGGCCAGGTTGATGCCCTTGAGGAAGGCGCGCGAGGTGATGGTGGAGGCCGTGATGGCGTCTATCTCGCCACGGTCTTTCCGCACGGCTATCACGCTGGTGGCGGGATTCTTGCCGACGACCTGTGCGCGCGGCTGGATCTGGGGATCGGTAATTTTGGCGCCCAGACCCGGGGTCTCGGCGTGCGAGATGACCGAGGTATTGTAGATGGTGCCATCGGGGGTAAAACCGACCATCATCACGAGCGGGCCGCCGAATCCGCCGGTGCGGACCTTGACGGCATAACCGACTGCCGACTCCCCGGAGCGGGCGGTAAAGACGACGGCATCGCCGACCTGCGTCCTCTCCTGGAGCGGATCGTTGTCAAAGGCGGGAACGACGGCCGCGATGGCCGCATTCTCTTTCTGCTGGTCGCTCCGCGCGATGGCATCGGCCGTGACGTGCTGCACCAGGCCGAGCAGGCCGGCGCACACCAGGCAGATGACGGTCAGGGCAAGGACCATGTTGCCGAAGGTAGAAGGACGTGCTGCCATTACTTCGCCTCCTTCCCGAACCTGCGGGGTTTACAGTACTTGTTGAGGAGCGGCACCACGCAGTTCATGATCAGGATGGAGAAGGAAACTCCCTCCGGATAGGAACCGAAGTAGCGGATGCACAGGGCAATCACGCCGATGCCGACACCATAGATAATCTGTCCGAGCGTGGTCATTGGCGAGGTCACGTAGTCGGTGGCCATGAAGATGGCGCCGAGCAGCAGACCGCCGGTGAAGACGTTGAAGAGCGGACCGGTAAAGCGGGCCGGATCCACGGCCGAGAAGATAGCCGAAAGCACCACGACCGTGGCTACGATGGTCAGCGGAATGGTGACCTTGATGACGCGGCGGCAGAGCAGGTAGAGGAATCCGACCAGCAGGGCCAGGGCGGAGAGTTCACCGACCGATCCGCCGGGGCGCAGGAAGAACATGTTCCAGTTGAACTGTCCGCCGGCAAAGAGTTCCTGCAGCGTACTGCCGGCTCCGAGCCCTTCCTTGGCAACGCCCAGCGGGGTGGCACCCGAGAAGGCGTCCACCTGGGCGGAGAGCGACGGAAGATGGTCCTGCAGCAGGCCGTGCGGAATGGTCCAGTCGGTCATCAGCACCGGGAAGGAGACGAGCAGGAAGACACGTCCCACGAGCGCCGGGTTGAAGAGATTCTGGCCCAGGCCGCCGAAGGTCATCTTGGCGATGCCGATGGCCACCACGGCGCCCACGACGGCAATCCACCAGGGCGCTGCCGGGGGCAGGTTCAACACGAGCAGCACGCCCGTCACGATGGCCGACAGGTCGCCGACCGAGCAGGGGCGGTGCAACAGAAAACGGTTGATCAGGTACTCACACAGGACGCAGGTCGCCACGCCGCTGAGCAGCAGGATCAGCACGCTCCATCCGTAACAGAGCAGCGCCACCAGCGTCACCGGCAGCAGGGCGATCAGCACATCCCCCATCACCCGGCGGGTGCTTTCCGGGCCGTGCAGGTGGGGCGAGGGCGAAACGATAAGATTTGACATACGCTCGAATTATTTTTTTCTGCTTCGCATGATTTTCATAACGTCGGCCTTGCCGATCCGGATCAGATCGAGCAGCGGAATGCCGGCCGGACAGGTGTAGAGGCAGCAGCCGCACTCAATGCAGTCGAAGACCTTCTCCTGCTCCATCTCGTCGGGGCGGTTCATCTTCGCGAGTTTGTAGAGCAGGAAGGGCTGCAGCCCCATCGGGCAGGCGTCGGCGCATTTGCCGCAGCGGATGCAGGGCCCTTCGGGGCGACGCTTCGTCTCCTTTTCCGTGAGCACCAGCACTGCCGAGGAAGCCTTGACGGTGGTGGCCTCCAGGTTGCTGATGGCCTTGCCCATCATCGGGCCGCCGCTGATG
This sequence comes from Bacteroidales bacterium, assembly GCA_017544005.1. Classification (GTDB taxonomy): domain Bacteria; phylum Bacteroidota; class Bacteroidia; order Bacteroidales; family UBA932; genus Cacconaster. The sequence continues at coordinate 15,327 of JAFYEZ010000032.1, forward strand.
ATTTTGGCCGCATTCTCCGGAATGCCGCCCACGGCCTCCAACAGCTTGGAGAAGGGCGTTCCTATGCGGACGAGGAAGTTTTTCTGCACGGGCAGGCAACGGCCGGTGACCGTAATCATATTGTCGATCAGCGGTTTATGTTTCTGGACCGCCTCATAGACCGCCAGCGCGGTGCCCACGTTCTGGACCACGGCGCCCGTATCAATCGGCAGGCCCAGCGAGGGAACGCGCCGGCCGATAATGGCATCAATCAGCTGCTTCTCCCCGCCCTGCGGATACTTCTTCTTGAGCCGCACCACCTCCAGACCGCCGAAACGGATGGCGGCGATGCGCATGGCTTTGATGGCCTCGGGCTTGTTCTCCTCGATGCCGATATAGCAACGGCCCACGCCGAGGGCCTTCATCATAATCTGGGCGCCCATGGCAATCTCGTCGGGGCGATCCCGCATGATGTGGTCGTCGGAAGTGAGGTAGGGCTCGCACTCGGTGCCGTTGAGAATCAGCACCTCTGCCTTCTTGCCGGGCGGCGGGGACAGTTTGATGTGGGTCGGGAAGGCCGCGCCGCCCAGGCCGACGATACCCGCCTCTTTGATGCGGGCGAGAATCTGCTCGGCCGAGAGGGTCATGTCGCCCACAAAATTGGGCGTACGGTCAATCTCGGGCAGCCACGCATCTCCTTCTACCTCGATCACCACGTGGGGAACCGGATTTCCGGCCAGGTCAGCGCGGGGCTCGATGGCCTTGACAGTGCCCGAAACGGAGGAATGAACTGGTGCGGAGACAAATCCGGACGGCTCTGCAATCAACTGTCCGACAAGAACTTTATCGCCGACAGCCACAATCGGGGTGGCAGGGGCGCCGAGATGCTGCGCCATCGAAATGGCGACTGTCTCCGGAAGCGGAAGTTCCTCAACGGCCGACTGGCGGGACAGCTTGCTGTCGTGGGGATGGACACCCCCTATGGCAAAAGTTTTCTTCATAGCGCTCATTTTTCGATGGGTGTGGCTACGATGGCATGCGTCGGACACTCCGCCGCACATTTGCCGCAGCCCTTGCATTTGGTATAATCGATATAAGCCAGGTTGTTCTCGATGCGGATGGCCTCGAACGGACAGACCTTGGCGCACTTGCCGCAACCGATACAGCCGATGGTGCAGGCCTTGCGCGTGAGAGCGCCCTTGTCCTGGTTGACGCAGGAGACATAGACGCGACGGCCGCGCGGTCCTCTCGGACGGAGTTCAATCACATGATGCGGGCAGGCGCGGGCGCATCCGCCGCAACCGGTGCAAAGCCCCGTATCAATGGAGACCTGATGGGTACGCGGATCCAGGTGGACGCCGCCGAACTCGCAGGCGCTCACGCAGTCGCCCAGACCGATACAGCCCCAGCGGCAGCCGGTCTCCCCGCTGTAAAGCGTGGCGGCCACCCGGCAGGAGGGCGCCCCGTCGTAGCGGTTCAGCTTCTGGCAATGCTCCGCCGTTCCCTGGCAGCGTACCACCGCTACCATCGGTTCTTTCTCGACAGCCTCCCTGCCGAGCGCCCCGGCAATGCGGGCCATCACTTCGTTGCCGCCCACCGGGCAGAAGAAGTCGTCCAGACTGTCGGCAGCCACCACTTTTTCAGCAAAAGCGCGGCAGCCCGCATTCCCGCAGCCGCCGCAGTTGGCGCCGGGAAGCAGCGATTCCACCTGTCCGATTCGCGGATCCTCCTCCACCTTGAACTTCTGCGCGACGAAGTAGAGCACAACCGCGAAGAAGAGGCCGAGGGCCACCAGGCAGGCAATGGTGTAAACGATAGTCATATCAGTATTGTTTTTCGATGGAGAAAGTGAATACGCGGGAGAGGCGGTTCCGGAAGAAGGCCAGGCCGATATAGTAGAGCACGACGACGGCGATGCCGGTCAGACCCACCCACAGCTCGGAAAGGCCGCAGGATGAGGCGGTGAGCATCGCAACCAACAGCAGCGCCAGCGGCACCCCGTAGGCCAGCAGGACCGCCCTGGGGGCCAGCGAAGACTTGAGCAGGACCACGACCCGCTCCCCTTCTTCATAGGTACGGTTCATGGTCCCGAGGGTAATGGGGACATCTACGTATTTGATGCTTTCGTCGGAGGCAGCGCACACCCCTTTTGCGTGACAGGCCGCACACGCCGATTTGTTGACGATTTCCACGCGGATGTAGTTGTCGAAGATCCCGATGACCTTGCCCTCGTGGGCGATGCGGATGTCACTGCTGCCGGCCATACCGCTACTCCTCCAATGCGGTGAAGGGATACTTCAGCCCGCCGAAACTCACGGTGCGGCCATTGATCGTTCCCACGGAAATCGGCATCGTGAAGTAAACCATCAGGCGGTTTTCGTCATCGGAGAGCCAGAAGAAGAGGCGCTCCTTTCCGTTGCTGTTGCCGCCGACAGTGTGCTCATCTTCTTCGTCACCGGCGAGCCGGGTGTTCATCGTGGCGGCGAATTTCAGCGTACGGCAGCGGCCCAGACCGGGTATCTTCTTGACCTCGCGGCCCACGAACCGGAGTTTGAGGTCAATCAGATCCTTGTCCACGATCATCAGATAGGGTTTGGGCGCCATCAGTTCGTCCGGATCCACCGTGCGGAGGTGGAAGATCACGTTGATCAGGTCCCGGATCATGACGGGATCGGTGTAGGTGGTGTCGCGGTGGGGCCGGTTGCGCTTGTCCCCCTGCAGCCGCAGGAGGGAGGCGTCCTCGTTCCAGGTGCACAGGGCACGCGCCCAGTAGTCCCCTTCGTGGACGTTGCGGATGTAATCGACCGGGCGCACATCCGGCGTGAAGCGGCAGGAGAAGGTGTCGCTCACGCTGTAGATGGAATCCCAGAAACGGGTGGTATTGGCCGTAATGACGGCCCGGTAATCGTTATCTTCGCGGGAGACCTCCATCCGGGCATGGAGAAGGTCCGCCTTGATCAGATGGCGGAAATTGAGAATCAGGTTTGCATATTCGCCATCCTGAAACGGCGGCTCCTGCGCGGCAAGCGGGCAGGAAAAGGCCAGCGTCAGAAACAGCGCCGACAAAGTCAGATTGCGGCTAAAGCGTGTCATCTTCCAGTTCGCGGGCAGGGGCAATGCCGCTGTCCATATACTTATAGTTGAAATCTTCCTGGCTGTAGGAAACACCGTCGTTCTCATCCACAAACCGGACTTCGGAGGCGAGGAAGCGCATCTTGACGTCCTTCACCTCGCCGTTACGGTGCTTGGCGATAATGAGTTCGGTGTATCCCGGATAGGTGTTGTCGTCGGCCACGCCCAGCATCTCGGGGCGGTGGATGAACATCACGATATCGGCATCCTGCTCGATAGCGCCGGACTCGCGGAGGTCACTCAGCTGCGGGCGCTTGTTGCCGCCTCGGTTCTCCACGCTTCGGTTCAGCTGGGAGAGGGCGATGATCGGGATGTTCAGCTCCTTGGCGATGGACTTCAGCGACCGGGAGATCGTGGAGACCTCCTGCTCGCGCATGCCGCGCAACTCGGGCGGACCGGTCATCAGCTGCAGGTAGTCGATGATGATGATCTTGACGTGGTTGTTGCGGACCAGGCGGCGCGCCTTGGAGCGGAATTCGAAGATGGAGAGCGACGGGGTGTCGTCAATCCAGAGCGGAGCCCGTTCGAGCGCGGCCACGCCGGTGTTCAGCTGGTTCCACTCGGCCTGGGTCATCTTCTTGTTGCCGCTCATCTTGTCAGGCGTGATGCCGGTCTCGGAGACCATCACACGCTTGATCAGCTGCGTGGAACTCATCTCGAGCGAGAACATCGCCACCGGGATGTTGTGGTTCACCGCCATGTTGCGGGCCATGGTCAGCACGAAAGCGGTCTTACCGACCGACGGACGGGCCGCCAGGATAATGAGGTCGGATTTCTGCCAGCCGTAGGTCACCTCGTCGATACCGCGGTAGCCGGAGGGAACGCCGCTGAGGTTGTCCTCCCGTTTCTGGTTTTCCTCGATCTCCGCGATGGCCGCGTTGATGACCGACTGGATCGGGGTGGTCTCGCGCTTCATGTTCTTCTCCGCGAGGGTGAAGATCTTGTTCTGCGCCGAGTCGATCAGCTCGTCCACCGGCATCGAGTCGGTGTAGGCAATCCGCTGGGTCTCCTGCGAGATGGTAATCAGTTCCCGCTGGATCCACTTCTGCAGCAGGAGCTTGGTGTAGTAATCCACATGGGCCGCCGAGCCGATCTTCAGCGTGAGCCGGCTCAGGTAAGCCATGCCGCCGACCTCCTCGAGGTGGGTGCGGGCGGACTTCTTGTCCTTGCGCTTCTCGAGTTCGTCGGCTACGGTGTTGGTATCGATCGGCGCGTTCTCCCGGAACAGTTTGGTGATGGCCTCGAAGATCTTGCGGTGGGATTCCTTGTAGAAGCACTCCGGGGAGAGCTGGTCCAGGACATCCGGAATGATGTCCCGCTCCGTCTCCAGCATCAGGGCGCCCAGCACCGCCTCTTCCACGTCGAGGGCCTGCGGGGGCTTCAGGCCTCCGAAGTCCTCGCCGATCCGGTCGAGATCGACCTTCCTGCCATATTCCGTGCGTTCCGTCTTGGCCATAACCGTGGGGGATTATTCCTCTTTGCCGAATGCGGAGCTCACCAGGATGCGGCCGCAGTATTCGCACACGATGATGCGCTTGCTGGCCTCGATGTCGAGACGGCGCTGCGGGGGAATCTTGTTGAAGCAACCGCCGCAGGCGTCACGCTGCACGGTGACGACGGCGAGCTTGTTGTGGGTGTTCTTGCGAACCCTTTCGTAAGCGTTGAGCATACGCTGGTCAATCTTGGTGACCAGTTCTTCGCGGGCGGCGAGCAGGCGCTCCTCGTCCTTGGCGGTCTCGGCCACGATGCTCTCGAGCTCCTTGCGCTTGGCCTCGAGGTCGTCGTTGCGGAGCGAGAGGACGGACTGGGTCTCTTCCACCAGGCCGTTCCGGGCGTCGATCAGCAGCTTGGCCTCGCCGATATGCTTGCGGGCCGCCGTGATTTCGAGCTCCTGGTATTCGATCTCCTTGGAGATGGATTCGTACTCGCGGTTGTTCTTCACGTTATCGCGCTGCGCATTGTATTTGGCCAGCGCCTCTTCAGCTTCCGCCACACGGTGCTCACACTCGGCGATGCGTCCCTCGGCCTCGGCGATATCCGCTTTGGCGTGGGCAATCCGGGTGTTGAGACCCTCGATCTCATCCTCGATATCCTTGACCTCGAGCGGGAGTTCGCCGCGGAGGAGGTAAATCTTGTCGATTTCGGTGTCGGTCTGCTGAATCTTGTAGAGGGTGCGGAGCTTCTCCTCGACGGAAGCCTCGGAGTCACCGAGGTTCTTGGCCATCGCCAGCGAGACGAAGGTCTCTTCCTGGTCGACCGGAGCGGCTGCAACTTTCTTTTTTGCTGTCATAATTTGCCTAAAGGTAATGTATCGGGTTGTTGTTTTTGTTCGTTGAAGTGCGAATGGCAAAGGTAGGGAAATTATCCTTAAGTAAGGATAAGAATTTTTCTACAATCGCCACTTCGCTTTCATAGTGCCCTATATCCATGATCAGGAGGGACTTGTCGCCAAAAAAACGGTGGTAGGAGACATCCCCCGTCAGGAAGGCGTCTGCCCCGGCGGCGCGGGCCTCGCCGATAAACTCGGATCCGCTGCCGCCACAGAGAGCCACCCGCCGGATCTGGGAGCGTCCCTCTCCGCTGTAACGCAGCACGTTGAGTCCGAAGACCCGTTTGACTTCCGCACAGAAATCTGCGGGACGCATCGGGGCGGGCAGATTGCCGATTTGGGCCAGGTTGGAGGGAACCAGCGGCTGGACCTCCTGCAGGTGGAGTTTCTGCGCCATCAGGGCGGTCACGCCGCCGTCGGCCTTGTCGGCGTTGGTGTGGGCCGCATAGACCACGATGCCGGCGCGGATGGCCTTGATCACCGTCTCCCCCACGAAATCAGCGGGATCGATGCGCCTCAGGCCGCCGAAAATCAGCGGATGATGCGTGACGATCATATCGGCACCGACGGCCACCGCTTCCTCCACGAGCGCCGGGGTGCAGTCGAACCCCACCAGCACGCCGTGCACCTCCTGCTCCGGCGAGCCGACACTGAAGCCAGAATTGTCCCATTCTTCCTGGGTGGCGAGCGGCGCAAAGCGCTCGATAACAGCTGCGATATCTTTGGCTTTCATACGATTACATATTGTCGTGAATGGTTTGCAATTCTCCGCGCAGCGACCGCAGTTCCTGCAGCAGATCGGCCTTCCTGTCCAGGCGTTCCATCCCCTCCTGCTCCATCTTACGGCGCGCCCCCTCGAGGGTCATCCCCCGCTCCTTGACCAGCATGTGGATCACCCGGAGCGCGCGGATGTCGTCCGGCGTGTACAGGCGGTTGTTCTTGTTGGCCGTCCGGCGCGGCTTGACGCACTTGGGGAAACTGTCCGACCAGAAACGGACGAGCGAGGTGCTCTCCCCGAGCATCCGGGCCACTTCTCCAATTGAGTAGAACAGCTTTTCCTGAGGGGTGGATTCCATATCTTTTATATTGTTAATCAAGCGATTGTCCCGTCGTCAACGCCAGCAGCAGGGTCTCCCGGTAGCCCACGCAGTCGAGATCCGCAAAGAAATAATGGACCGGTTCCTGGATGACACCGTCCTTGTGGACCTCGTAGTGCAGGTGGGGCGCAAACGAGCGGCCCGACGAACCTACCCGTGCAATGACCATGCCGCGACGGACGCTCTGCCCCGGCTTCACCAGGATCTCGCCCAGGTGCTGATAGACCGTCTGGATACCCCCGGAATGGTTGATAACCACCACATTGCCAACGCCGCGGCGGCCCCGTTTGGCATCGGCCACCGTGCCGTCGGCCGGAGCCAGGATTTCCGTTCCGACGGGGGCCAGCAGATCGATTCCCTCGTGGTGACGGAGGGTCTTGTAGAAGGGATTGTATTTGTTGCCGGTGGAGGCGCCGGTCTGGCCGATGGAAAAGTGGCGGAGCGGCACGATGGAGGGAATGGCGCGCGGCGAGACGCTCTTGAGCGCCAGCTCATCCGAGGTCTGCCGCATCATGGAGGAGACGGAGGCCGCCCCGCTCTCGCAGTTCTGCATCTTGCCGGAGGCCATCTCGATCAACTCTTTCTCGCTCATCGCATAGATGCGGGAATAGTCGATTTCCCGGGAATGGACCCGTTCCAGGACATAGTCCGGAAGGGCCGAGTTGAAGACATCCCGGTAGATGGCCCTGTCTTCCGAACGCAGGTTCTCTATGACGCCGTCCAGCAGGTCCATCCGGTTCTGCATGTTCTCGAATTCCTGCGAAATGTAGTGGTTTTCCGCCTTGAGCATCCGCTCGCGGCCGGTATCATGGACCAGGGCAAAGACCAGATAATAGAGAACAGCCAGCAGTACGCTGAGAAAGAGGTATTTGAAGATATTCCCAATCACCCGCGCCACCGAGACGCGGCTGATGCGGACCTTCAGTTCCTTGGCGTCGAATTCCAGTTTTCGCATGCCTCCTCCCTCCTACTTGTCCGCCGGACGGACCAGTTCCGAATACTCTTCTACGGAGAGGTCGTCCGTCAGGTAGTTCCACGGGTTCACCGGATTGCCGCGGTAGATGACTTCATAGTGGAGGTGCGTACCCGTCGAGAGGCCGGAATTGCCCATGCGGGCGATCTGATCGCCGCGCGAAACCTTCTGGCCGGGGGCCACGAGGGCGGAACGCAGGTGGGCGTAACGCGTCTTGTAGCCGAAGCCGTGATCGATCACCACACAGTTTCCGTAGCCGTAGAAGCTCACCGTCACCGACTCCACGACCCCGTCACCCGTCGCAAAGATCGGATAGCCGGAAGGACCGGTGATGTCGATGCCCCGGTGCAGGATGGGGCGGTGATAGACCGGGTGGAAGCGGTAGCCGAAGGGGCTCGCGATGCGGACGCCCGCACCCGACATATCCACCGGGTTGATATTGGGCACGCAGGTGGCCATGTCGCCGGCGCGGCGGGCCAGAAGCGAAACTTCATCAAAGGATTTGCTCTGCACGAAGGCTTTCTTGGAGAGGACGTCCATCTTCATGGCCGAGGAGATCAGGAGAGAGGAATTCTCGTAATCCTGCAGGTAAGAGTAGCGGTCCACGCCGCCGAATCCGGCGTTGCGGATATCGGCCGGAATCTGCTCCATTCCAAAGATGGGCCGGTACACCGAATTGTCCCGCATCTGGATATCGTAGAGCACGTCGCTCTGCTCGTCCAGCCGCTCGTCCAGGGTCCGGAAACTGGAAACCAGTTCCGCGTTCCGCCGCTCGAGCGCGTAGGTCTTGGGAAGCGGCAATCCAAACACGTGGGTGTAGAGCCAGCCGTAGAAAAAGAAGCAGACCAGCCCGATGCCCAGCCAGAGGGCCGTCTTGAGCAACTTGTGGCCGACAGATTCCCGCGCCACCTCGTACGAAAGGGTGTCGGGATTGATGATATAACGTTTGCGGCGGGCCATAGAACAATAATCTTACAAAAGTACGAATTTTGCATAAAAAGACGTAATTTTGTCTTTTGTTTCTATCTACAAACATCGTGCAAAGAGTTATGACATCCAAAGAAATCCGCAGGACTTTCCTGGAGTTTTTCCGTTCCAAGGGACACACCGTGGTCCCGTCCGCGCCGGTCGTGGTCAAGAACGACCCCACCCTCATGTTCACCAACGCAGGCATGAACCAGTTCAAGGACTGGTTCCTCGGCAATGCGCCGGCGAAATACAACCGGGCGACGGATACGCAGAAATGCCTCAGAGTCAGCGGTAAACATAATGACCTGGAGGAGGGCGGCCACGACACCTACCACCACACCCTCTTCGAAA
>JAFYEZ010000033.1 GCA_017544005.1 Bacteroidales bacterium
AAAAAAAAGACCGGATGTCACTCAAATGTGGAATCGTAGGACTGCCAAATGTGGGCAAGTCAACACTTTTCAACTGTATCAGCTCTTCCAAGGCGCAGAGCGCAAATTTTCCGTTTTGCACAATTGAACCCAATATCGGCAGTTGTAATGTCCCTGACGGACGGCTCGGCGTGTTGGAAAACCTGGTTCATCCCCGCCGGGTTGTGCCGGCCACGGTGGAGATTGTGGACATCGCCGGCCTGGTGAAAGGCGCCAGCCGCGGTGAGGGCCTAGGCAACCAGTTCCTGGCCAATATCCGCGAAACGGACGCCATACTGCACGTGCTGCGCTGCTTTGAAGACGACAACATAACCCACGTGGACGGCAGCGTGGACCCTGTCCGCGACAAGGAGGTCGTGGATCTGGAGCTCCAGATCAAGGACCTTGAGACTGTAAACAACCGTCTGGAGAAGGTCCGCAAGCAGGCCAGTGTGGGCGGGGACAAAACCGCCAAGAAGGCTGTGGAAATGCTGGAAAAGTACAAAGCCGTGCTGGAGCAGGGGCGCAACGCCCGCGAAGTGATTCCGGAGAATCCCGACGAAGAGCGGATGGCAAAAGAGTTCTGCCTACTCACCTGCAAACCGGTGCTCTATGTCTGCAATGTCGATGAAAACTCTGCCGCACAAGGCAACCGGCACACCGCCGCGGTGGCCGAAGCCATCAAGAACGAAGACGCCGGAATGATGGTCATCGCCGCCAAGATAGAGAGCGAAATCGCAGAACTGGAGACCTGGGACGAGCGGCAGATGTTCCTCTCTGAGATAGGGCTGGAACGCAGCGGCGTGGAGCGCCTGATCCAGGCCGCCTACGACCTGCTGGGCCTTCAGACCTATTTCACCGTGGGCGAGCCGGAAGTGCGCGCCTGGACCATCCGCAAGGGCGACAAGGCCCCCAAGGCGGCGGGAGTCATCCACACCGATTTTGAGAAGGGCTTCATCCGCGCCGAGGTCATCAAATACGACGATTTCGTAGCCCTGGGCAGCGAATCTGCCTGCCGTGCCGCAGGAAAACTGGGGAGCGAGGGCAAGGAGTATGTGGTGCAGGACGGCGACATAATGCACTTCCTCTTTAACGTATAACCAATTAATTACAATATGTACAGAACACACACTTGTGGACAGTTGCGGCTTTCCGACGCCGGCAGGCAGGTAACCCTTGCCGGCTGGGTACAGCGAATCCGCAAAATGGGCGGTATGAGCTTCATTGACCTGCGCGACCGTTACGGCATCACGCAGCTAGTGGTAGATGACGCCTCCAGCGATGCCGTGAAAGAGGCCCTTGGCAAACTTGGCCGCGAAGCGGTTATCCAAGCCGTCGGCAAAGTGGCCGAGCGCCAAAGCAAGAACGCCAAGATAGAGACCGGAGACATAGAAATCATCCTCTCCGAAATCAATATCCTTAACCTTTCCGCCACCCCACCCTTCACCATAGAGGACAACAGCGACGGTGGCGAGGAACTCCGCGCCAAATACCGTTATCTGGACTTGCGGCGCAATCCCCTGAAGAACGCCCTCTTGCTCCGCCACAAACTAGCTCATGAAGTGCGCAACTATCTTGATGCACAGGGTTTTATGGAGATCGAGACCCCGTACCTGATCAAATCTACCCCAGAGGGCGCCCGCGATTTTGTAGTGCCCAGCCGCATGAACCCGGGCGAGTTCTACGCACTGCCCCAGAGCCCCCAGACCTTCAAGCAGATGCTTATGGTGGCGGGCTACGACCGCTACTTCCAGATTGTGCGCTGCTTCCGCGACGAGGACCTGCGCGCCGACCGCCAGCCCGAGTTCACACAGATTGACTGCGAGATGA
>JAFYEZ010000034.1 GCA_017544005.1 Bacteroidales bacterium
TCTACGAGGGCAGGCAGCACCGCCGCTCCTCCCGCGAGAGCCTGGACTGCGCCATGGCGCTGCAGGACCTGGAACGCATGGGCGTGAGCAACATCATCACCTTTGACGCGCACGATCCCCGCGTACAGAACGCGATCCCCGCGGCCGGCTTTGAAAGCATCATGCCGAGTTACCAGATCTTCAAGGCACTGCTGAGGAATGACAAGACCCTGCGGATCGACAAGGATCACATGATGATCGTATCTCCCGACGAGGGCGCCATCGACCGGAATATTTTCTACGCGTCCGTTCTGGGGCTGAGCATGGGCCTCTTCTACAAGCGGAGGGACTATACGCGGATCGTAAACGGCCGCAACCCCATCGTGGCCCATGAATACCTGGGCGAAAGCGTGGAGGGCAAGGACGTATTTGTGGCGGACGACATCATCTCCAGCGGCGAGAGCGTGATCGAGCTGGCGAGGGAGCTGAAAAAGCGCAAGGCCAACCGGATCTTCGCGGCCGCGACCTTCGCGCTGTTTACCAACGGCCTGGAGACCTACAACCAGGCATACAAGGAAGGGATCATCGACCGGGTGATCTCCACCAACCTGACCTACCGTATGCCGGAGCTGAGGCAGTCGGAATGGTTCGTGGAAGCGGACATGAGCAAGTATATCTCCTACATCATCGCGACGCTGAACCACGACAGATCCCTGGCGAAGATGCTGAACCCCTACGACCGCATCCACGGCCTGCTCAAGCGCTACGACAAGGAGCAGAAGGACGCCGGGATCCGGCTGGTGTAAGAGAACCGAAGGAAGCGGGAAGCCGCTTCCTTTTTTTCCTGCCTGCCGTTCTTGAAACGGAGGGGCGGATGCAGTATAATTTATATGTAAGAGAACAAAGGAGATGGGACAGATGATCGCACTGGCCTGTGACCATACCGGCGTCGCGCTGAAGAACGAGATCAAAAAGATGCTGGACGAAATGGGACTGACCTGGAAGGATTTCGGCAACAACGAGACCGTGAGCGGGGACGACTATCCCGTGTTCGGCTATCGCGCGGCGAAGGCCGTGGCCAGCGGGGAATGCGACAGGGGGATCCTGATCTGCGGGACCGGCGTCGGCATCGGCATCGCGGCCAGCAAGGTGAAGGGGATCCGCGTATGCACCTGCAGCGACGTGTACAGCGCGGAGCTGAGCAAACGGCACAACAACAGCAATATCCTGACCATGGGCGCGCGGGTGGTCGGCATCGACCTGGCCAAGATGATCGCACAGCACTGGCTGACCGCCGAGTTTGAAGGCGGACGGCACCAGAGAAGGATCGACATGATCACCGCCATCGAGAACGGAGAAGAAATCGAATAAAAACAATCGGCGCCCGGAGGGCAAAAGATAAGCGCAGCGGCCGAGAGGCCGCTGTTTTTCTGTGTTTCCGGCTGTTTTCCTGCGCGGGGGAGAAACTTTACAAGAGGGTGCGAAACCGGTATAATATACAGGTATTTTTATGTCCTTTTTGATCGGAACGGAGAAGGCAGAATGGCAAAGATCATTGCAATCACGAATCAGAAGGGCGGCGTCGGGAAAACGACCACCGCGGTGAATCTGTCCGCCGAGCTGGCGGAGATGGGGAAGAAGGTCCTGATGGTGGACCTGGACCCCCAGGGAAATACCACGAGCGGCCTGGGGCGCGCCGCAAGGGAAAACAACAGCGTCTATGACGCGATGATGGGCAAACAGCAGCTGCAGGCATGCATCCAGGACACGGCCCTCAAA